>NZ_PQHZ01000109.1 GCF_003385185.1 Amycolatopsis palatopharyngis | reverse complement strand
TCGATTGCCTGAACTGCCGTGGGTTCGTTGGGGACCATTAGCGCCAGGTCGGGCGCTTGTCCTGGTGGGAGTGGGTTCACTCGTTGGTGTGAAGAATCCGATTGATGGTCGAGATTCTCGACGAGATGCCGATGTTGTTGACACATTCGTTCTCCGATTGAACAGGGGTGTCCGTGGCGTTGGCTGAGGTGCGGTCGTTGGGGGCCGCGCGGCGATTGCGCACTGCCGCAGAGTTCGAGGACTTTGAGCAGGAGTTGGTGGATCAGTTCGCGCTGGCTCAGCTCGGCGCCGGTGTGACGGACGGTGTAGTGGGGTCGTATCGGTCGGTGGTGTTCGAGTTCGTGCGCTTCACCAGCCGACCGGTGTGGACAACGCGCGCTGAGGATGTCGATCGGTTCTTGGCTGACCAGCGCAGGCGTGGCCGCGCGGCGTCCACGGTGTACAGCAAAGCGGGGACGCTGACGGCGTTCTTCGAGTTCCTCGTGGCGCGCTACCAGGGAGACATCCACGCATTGACCGGTCATGTTCTCGAGCAGCCGGTGGATGAGTTCAACCGTCCGTCCAAGCCGGACTACGTCGCTGTGCGGGTGCCACCTGCGCAGCAGGAGGTCGAGACATTGTTCGGCGCGTGGCGTGAGTCGTTGCCACATGCCCGCAAGTTCCTGCCGGCGGCGCGTGACTACATGGCGGCCTCGCTGTGGCGCCGGGCGGGTTTGCGGATCACGGAGTCGCTGATGCTTGACATTCGCGACTGGCGGCCCGATCTGGGTGAACGGGGCAAGCTGCATGTCCGGTTCGGCAAGGGCAGCCGAGGACGCGGGCACAAACCTCGTCTGGTACCCGCGATCAATGAGATCGACGCTTTGATGGACTGGTGGCTGACCGATGTGCGCCACCAGTTCGGTCCGGACTGGTCTGATCCGGATGCCCCACTGCTGCCGAGTGAGCGCCGCGACCGAGACACCGGGCGATGTGTGCGGATCGGCGATGACGCATTGCGTTCCAGCCTGGCGGATGCTGTCGACCGGTGGCTTCCAGCGTGGGTGGGTCGGTTGACACCGCACGGTTTGCGACACTTCTGCGCCTCGTCGCTGTACGAACGAGGCATGGATCTCAAAGCGATACAAGAGATTCTGGGTCACGAATGGCTGTCGACGACGACGCGCTACATCCATGTCCACACCAACCACATCGAACATGCCTGGGAGACGGCCAACCAGCGGGTGGCCTCCCGGCTCATGCAGTAGCGGAGGTGCGCTGATGCGGTGGAATCTGCGGATGAAAGCAGCTGAGGCGGGTATCTGGAAGTCCACCGAGATGCGCCGCCGGTTGGCCGAGGCCGGGTTGGAGATCAGTGCGGGCAAGATGTCAGCCTTGTGGACCGGCACGCCGACCACGATCCGGCTGGACGACCTCGACGTGATCTGCGCGGTGCTGGAGTGTGAACCGACCGAGCTACTGATCCGGGAGCCGGACAAGGTGGCCGCTCGCAGGCCGCAGAAGACGGCCGACGCCACGGGAGGGGCAGTGGTCACGCCCCGGTTCGGTCGGCACCGCTCTGTGCCACCGGCGTGAGTGGCCGACCATGGCCGCGCTTGTGCAGCGTATGCCGGACCCGCCCGGTCAAGCACCGCCATGTCGACTACTGCTGCACCTGCCAGCCCGGCGGGCCCGTGACGCCCCCGCCGTGTCAGCGCTGCGGAGCGACCGAGAATTACTACAGCGCGGGCCTGTGCGCCCGCTGCCACCGGTTCTCCCCGCTGACCATCGACTCGTGCGAGGACTGCTACGCCTGGGGCGCGACCCGCACTCGTAAATGGCTGTGCCAGGGCTGCCACGCGTGGCGACAGCGCCGCCCGCTCGGTGACTGTGTCGCCTGCGGGCGGCGCGTGGCCCTCGACCCGAATTGGGGCGCGTGTCGACTGTGCTGGCGACAAGCCGACCTGGTCGGCACCGACGATCTCGCCGCCGCGATCCGCCATGGGCACCAGCTGTTCTTCGCCGATCTGTTCCGCAGCCGGGCGGGACGGGCGACTCGGCCTGGCCCGCCGGGACTGCGGCCCGGGCCGACCGCGCGGTTCGCCGCCACCGGCGCACCGCCACGGAAAGTGCTGCAGTGGACCATCTTCGACGCGATGCGCACGAACACCACGACCACGCCACGGCCGTGCACCCGCTGCGGGCAACGCCCGGTCAAGACGGCCCAGTCGGACTTCTGTTACCCCTGCCAGCCCGGCGGCCCGGGGATTGCGCCACCGTGCCGGAAGTGCGGCTCGACCAGCGACTACTACACCGCCGGGTTGTGTGTGCGCTGTCACCGGTTCTCGCCGTTGACGGTGGATTCGTGTCCGGACTGCCACGCGTGGGGCACCCGACGCGGCAACGCCTGGCTGTGCGAAGGATGCCGCGGCTGGCGACGCCACCACCCCGGCCGTGCCGACTGCGTCATCTGCGCACGGATGAGCCACGTCAACGCCAACGGCCTGTGCCGGCTGTGCCGTAAACAGGCACTCTGGCTGCCGAGCAGCACCCATGCCGACCAGGCCGAGCACATTTGGCGCTGGGGGCACCAGCTGTACTTCGCCGACATGTTCACCGGGCTCGGTGTCCGCGCCGCTCGCGCCGCTGCGGCCGACCAACGCCGGCGGCAGAGACCACGGCCGCTGCCCGCCCGTTGTCCGATACGCCATCAGCAACTGGTTGCCTTCATCCTGCCCCGCGATTTGCATGCCGGGAATGCACGCGGCTTTCCAGCCCCGTCCGATCCAGGACTTGCGGCCTACCTCGACGAGTGCGTCACCGAACACGCCGCCCGGCATGGCTGGGACTCCAAGGTCGCAACCCGCACCCGGACGGGCCTGCACATCCTGCTGGGGCTGCAGGACACTCCCGGCGCGGCCATCAACGCCAGCGATGTCGCCACCCTGTCCGTCATCGATGGTCCGGTCCGCCCCATCCTCGACGTCCTGGCCGCCCACGGATTCCTCCACGACGACCGCGTCCCGACCATCGAACGCTGGTTCACCGCCAAAACCATCGGCCTGCCCGACGAGATGGTGACCGACCTGCGGTGGTGGTTCGACGTGATGCGCCACGGCCACACCAGCCCACCCCGCAGCATTCCCCGCGCGGCCCGCACGATTCAGGCAAAACTGCGATGGGCCCTGCCCGCACTGCAAACCTGGGCGGTGCGCGGGCACGAACATCTCCGAGAGATCACCCGTGATGACGTTCTCGCGATCCTGCCCACCTCCGGCACACCCCGCCACACCATGCTCCAAGGGCTGCGCTCGATCTTCCGGCTGCTCAAAGTCCACAAGCGCGTATTCGTCAACCCGACCGCGCGTATCCCGCTCGGTCGAGGACCAGGCCGAGTCCCCCTGCCCACCCCGGTCGACGACATCCGCGAGGCGCTGTACAGCGAGGACACCACCCGGGCGGCGATCGCCGCGCTGGTGGCCTTCCACGCCCTGTCTTCCCAGCAACTGCGCAACCTGCAGCTCACCGACGTCCACGACGGCCACCTGCAGGCCGGAGATCGCACCATCCCGCTCGCCAGCCCGGTACGCCAGCGGCTGAGCGCCTACCTCGACTACCGCTCTGCCCGCTGGCCCGCCACCGCCAACCCGCACCTGTTCATCCACTACCGCAGCGCCAACCACACCCGCCCCGTCCAGATCGAGTGGCTGGCCCACCGCCTGGGCTTGTCCACCCAGGCCCTGCGCGAAGACCGCATCCTGCACGAAGTTCACGCCACCAGAGGCGATATCCGCCGCCTGTGCGACCTGTTCGGCCTGTCCGTCGGTGGCGCCGAGCGCTACACGGTCGTCCTCGACCCTCCCGATCTGCCGACCAGCGATCGACACGCCTAGCTCGACGGCCTGTGTGCTCAGCGGCAACAGCTTGACCTTCGAGTCGACTCGAAGGTTTACCGTCGGAGTGTGACGACCTATCGGATCTCTCAACTGGCCGAGCGGGCCGGGGTGCGCCCGACCACGCTGCGGTTCTACGAACAAGCCGGACTGCTGCCCGCCCAGCGCTCCGAGTCGGGCTACCGACTCTACGGCGACGACGCCATCGAACGGCTGGGCTTCATCACCTCGGGCAAACGACTCGGCCTGCCCCTGGAGGAGATCCGCGACCTGCTGCAGGTCTGGGAAGACGGCCTGTGCACCGACGTCCGACACCGGCTGCGCCCCATGCTCGCGACCCGCATCGCCGAGGCCGAACAACGCGCCACCGAACTCGACGCCTTCACCGAGCGGCTGCGCCAGGCCCTGACCGAGATCGACGGTCCGCCCCGACCCGGCCGCTGCGACCCCGGCTGCGGGTTCCTGCACCACCAACACGACCCACAACCCACGCCCATCAAACTGAGCCCACCGCGGCCCACCACCGACAACACCGGCGACAACGGGACCACACCCGCACCGATCGCCTGCACGCTCAACGGCAGCGATCAAGCCGAACGAGCCCAGCAGTGGCACGAACTGCTGGACCACGCCCACCGCCGAGACCCCATCGACGGCGGCCTGCGCTTCCACCTGCCCGCGCACACCGCAGGCGAAGTCGCCGCCCTCGCTGCAGCCGAACAGCAATGCTGCGCCTTCTTCACCTTCACGCTGCACCTGTCCGCAGGCGAGCTGCAGTTCGACGTGCACGCCCCCGACGACGCCGCCCCCCTGCTGGCCGACCTCTTCGGCACTCCCAGCTGAACCGCCACCCCACCACGCCGCGCCACCACGCAACATTCGGAAAGGTTGCTCGTGCTCGTCCTGAAGTCGATCGCGCTGTTCGTGCTGGCCGCGCTCGCCGAAATCGGCGGCGCCTGGCTCGTCTGGCAAGGCGTCCGCGAACACCGCGGCTGGATCTGGATCGGCGCCGGGGTCATCGCCCTCGGCCTCTACGGCTTCGTCGCCACCCTGCAACCCGACGCACACTTCGGCCGCATCCTCGCCGCCTACGGCGGCATCTTCGTCGCGGGCTCGCTGGCCTGGGGCATGGCCCTCGACGGCTACCGCCCCGACCGCTACGACATCACCGGCGCCCTGCTCTGCCTCATCGGTGTCGCCGTCATCATGTACGCACCCCGAGGCTGACACCACAGCAAACAGGCCGCAACGCCGACAACACGCGCCTGAGTACCAGAACCGACCAACGCTTCCGCCATCGGTTCGTGAACCCAAGCATCCCAGTACCCTCATTACCGGCCCCCACCACTTGAGTTCCCATCACTGTCCACTTCAGAATTCGCGAACCCCAGGGAAACGTCGGTGAC
>NZ_PQHZ01000108.1 GCF_003385185.1 Amycolatopsis palatopharyngis | reverse complement strand
TGCCTCGGGATAATAACAAGCTTTTCGCGTAGTGGTGTGTTGCTTGAGAACTCAACAGTGTGCTAGTGAACTAAGCCAGTAGAGCTTATGTATGAGAATACCCTTTGTGGGTTTCTTTGAGTGATTGATTGATGTAGTCATCGATCGGATTTTTCAATGCATTGTTGGAGAGTTTGATCCTGGCTCAGGACGAACGCTGGCGGCGTGCTTAACACATGCAAGTCGAACGATGAAGCCTTTCGGGGTGGATTAGTGGCGAACGGGTGAGTAACACGTGGGTAATCTGCCCTGTACTTTGGGATAAGCCTTGGAAACGAGGTCTAATACCGGATATGACCCCACATCGCATGGTGTGGGGTGGAAAGCTCCGGCGGTACGGGATGAGCCCGCGGCCTATCAGCTTGTTGGTGGGGTAGTGGCCTACCAAGGCGTCGACGGGTAGCCGGCCTGAGAGGGCGACCGGCCACACTGGGACTGAGACACGGCCCAGACTCCTACGGGAGGCAGCAGTGGGGAATATTGCACAATGGGCGCAAGCCTGATGCAGCGACGCCGCGTGAGGGATGACGGCCTTCGGGTTGTAAACCTCTTTCGCCAGGGACGAAGCCTTTCGGGGTGACGGTACCTGGATAAGAAGCACCGGCTAACTACGTGCCAGCAGCCGCGGTAATACGTAGGGTGCGAGCGTTGTCCGGAATTATTGGGCGTAAAGAGCTCGTAGGCGGTTTGTCACGTCGGCCGTGAAAACTGGAGGCTTAACCTCCAGCTTGCGGTCGATACGGGCAGACTTGAGTTCGGTAGGGGAGACTGGAATTCCTGGTGTAGCGGTGGAATGCGCAGATATCAGGAGGAACACCGGTGGCGAAGGCGGGTCTCTGGGCCGATACTGACGCTGAGGAGCGAAAGCGTGGGGAGCGAACAGGATTAGATACCCTGGTAGTCCACGCTGTAAACGTTGGGCGCTAGGTGTGGGCGACTTCCACGTTGTCCGTGCCGTAGCTAACGCATTAAGCGCCCCGCCTGGGGAGTACGGCCGCAAGGCTAAAACTCAAAGGAATTGACGGGGGCCCGCACAAGCGGCGGAGCATGTGGATTAATTCGATGCAACGCGAAGAACCTTACCTGGGCTTGACATGCACTGGAAACCGGCAGAGATGTCGGCCCCCTTGTGGCCGGTGTACAGGTGGTGCATGGCTGTCGTCAGCTCGTGTCGTGAGATGTTGGGTTAAGTCCCGCAACGAGCGCAACCCTTATCCTGTGTTGCCAGCGCGTAATGGCGGGGACTCGCGGGAGACTGCCGGGGTCAACTCGGAGGAAGGTGGGGATGACGTCAAGTCATCATGCCCCTTATGTCCAGGGCTTCACACATGCTACAATGGCTGGTACAGAGGGCTGCGATACCGTGAGGTGGAGCGAATCCCTTAAAGCCGGTCTCAGTTCGGATCGCAGTCTGCAACTCGACTGCGTGAAGTCGGAGTCGCTAGTAATCGCAGATCAGCAACGCTGCGGTGAATACGTTCCCGGGCCTTGTACACACCGCCCGTCACGTCACGAAAGTCGGTAACACCCGAAGCCCACGGCCCAACCTTTCGGGGAGGGAGTGGTCGAAGGTGGGACTGGCGATTGGGACGAAGTCGTAACAAGGTAGCCGTACCGGAAGGTGCGGCTGGATCACCTCCTTTCTAAGGAGCAACACATCCACGGCTCCCGGGATACCCGGGGTGATGTCGTGGGGTGGCCATCATCGAGAAACCGACTGTGTTTCTGTGGTGGTTGCTCAAGGAATTGTGGAACTACTGGTGATGGTTCGGCCGGTTTTGCCGGGACGCTCTCGTACTGCTTCCTTTTGGGGAGTGTGGATCGGGTGTTTCTGGGAGTTGGTTCGGATTGTTTGCTGGCATGCTGTTGGGTCCTGAGGCAACACGCCTCTGGGTGTGGTGTTTGAGAACTGTAGAGTGGATGCGAGCATCTTTGTGGTCAAGTTATTAAGGGCACATGGTGGATGTCTAGGCATCAGGAGCCGATGAAGGACGTGGGAGGCTGCGATAAGCCTCGGGGAGCTGTCAACCGAGCTGAGATCCGAGGGTGTCCGAATGGGGAAACCCAGCACCCGTGATGGGGTGTTACCCGCCGTTGAATATATAGACGGTGTGGAGGGAACGCGGGGAAGTGAAACATCTCAGTACCCGTAGGAAGAGAAAACAACCGTGATTCCGTGAGTAGTGGCGAGCGAAAGCGGAAGAGGCTAAACCGTATGCATGTCAAGCTGTCAGGTGTTGTGTGTGCGGTGTTGTGGGACCCGTTGTCCAGGGACTGACATTCCTGGGGATGCGCGTGGTGGTTAGTGGAACATGCTGGGAAGCGTGACCGGAGTGGGTGAGAGTCCCGTACGCGAAAACTGCTGCGTTGTGTTTGGACGGTGTTCCCGAGTAGCAGCGAGCTCGTGGAATTTGCTGTGAATCTGCCGGGACCACCCGGTAAGCCTAAATACTTCCTGATGACCGATAGCGGACTAGTACCGTGAGGGAAAGATGAAAAGTACCCCGGGAGGGGAGTGAAAGAGTACCTGAAACCGTGTGCCTACAAGCCGTCAGAGCGATCCTTCGGGATGGTGATGGCGTGCCTTTTGAAGAATGAGCCTGCGAGTTAGTGCTGCGTGGCGAGGTTAACCCGTGTGGGGTAGCCGTAGCGAAAGCGAGTCTGAATAGGGCGATTGAGTCGCGTGGTCTAGACCCGAAGCGGAGTGATCTACCCATGGCCAGGGTGAAGCGACGGTAAGACGTCGTGGAGGCCCGAACCCACTTAGGTTGAAAACTGAGGGGATGAGCTGTGGGTAGGGGTGAAAGGCCAATCAAACTCCGTGATAGCTGGTTCTCCCCGAAATGCATTTAGGTGCAGCGTCGCATGTTTCACATCCGGGGTAGAGCTACTGGATGGTCTAGGGGCCTTACCGGGTTACCGAAATCAACCAAACTCCGAATACGGGTGTGTGAGAGTGCGGCAGTGAGACGGCGGGGGATAAGCTTCGTCGTCGAGAGGGAAACAGCCCAGAACACCAGCTAAGGCCCCTAAGTGTGTGCTCAGTGGGAAAGGATGTGGGATTGCCCAGACAACCAGGAGGTTGGCTTAGAAGCAGCCACCCTTGAAAGAGTGCGTAATAGCTCACTGGTCAAGTGGTCCTGCGCCGACAATGTAGCGGGGCTCAAGCACACCGCCGAAGCTGTGTCATTTACACAATAGATCGGCTTCATCCTTTTTGGGGTGTTGTCTAGTCGTGTGGATGGGTAGGGGAGCGTCCTGCATCCAGGGAAGCGGCCGCGTGAGCGAGTCGTGGAGGGTGTGGGAGTGAGAATGCAGGCATGAGTAGCGAAAGCAGAGTGAGAAACTCTGCCGCCGGATGACCAAGGGTTCCTGGGCCAGGCTAATCCGCCCAGGGTAAGTCGGGACCTAAGGCGAGGCCGACAGGCGTAGTCGATGGATAACGGGTTGATATTCCCGTACCCGCGTTTGTGCGTCCCTGATGAGGCAGGTGAGACTAACCACCCGAAGCCGCGTGCTAATTCCTTCGGGATGCGGTGCGTGTGTGGAGCGTGGGACCTGATCCTGTAGTAGTCAAGCGATGGGGTGACGCAGGAAGGTAGCTCCGCCAGTGAATGGTAGTACTGGTGTAAGCGTGTAGGAGGAGGCATAGGCAAATCCGTGCCTCATATACTCTGAGACGTGATGCGTAGCCGATTGAGGTGAAGTAGAGTGATCCTATGCTGCCGAGAAAAGCCTCTAGCGAGTGCATGTGCGGCCCGTACCCCAAACCAACACAGGTGGTCAGGTAGAGAATACCAAGGCGATCGGGTGAACTGTGGTTAAGGAACTCGGCAAAATGCCCCCGTAACTTCGGGAGAAGGGGGGCCAAAGCACCTGAAGCCCCGTGCGGGCTAGGGTGAGTTGGCCGCAGAGACCAGCGGAAAGCGACTGTTTACTAAAAACACAGGTCCGTGCGAAGAAGCAATTCGATGTATACGGACTGACGCCTGCCCGGTGCTGGAACGTTAAGAGGACCGGTTAGCCTTTCGGGGCGAAGCTGAGAATTTAAGCGCCAGTAAACGGCGGTGGTAACTATAACCATCCTAAGGTAGCGAAATTCCTTGTCGGGTAAGTTCCGACCTGCACGAATGGCGTAACGACTTTCCGGCTGTCTCAACCACAGGCCCGGCGAAATTGCACTACGAGTAAAGATGCTCGTTACGCGCGGCAGGACGGAAAGACCCCGGGACCTTTACTATAGTTTGGTATTGGTTTTCGGTTCGGCTTGTGTAGGATAGGTGGGAGACTGTGAAGCCTTCACGCTAGTGGAGGTGGAGTCAATCTTGAAATACCACTCTGGTCGAATTGGGAATCTCAACCTCGGACCATGATCTGGTTCAGGGACAGTGCCTGATGGGTAGTTTAACTGGGGCGGTTGCCTCCTAAAGAGTAACGGAGGCGCCCAAAGGTTCCCTCAGCCTGGTTGGCAATCAGGTGTTGAGTGCAAGTGCACAAGGGAGCTTGACTGTGAGACAGGCGTGTCGAGCAGGGACGAAAGTCGGGACTAGTGATCCGGCACCACCTGGTGGAAGGGGTGTCGCTCAACGGATAAAAGGTACCCCGGGGATAACAGGCTGATCTTGCCCAAGAGTCCATATCGACGGCATGGTTTGGCACCTCGATGTCGGCTCGTCGCATCCTGGGGCCGGAGTAGGTCCCAAGGGTTGGGCTGTTCGCCCATTAAAGCGGCACGCGAGCTGGGTTTAGAACGTCGTGAGACAGTTCGGTCCCTATCCGCCGCGCGCGCAGGAGACTTGAGGAAGGCTGTCCCTAGTACGAGAGGACCGGGACGGACGAACCTCTGGTATGCCAGTTGTCACGCCAGTGGCATGGCTGGTTAGCCACGTTCGGAAGGGATAACCGCTGAAGGCATCTAAGCGGGAAGCCTGTTCCAAGATGAGGTCTCCCACCCTTTGTGGGTTAAGGCCCCCAACAGACCATTGGGTTGATAGGCCAGAAATGGACGCACAGTAATGTGTTTTGAGTTGACTGGTACTAATAGGCCGAGGACTTGCCCACAAACATGCTACGCATCCGCTCTACAGCTCTGAAACACCACACCACCACCCCAGCACCATCAGGGGTGGGCAGGTGGTTGGTTGTTTCACAGAGTTACGGTGATCATAGCGCCAGGGAAACGCCCGGTCCCATTCCGAACCCGGAAGCTAAGCCTGGCAGCGCCGATGGTACTGCAGCCGAAGGGCTGTGGGAGAGTAGGACGTCGCCGAACACCC
>NZ_PQHZ01000107.1 GCF_003385185.1 Amycolatopsis palatopharyngis | reverse complement strand
ATCTCGTCGAGAATCTCGACCATCAATCGGATTCTTCACACCAACGAGTGAACCCACTCCCACCAGGACAAGCGCCCGACCTGGCGCTAATGGTCCCCAACGAACCCACGGCAGTTCAGGCAATCGAACCCTGAGGACTCCCAGCACCGTCACGGAAAGGAAAAGTCGACATGGCCACATCGGAAGAGGAGATCGCCCGTCGCCTCGAGGAACGAGACTCCGCGCGCAGCACACGTCGCGCACAGGCGGCCACCACTGTGGGCGAGCTGGCCCGTCGGCACACCGAGCTCGCCAGCCGGGTTGCCGAGCTCGAACGCGAGCTCGGCGAGGTCCTGACCGCGGCCGGCGACGTCATCGACGTGCCCGAGCTGGCCCAGGTCACCGACATCCCCGCCGCCGACCTCACCCGCTGGCGCGACCAGGCGGCCAAGCCCACCCGCCGCGGCAAGCGCACACGCCCCAGCTCGACGAAAAACGACACCAACGGCACAGACACGCAGACGGCCACCGAGCCACCTGCCGCCCGTCCAGTGACACCAGCACCACCGGTCGCACCGGAGTCCGTCGGCACCGGCGGAGTCGCGGCAGTGGCGGCGAGCAGCGGATGAGCACGCCGGCCGGTCGCACCCGGATCACGCGCACCGCGCGGCTGCTGGGCCGGGCGGTACGCGGGCTGCTCGCGGCCATCCTGCTGGCCGCGCTGGTCGTCGGGTTGCCGGTCGCGCTGATCTACGCCGTGGGATGGCCGTTGCCGGACCATCTGCCCACTTTGGACGAGATCGGCTCCGTGCTCATGGCGCCGATATCGAGCAGCGTCCTGCTCGACACGCTCGCGTGCCTGACCTGGCTGCTGTGGCTGGTGTTCGTCCTCGACGTCGCCGCGTGTGCCCTCGACGTCGCCCGGGGCGCTCGGTGGCCGCACCTGCGAACCCAGAGCGGGCCGGTGCGGCGCGTGGCGGCCGTGCTCGTCGGCGCCCTGCTGATCGCCGTGCTGGGCCGCACCGCCACCGCCGCACCCATCGCCCCCGCCGACACCGCGCGGCCCGTCGGGCACGCCCCGGTGGCCGTAACCGCCCCCGCCTGGCCCACGCCAGCCGCCAGCGAACACACCCACACCAACATCCCGTTGCCCTGGTCCCAGCCCTCGGCCGAGCCCGGAACCGAGCGGGTTCGGGCACCGGAGAACGGGGTGCACGACTCGCTGTGGCGGATCGCGCAGCGCCGCCTGGGCGACGGCGCGCGCTGGCCGGAAATCTGGGCCCTCAACAAGGGCAGCACCCAAGCCAGCGGGCGCGTGCTGACCAACCCGAACCTGATCCACCCCGGCGACACACTGCGCCTCCCCGCAACCAGCCACACTCCCACCCCACCTGATGCACCGTCACCACCACCGTCGGAACACGCGCCCCTGGCTCCGGTTCCCGAGTCGGCATCTCCGGCGCCGAGCACCACCACACCACCGCCGCCGTCGACGTCCGCCCCGCCCACCACGCCCGCCGCCGATCATGACGGCGAGCAGGACGCGAACAACTCCGCAGGGGGAGCGGTCACCTGGGGTAGCGGCGAGGTGTTCGTCAGTCTGGGCTTGGCCGCGGCGATCAGTGCTCTGTTGCTGCTCGCGCGGCGACGGCACGCGGCGCGTTACCGGCCCGGCAGTGGCCGGCGCGACGACGATCTGCCGTTCGCGCCGGTGGTGTATCAGCTGCGCTTGGCTCACCTACGCGCCCAGCACCACGACGAAGACGCCGATCTGGACGCCGCGAGCGGACAGGACACCGACGCACCGACCCCACCGCAGCGCCCCCACGCCCAGTCCGCCGTGTCACCGAGATCGACCACCGGCGCCCCGGGGCACACGGAGTTCGGGACCGAGGGGCAGGTGCGGGTTCTCACGCCGCGCACCCGCCGAGTGATCGGCGCCCCCGCCACCTCCGGAACCAGGCCGGAGATTCCGCCGTCCATAGTGGATATCGCCTTTGATACCAACACCGACGGTGCCGGTGGCGAGGGGACGACCGCCACCCTGGGCGGGGGAGCGCATGTCGCCCTTAACTTGGCCCGCGTCCACGGCCTCGGCCTGGTCGGGCCCGGTGGATACGCCGCGGCCCGCGCATTGCTGCTCACCTTGCTCACCACCGGGACCGAAGGCGGATCCGCGCCGAGGGTGCTTGTGCCCGCCGCGGATCTGGCCCGCCTGCTCGGCGTCCCGATGCCCGCTACGGACCTCCCGGACACGGTCACCGTGGTGGCCGATCTGGACACCGCACTAGCCTCCCTCGACCCGCAGAACCCGGCATCACACCCACCGGCAGTCCTGATCACGACGCCGCCCGGAGAACTGGATCAACAGGCCCAGCTGCAGAACCTGCTCGACAACCACAGCCCCGTCGGCGTCACCGCGCTGCTACTGGGCCAATGGCGTGCCGGAGTGACCGCCTATGTCACCGCCGGCGGGATCATCTCCGCGACCGACCCCGGCCTCGGCGAGCCACTGCGTGGCACCCGCGCCTTCACCCTGCCCGAGACCGCGACGCGGGAGCTGCTGGCCTTCCTGCGCGCCCCCCAGCCTGTCGAGGGCGCGCCTGTCGAACTTGACACCGCACCCGGCCGCGACGTGGCGATGACCGCCCCCGCACCTCGGCAGGCGGCGCAGCCACCGGAGGCTGAACCGTCCCATCCCGGGAACGCCGGAGGCGGACCTGATCGCCTGGAGATCACCTCGGGCCCGCCCGTGTCGGAGACGCCTCCCGCCGACGTCAGTCGGTCCGACGATGAGCCGCGCCCGCTGCCGCCGTTGACGGCGGACACGGTCCCCGGGACACCCGCGCCGCTGGTGCTGACAGTGTTCGGCGCCCCGGCCCTGCATTGGCGACCCGACCCCGCACAGCCTGCGGTCGGGCACCGCGACTTATCGGGTGAGTTGAGTAGCCGGCTGGTGGAGCTGTTGGTGTATCTCGCCGTGCATCCCGGCGGGGTGTCCCGAGACGGGATCGTCGATGCCCTGTGGCCCGATGCGCCGCCCCGCAACCCCCCCAGTGTGCTGCGCACCGTGCTCTCCCGGATCCGCCGCGCCCTGAACACTGCCACCCGCGGCGCGGTCGGCGAGCTGGTCCTGGTCGAGCACGGCCAGTACCGGCTCGATCCGGCCGTGGTGGAGGTGGACTACTGGGGCTTCGCCGACGCGATCACCGCCCGCCGCACCGCCACCACGCCGGAACGGCGTACCGACGCGTGCGAGGCAATCGTGGCGCACTACGGCGGGCTCTTGGCCGAGGGCGTGGACGGGGAGTGGCTGGTCGCCGCCCGGCAATCGACCCGCCGCGACGCGCTCGACGCGGTGGCCGCGCTCGCCCGCGCCCAAGTGGACACCGACCCGGACTACACCCTGGATCTGCTGGAGACCGCACGGGCATTCGATCCGCACAACGAACTGCTCTACCGCGACATCATGCGCCTGCAGCACGCACTCGGCCGGCACGAGGCCATCTCGCGCAGCCTGACCCTCCTGCGCACCCGCCTGGCCGAGCTCGACACCACCCCCACCACCGACACCGTGGACCTCGCCGCGCGGCTCCGCGCCCACCACACCGGAATCCCCGCCGCCGCCGCCGACGCCGCCCAATCCACGGCGCCATAAATGAACTCGTCGACCGTTCTCGATCACGCTTCAGCGAGACGGCAATCGAGACGTGAATCCCGGGCGGTAAAGGCAATTGTGCGAAACAGCGAAATACCTCGTTTTCCGGTCCCGATCCCGTCGGCGCCGATGCTAACGTCGACCGCACTAGCACAACCGTCGAGGACGAAGACAAAGAATCCCGTGGGCACGCGCCTGTATTCCACACCATCACCGACACCATTGGTTATCGAGTGTCGTGTGCCGCTGTCGCGCGCCGCGAAGACGTCCCTGCGCAACATTTATGGCTGCGACGTTCAGCGAGACGTCAGCCTCTCTTGCGTCGAGCGTCATGCCCGCGTGCGGATACCTGTTGCCACGGTCATGGACAGGGGCGACCCGGAGGGTGATTGCCCACCGGGGGGCCGCCGACCCGGCCTATCAGCCTCGTTCTCCGGTATCCGACTAAGGTGGATCCCCCCGTGTCAGGCGTTCTCGCAGCTCAAGCGCCCTATAGAGGGATCCACCGGTGTCCCAGACTCGCTTGACACCAAGCAGGAAAGCACATCAGGCCCGGCGGCGGTGTCCCGCAACCTCATCATCCTGCCCCCATGCTCACCAGCGCATTCCGCCTACGCTATCCACCCCTCATTTCCCATTCCTTATTTCTTAAAAGAACCCGTAATTATCCGCGGTCTAATTCATGGCCGGCGTGCCCGCTCTGGATCGACCCGAAATGGTCTGACCTGTGCAAACATGTCCGGAAAATGCCCGCGATTCACGTCGAAAGGTGGCGAAAATTCCCCGGAATTGACCCCGGAAAACTATTGCGCGGCGTTCCGGGTCGAGTTACGTTTGTTGTGTCACCGGGACAACCGGAAACCACAACGAACCACCCGCCCCGGATTCGAACCACTACCCCGGGAAGTCGGAAAACCACCAATTCACGAATGGGGACCGCTATGTGCTACGCCGACACCGCCACCAACCCCGACGGAACCGCCGACGCGTTTTGCTACTGCGGTTGGTCCGAAATTCATCCCACCATCGCCGCCGCTGACACCGCCGCCGAATCCCACCAACGGGCAACCGACGCCGCCGAAGCCGAATTCGCCGCCGCCCACTGAACGACCACCCGCGACCGCGCACCACCCGAAAAGGGGCACACCGTGAACCACAACGCCAACGACCCGCGCACCGTGTTCGCCATCGACCCCGACGCCGACCCCGGGCCACTGCCGGACATCGTGGTGCGCCGTTTCGTCGAAAACCGGTGCACGGTCACGGGTGTGGTGATCGATCCCGCCGACGCGCAACAACTGTTGTTCGGGGTGGTCACCCGTCCCGACGGAAAACTCGCCGGAACCTATTACCCCGCCGACACCGTGCGCGGCGAGCACTGGCGAATCGTGACCGCCGACGGCACCCATTACCACGCCACCGACGAATACCACGCGGTCAAAGCGCTGATCACCACGTTCGCCACCGACTGACCCACGACACCACCCCCGCCGAACGCCTACCCGTTTTCGCGAAAGGACCCGACACCATGACCACGCCAGCCACGACTCCGGTCACGGGCAGCGCGCCCGCCGCCCCGGGCGCGGCCACCCGACTGCGCAACGGCGAACTTCGGCGCATGGTGGCCGAACAACTCGCCCACGACCCCACCGCCGCGCTCACCCCCGGCACCATCGCGAACCAGCTCGGCGGGAAGTCATCCGGTGCGGTCGGGAACGCACTGGCGACATTGGAAGCGCGCGGGGAAGCCAAAAAGGTCGACGCCAACCCGGTCACCTACCGGGCGACCGACAAAACCGCCGACGCCGCCACAACCGCCACAGGCACCCCGCGCGGGACCCGCGCCGCCCCCGCCGCACCATCGGCC
>NZ_PQHZ01000106.1 GCF_003385185.1 Amycolatopsis palatopharyngis | reverse complement strand
GTGTCGCCGACGCCGCCGAACACATCTGGTCCTGGTCACGCTTCCGCCGCCGACGACAACACCAAGCCCGCCTCAGCCACTACAAACGCCGCGGCTACCCACTTCCTTAACTGCCGTTGCAGTACTAGTACCAGGCACCGCGCTTGCCTCCGGCCACACGGCCGGACCACCCCACCCGCACGGCACCGCCCGCGTCCGCGCGGGCCGTGATGACGGCAGCCCGCCGTCCGAGGAGATCATCATGAACAGCACCGGCAACACCGATTTGTCGTCGCGCTCTACGTCGATCCGGCCAGCCGGCAGGTCCGAGTTTCGATCGATCTCGACGATACCGAGTCGTGGCTGCTGCGCAACGACAGGGACAGCACGGTTCCACTGCGCATCTGCGTCCAGGGCGACGTCACGTTCGGGGGCTGACAAACCGATCGCGCGAGCGTCGGCCCGCGCTCGCGCCATTCGCGCATCGTCGAACGATTCCACTGCTCGTCCAATCAGGACACTCATCGCGTCACGTTGATGAAGAGGTTATTCATGAACTCGTAAACCACCGAAATGCCGGACCTTACTGGTAATCACCGGAATCACGACTTGCCGAATGCCTGAGCTGAAGTAGATGGCCAGCAGGCCTAATCGCCCGCCTCTGCCGCAACTTTCCCCCGTCCTGGACGTCCGGTTCGGCGCGTGCAATGCGCTCCGAGGTGGCGCGCCACGTAGGCCGACACGTGCAGAAGTTGCGCGACCCATGGCCACCCCTGCTGGTGAGTGAGGCGCAATGTTCTCAGTTGCCAGCCGTCGGAAGCATCGTGGACGCTTGCGCGTCCGTGCGGCGGTGGCGGTGCATGAGGATGCCCTTGGCCGTGGCGATCACGTCGCGGGTCCCGAGCGCGGTGCGTAGCTGGGCCTGTTCCTGGGAGCCGATCAGGGCGACGGCGGCGTGAGCGGCGAACAGTTCACCGATGTGCTCGGCATCGGCATCGAACGCGTCGCGCTGTGAGGAGTACAGGTTCAGCGCGCCCAGGGTGGTGCTGGTGGCGAACAATCGGAACCCCAGCACGGACGCCACACCGAGGCTGGCCGCGGTGTCGGCGAACTTGGGCCAGCGGGAGTCGTCGGCGAGGTTGCCGGTGCGGTAGGTGTGGTGCTCGGCGATGGCATCCACGCATGGGCCTTCGCCCAGCTCATGCTGCAACTCGTCCAAGCGGGCCACGAGATCGTCAGACGGCGCGACGGTGCGCAGCTGCCCGGCCTCCAGCAGCGACACCCCGGCGTACTCCGCGCCAGGGATCGTTGCCACCGCGGCAGTCACGATCCCTTTCATGGTCTGGTGCAGATCCGGTTCCGCGGTCAGTGACCGGGCCACCTCGCTGAGAGCGTGCGCTACCTGCCCCAGCGCCTCACTGTTGGCAGCCTGCCGGGATGATCGTTCATCGCCCACCTGCCCCATTCTGTCCGGATATAGACGTCACGGCCAGATGCGGCGCGGTCGGGAGTCGGGGCCGTGGTAGTTAACCGCCACGCTCCCAAGCTCGTGTCCACCGGCGTATCAGGGGTTCAGGCGAGGGCGAGGAACAACTTCTCGAGTTCGGCCTCGGTCAGGGGTTCCTGGTTGTTGTCATCGTTGCCGGTGAGGCATTGGCGCATGCCGGTGGCTACGATCTTGAATCCGGCACGGTCGAGGGCGCGTGAGACGGCGGCGAGCTGAGTGACGACGTCTTTGCAGCCTCGGCCAGCTTCGATCATGGTAATTACACCCGCGAGTTGCCCTTGCGCACGGCGGAGCCGATTGAGTACCTGCGTGATGGTTTCTTCGTCCCCAGTCATACGAACCCTCCTAAAGTAATCCCGACCTGGCACCAGTATACCCCGTGAGGTATCGCCAGTGGGGGGAGTTCGCTTCGCTTCCTGACGGCGCCGGTGGAGTCTCGGGCTGAGGCGACAGGCGGCGGCTGCCTGGTGGACGAAATTCGGCGATTCGTACTGTCGATCGTGTGCGTGGACCAGTGTGGCCGAGGCTGGCCCGCAACGAGACCTGTGAGACGTGCGTACCGCACCACCGGGCCAACTCGTACGAAAATCCAGCAACCTGCACTTGTTGGTCAACAGTTTCGGCTATGGGCAGCAGGCCGAACTCGTGATCGACAGGTTGGGCGTCGATCATTCGATGACGCGCCCGAAAGCGTGCACAGTCCGAGGTGAAGAAGGCTGGTGGGCGTAGGGCCCGCGTGAGAGCGGTGCCTTGACTTGTCGCGCTCTGCCTAGCGGCTGTAGGTGTCCTCGCGGGGCGGTGGTCCGACGTCGGAGTGGCGGCCGGGCAGGATCGCGGCGTGTCGTTGCCCGGGGCCCGGCCGGTGCGACTCGACCTGCTGCATCCTTGGGCGCCAGCGGCCGCGGCGGTCTCTGCCGGTGTGCGCTGTTGGGTGTGGCGGTGATGGCCGCGCTCGATGAGATCGTCTTTCACCAGATCCTGGCCTGGCACCACTTCTACGACCGCTCCACGCGTGCCGTCGGGTTGCTCTCGGACGGTCTGTTGCATACCGCCGAACTGCTTGGGCTGGTCGCCGGCTTCGTGTTGTATGCGGATTTGCGGCGCCACCACACTCTGGCCCCGCCGCAGGCCTGGGCCGGGCTGTTCCTCGGGTTAGGCGCGTTCCAGCTCTTCGACGGCATCGTCGACCACAAGCTGCTGCGCATCCATCAGGTCCGCTACGGCGTCGACATCCTGCCCTACGACCTCGCCTGGAACGGCGCCGGACTCGTCCTGCTGACCGTCGGCGCGGCCCTGGCCGTTCGCGCAGACGCACAGCGTCCGCGGTGCTGTTCCCGCTGTCCGGCGGGCCGTTCACCGCCCACATGGCCCAGCACCTCGTCGTCGCCATGATCGCCCCGTTGCTGCTGGTCCTCGCCCGTCCCCTCACTCTGGCCCAGCGCGCCCTGCCTCCTCAGAGTGCGCGGCGAGTGTTGCTGGCCCTGGCGCACTCCCGGCCCGTCACGTGGCTTGTCTTCCCGCCCCTGGCCGCACTGCTGGACATCGGCGGCCTGTGGCTGCTCTACCGCACCCCATTGCTGGCCGCGACACATCACCAGCCGCTGATACACGCCGCAGTCCAGGTCCACGTCGTGCTGGCCGGATTGCTGTTCACCTTCGCCATCTGCCAGCTCGACCCGCTACGCCACCGCTGGAACCTCGCCTGGCGGGGCCTCACCCTGCTGGCCGCCGGTGCCGGCCACGCCATCCTTGCCAAGACCCTGTACGTCGCCCGCCCGCCCGCCACCACCTACAGTGCGGTCGACCTGCACACGGGTGCGCAGCTGATGTACTACGGCGGCGACCTGGTGGAGATCGCTCTCGCGGCCGTCCTCGCTGTCCAGTGGTACCTCGCCACCGGTCGCGCCCACGCCCGACTCCAGCGCCGCCAGCGGCGACCACCGCTGACAGCTGACTCGCCCCCACACACCTCGCGCGACTTCTGAACCTTCCTTGGCACCCGTCGGCGGGCGGGATAACGAGCGACAGTGGCCGGGGGAGAGACGATGACGGCCCCATTTTTGATTGGCTGATACCCCCTGGGGTATTATAGTAAACCTGGTCGCCATAGGAGGTTCAACGATGTGTCAACGTGCTGTGTGTTCGACCTGCGGGAAGGCCACCTACACCGGGTGTGGGCGCCATGTCGAGCAGGTGCTCGCCGGTGTGCCCGCGTCACGGCGGTGTCAGTGTCAACCAGAGCAGGGCGGATCCGAGCGGAAGTGGTGGAAAATGTTCGGCCGCCGTTGATCACTGCGGCCACAGGGAGCCGGGCGCCACACCGAGGTGCTCGGCTCGCTGTCGAACAGGACCCTCGAACGGTACGAGTTGCACGTTCGTCACCGATGTTTAAGGACCCGCGACACCCTGTCAGGATCTGCGTCGACGCTGATCCTGCCCTTCACTCGCCCTGACTCCAATGGACCGGAAAGCGTGAGAGGGGCGCATTCCTTGAGCCTATGTGTGTCCGTGATGGTTGAAACGGAATAGTCATTGCCGCAACACGGTAAAGTGAATGTCCCCCGGCCCATGGGTCAAAGAACGGCTGTCATGGAGCCCTGAGCGCGGGGGTACTGGAGGAGTCGGCTGTCCGCGTAGAGCGCGGGCGGTGTCATGTCGTGTCTTTGCGAATCGTGGCTTTCTGGTCTATGTCGTGTGTCGGCTCTATGTCGTGTTTCGGCGGTTTCGTGTCGAAGTTGCCGAGGTGCCAGGTCAGCAGTGCGAGGGCGAAGACGAGGATGAACAGTCCAACAAGTGCGAATCCGACGTAGTTGAGGTCGAATTCGGCGATGGTGGTGATGGGGCCGGAATCGGGGTGGAGTGTGTCGGTGAGTAGTGATGCCAGTTGCACCGTGCCGATGAGGAACGCGCTGCCGACGGACAGTGTCGTGACGATGATGTTGTAGAACATTCGGCGAAGGGGTTTGGTGAGGGCCCAGTTGTAGGCGACGTTCATGAGGACACCCTCGGCTGTGTCGAACATGGTCATGCCTGCTGTAAAGAGGGCGGGTAGTACCAGGATGGCGTACCAGGGCAGGGACAGTGCGGCTCCGCCGGCGAGTATGAGTAGACCGATTTCAGTAGCGGTGTCGAATCCGAGGCCGAAGAGCACTCCGACTGGGTAGATGTGCCAGGGTTTGCGGACTGCCTTGGTGGTGCTTTTGAGGAGTCGGTTGAGGAACCCGCGGTTGTTGAGTTGGTTGTCGAGATCTGCTTCTGTGGCCGCCCGGTGGCGCATCTGCCGGTACACCTTGATGATCCCGGCCAGCGCGACAAGGTTCATGATCGCGATGGCGTAGAGGAAGGTGCCTGATACCGCCGAGCCGAGGGCACTAGCCGTGTGACGCAGTGCCGATTCCTCGTCCTGTACTGCACCGGCCAGTGCCCGCACGCCCATCGCTAACGCTATGGAGAGCGCGAACACAACTGTGGAGTGGCCGAGGGAGAACCAGAATCCCACGGAGAGTGGGCGTTGTCCCTGAGCGAGCAGGTTGCGGGTGGTGTTGTCGATGGCGGCGATGTGGTCGGCGTCGAAGGCGTGGCGGACGCCGAGTGTAAACGCGGTGATACCCAGCCCGATGCCGAACACCTGTGAGCTGTTGAGGGTGTGGTGCTGTGGTATGACAACGAAAAGGAGCATTCCCCAGCCGAGCGCGTTGAGGGCCAGGATGAAACCGGCCATCCCGGCGATCGAGCGTCGTGCCTGTGACGTCGGGATTGCGGCTGCCCGGGCTGGCGGGGGTGTGGTCATGGCTTGATCTTCTCCTCTCGTCGTCGACGATGCGGCCTGTGACCCACACCAGCGCCACACGCGCGGAGCCATCTCACCGAGTCCCACGGGTGATGTGTTTCGGGTCCGAGGGGTGGTCGCGACAGCAGTGGTCACGACCACCCCTCGGGACGTGTCAGTGGGAGAACGTGATGGTCGGCAGTGCTTTACGGAGCCAGCGCGGTGACCACCAGGCGGAGTGGCCGGTGATGCGGAGCAGGACCGGCAGGAGCACGAGTCGGATGAGTGCGGCGTCGAGCAGGACCGCGACGCCGAGGATGATGCCCATTTCCT
>NZ_PQHZ01000105.1 GCF_003385185.1 Amycolatopsis palatopharyngis | reverse complement strand
CGGCCGGTTGGCCGGGTTCATGTCGAGTGCGTGCCGTTTCCGTTCGGCCTGCTGCCAGCGCAGCGTCATCGCCGTCCCCGCTCACGCCCGGCCGCGGTGCGCGCCTCCCCACGGACCTTCGTCCGCCGCTCTTTTGTACTCAATTCGCTGGCCTTCCCATCACGTTCAACCTTGGTGCGTGAACCATAGTTGTGGTTCACGCACCAGAACGGCAATAGCCCGGACGGTTGAACCTGTGGAGGGCGCGAGGTGCTCTAGCATCTGGTGCATGGCTCGCACCAACACTCCTCGGGCGCACGCGCTTGGTGCCGCACTCAGGGAGCATCGCGAGGCAGCCGGTTTGACCATCCGCAAGCTCGGATCACTTCTGGACCGGCACCACACGGCCATAACTCGATGGGAGAACGGCCGGATCGCGCCGAGTGTGGAAGACACGGCGGCCGTGCTGGGGATTCTTGGTGTGACCGGTCCTGAACGTGACCGTCTGCTCGAACTCGCGCGTGATGCCGCCGACCCGAACTGGGTCGCTCCGGGGGTTCACCGTCACCTCGCGGCTCTGACCGAGTACGAACGCACCGCCATACGGATCACGAACGTGCAATTCGCGATGATCCCCGGTGTACTGCAGACCGCCGACTACGCCCGATCGATCATGCTGTCGGCGGGCGCGACCCTGGGCGAGGCAGAGCAGCGTGTCACGTACCGGATGGGCAGGCGCGACATCCTCACCCGCCACAATCCGGTCGAGTTCCACGCCGTCATTGGTGAAGCCGCACTGAGGTATCCGCCCTGTGAACGGTCCGTGATGCTGCAGCAGTTGCGTCACCTGCAGAAGATCGCCGCAGTGGACAACGTCACGGTGCAGGCGATCCCGCTGACTCTCGGGTATTCCCCGGCGCTCGAGGGATCGTTCGTACTCCTCGAGTTCGATCGAGCGCGCCCGGTCGTCCAGTTGGAGCACTACCGATCGGCGACGACGCTCACCGATCAAGGGGATGTGCGGGATTACCAGACCGCGGCGGATAACCTCCGCCGGGACGCGATGAGCCCCACTGCCACAGCGGAGCTCATCGCGGAAGTGGCTGACGAGATGGAGCATTCGACATGAGCGATCGCCGTTGGCGGAAGTCCAGCCACAGCGGCAACCAGGGAGACTGCGTGGAGATCGCACTGGGCGAGCACGCGGAGGTCCGAGACACCAAGGACCGAGATGGCGGTCAGCTGATCGTCACCGCCACCGCGTGGCACACCTTCACCGCGAACCTCAAGCGCAATCACTGACAGCAGTCACGACAGCGGCCTCCGGAACCACACTCCGGGGGCCGCTTCCGTTGGGCCCTGCCCACGCGTCTCCGGTGCACCTGAGTGGGGCTTGTGGCCACACCGATGTCGATTCGTGATTTCCTGGTCGGGTGAGCGAAACTCCTACCCGGCCCGGTCCGCCCTGGCTGGCCGTGCGGACCTCGTTGGGGCGGTTGTCGATGCGCCCCCGGTCCATCGTGCTGCTCGTGGCGGTTCCACTGCTCGCGGTGATCGCCGGGGTGGTCGGCTGGCTGGCCGACTGGCGCCTCGGCGTCGACAGCGCCGTGTACCGGGCAGGGGCGTTGACCCTGCTGCAGGGGGAACCGCTCTACGAGGCCAACACGCTCGATCCCGAGCCGTGGTGGGCGCTGCTGCCGTTCACCTACCCGCCGACGGCGGCGCTGCTGTTCGTGCCGCTGGCCATCCTGCCGATCCAGGTCGCGTGGGGCGTGCTCGCCGCGGCCTCGATCATGTCGATGGCGCTGGTGATCCGGGTCGCGGTCGCGACGCTTCCCCGGCCTGGCGGTGAACTGCCCCGCTGGGCCTCGCCCGCGCGCACCACACTGATCTTCTCCGTGCTGTTGCTCGCACTGGAACCGGTGTGGCGAACGATCTTCCTCGGTCAGATCAACCTGATCCTGATGGCCCTGATCGTGCTGGACGTGCTGGTCATCAGCGCGCGTGGGTCCCGGTGGGGCGGGATACTGGTCGGAGTGGCAGCGGCGGTCAAACTGACGCCGCTGATCTTCGTGCCGCACCTGTTGTTCACCGGACGCCGGATGGACGCGGCGCGGGCAATGATCACCTTCGTGGTGTTGCAGGGCCTGATGTTCGTGATCGTGCCCTCCGACGCGTTGCGCTTCTGGTCACACACCATCTTCGACACCGGACGAATCGGACCGATTCACTGGGCGGGCAACCAGTCGCTGAACGGCCTGCTGAACCGGCTGACCGATCTCGCGCCCTGGGCGTCGGCCGCGGCGCTCGGCATCGGGGCACTGCTGGCCCCGCCCGCGATCTGGCTGATGCTGCGGTTCCACCGCAGGGGTCAGCCGCTGGCCGCGTTGCTGGTGACGGCGTTCTACGCGCTGCTGATCTCGCCGGTGTCCTGGTCGCACCACTGGGTGTGGGCGGTCCCGCTGATCGTGCTGCTGGTGTCGCGGCTACCGCATACCTCGCCCGCTGCGGGGTGGCGGCGCTGGCTGGCGGCGGCCGGTGTTTCCGCCGTGTTCCTCAGTTGCGTGCTGCTGGTGATGCCGAACGGGCGCAACATCGAACTGCACTGGCAGGTATGGCAGTACGTGGTGGGCAGCGCCTACCTGCTCGTGCCGGTCGTGTTGATCGGCGTGCTCGCGATCCGGTGGGTCTGGCGGCGCCGGAACTCGCCGCCAGGTGATTCGGGCGACGAGACCGCCGGTGAGCTGCGGCGGGACCGGCAGCTACTGTGAACTCGCTATGGACACACGTACCGGACTTCCCATCGTCGGCATGGTCGGAGGCGGCCAGCTGGCCAGAATGACCCACCAGGCCGCCATTTCCCTCGGCCAGTCCCTGCGCGTACTCGCGGCAGGGGAAAACGACTCGGCCGGTCTCGTGGCAGGCGAGGTGGTGCAGGGTCTGCACACCGACATGGAGGCGCTGCGCTCCTTTGCCGCAGGCGTCGACGTGCTCACCTTCGACCACGAGCACGTGCCCGGTGACCATCTGCTGACGCTGATCTACGAGGGCGTCGTCGTCCGCCCCGGCCCGGAGGCCCTGCGGCACGCGCAGGACAAGCTGGTGATGCGGCAGCGGATGACGGCGCTGGGGGTCCCCGGCCCGCCGTTCGCGGAGGTGACCTCCGTGGACGACGCACTGAAGTTCGGTGCGGAGCACGGCTGGCCGGTCGTGCTGAAGGCGGCCCGGGGCGGCTACGACGGTCGCGGTGTGTGGATCCTGGAGTCCGAGCGCGCGGCGGCCGACCTGATTCCGGAACTGCTCGCTGCCGGAACTCCGTTGCTGGTGGAGACGAAGGTCGAGATGCGCCGCGAGCTCGCCGCGCTGGTCGCCCGCTCGCCGTTCGGCCAGGGCGCGGCGTGGCCGGTCGTGGAGACCGTGCAGTCCGGCGGTATCAACACCGAGGTGCTCGCACCGGCCCCCGGGCTCAGCAGGGATCGCGCGCACGAGGCGCAGAACCTGGCGTTGCGGATCGCCGAGGAGCTCGACGTGGTCGGCGTGCTGGCCGTCGAGCTGTTCGAGACCGAGGACGGTCTGCTGGTCAACGAACTCGCCATGCGGCCGCACAACTCGGGGCACTGGACCATGGACGGCTCCAGGACATCGCAGTTCGAGCAGCACCTGAGGGCGGTGCTCGACTACCCCCTCGGCTCGACCGATCTCATCGCGCCCGCCTGCGTGATGGCCAACGTCCTCGGCGCCGAGACCGCACCGGAGATGGGTCCCGACGAGCGCCTGCACCATCTGTTCGCCCGGTTCCCCGAGGTCAGGGTGCACTCCTACGGCAAGGGTGAACGACCCGGGCGCAAGCTCGGACATGTGAACGTCTACGGCGACGATATGAGCGACCTGCGGGAGCGAGCCCGCCTCGCGGCGCACTGGCTCTCCCACGCGGAGTGGCTCGACGGCCACGAGATCCACTGACGGGCACGGGGAGAGGGACACGATGAGTGAGCAGGTCAAGCCGGTAGTCGGTGTGATCATGGGCAGCGACTCGGACTGGCCGGTACTGGAAGCCGCCGGTACCGCCCTGGACGAGTTCGCGGTGCCCTACGAGGTCGGCGTGTATTCCGCGCACCGCACACCGCAGCGCATGCTGGACTACGCGAGCAGCGCCGCTGACCGGGGCATCAAAGTCATCATCGCGGGGGCAGGCGGCGCGGCCCATCTGCCGGGGATGGTGGCCTCGGCCACCGTCCTTCCGGTGATCGGCGTGCCGGTGCCGCTGAAGTACCTGGACGGCCTCGACTCGCTGTTGTCCATCGTGCAGATGCCCGCCGGCGTCCCGGTGGCGACGGTGTCCGTCGGCGGCGCACGCAACGCGGGCCTGCTCGCCGTGCGCATCCTGGCCGCCGCCGACGAGTCCCTGCGCGTCCGCATGGCTTCGTTTCAGGCCGAACTGGAACAACTGGTGCTCGACAAGGACGAGGCATTGCGGTCGCGCGTTCAAGGCTGACGCGGTCGTGGTCAGTTCGCGGCGATCTCGCCCGGCGGCTGCTCCAGTTGTGCCCGCAGTTCGCGCTTGAGGACCTTGCCCGCCGCCGAGACCGGGATCTGTTCGACGAAACGCAGTTCGCGTAGCCGTTTGTAGGGCAGGACCTGCGCGTTGACCGACTCCATCAACTCGGCCTCGCCGGTCTCTTCGTGCCCAGGCGCCCGGACGACGAACGCTACCGGCAGTTCACCGACGTCGGCGGATCGTCTGCCGACCACGGCGGCCGTGACGACCGAGGGCTGGGCGACGAGCAGTTCCTCCAGTTCCCGGGGATAGACGTTGTATCCCTTGTAGAGCAGCATGTCCTTCTTGCGATCCACAATGGATAGATAACCGTCCTCGTCCACCATGCCGATATCGCCGGTGTGCAGCCAGCCGTCGTCTAGCGCGGCCGCGGTCTCCTCCTGCCGCTGGTGGTAGCCGGTCATCACCTGCGGCCCGCGCAGGCAGATCTCCCCGTGGATGCCATGTGGCAGCGGGTCGCCACCCTCGACGGGCACGACCTTGACCTCGGTGTCGAAGATCGGCAATCCCACCGAGCCCACCTTCCGGGTGCCCGAGCGCCAGGTCGGTGACAGGACCGCGGCCATGGTGACCTCGGTGAGGCCGTAGCCCTCGCTGATCACCGCGTTCGGCAGGCGGCTGGACAGCGCCCGGAACATCTCCATGGGCATCGGTGCGGCGCCGGAGCTGACCGCGCGCACGGCCGAGAGATCGCGCGTGTGGAACTCCGGGCAGGCGAGCAGGGCGGCGAAGAGCGCCGGGGCGCCGCCGAGGGTGTTGGCCGCGCGCCGCTCCGCATCGGCGGCGTAGTGGACCGGATCGAACCGGTCGTGCAACACCACGGTGCTCCCGGTCAGCATCGGGATGATCAGTGAGCCGATGGTGCCCATCGCGTGGAACCACGGGGTGAGGTTGATACCGATCCCGGTGCCGAGCCGGATCGGCCACTCGTCTGGCGAGCCGATCTGGTCCAGTCGCGGGTTGCCGTCCGCGTCGAGCGTGGGCACCGAACCCGAACCCCAGCAGGCCGTCTGCAGTGCGTTCACCACGATGTTGCGATGGGGGAGCCGGACACCCTTCGAACGGCCGGTGGTCCCGCCGGTGTAGGCCAGATGCGCGAGGTCCGCAGCCGGTTCGAGGGTGACTTCGGGCGGGTTCGGCGGCAGCTCCGCGTGGAACGCCTGGAACTCCACCTGACCCGCACCGAGGCTGCCGATCGGGCGGTCGACGACGACCAGCCGGATGTTCGTGTGCTCCCGGACACCGGTGAGCGCGGCGGCGACCGGGCCGAACGTGACCGCGGCCGTCGCGTTCGAATCCGCCAGCTGGGCGGCGAGGTCCTTCGGCGGTAGCAGCGGGTTCGCCGGGGTGAAGGTCGCTCCGGCCAGCATGGTGCCGAAATACGCAACCGGGTAGGCCAGGCAGTTGGGCAGGTGCAGCGCGACGGTGTCGCCGCGACCGATGCCCTGTGCGGCGAGGGCCGCGGCGAACCGGGCGGCCGCGGTGCCCACCTCCGCGAAGGTGAGGGCCCGGTCACCGTGTACGTAGGCGGGGCGGGCCCCGAAGCGCGCCGCGCCCGAAGCGAGTAGCGCCCCGACCGGGGCATCTGGGTAGGAGAGGGAGTCGGGAAGGCCAGGAGGACACGGTGGGGACGTGATCGCCATCACCTGACCGTACGAACAATGCGGGCAATAACACAAGCTGCATTCAGTAAACGACGACTAACATCGATGGGCAGTACGTATCCGATCGAGAAGGGTGACGCGAATGACTGACGGCACCGGGCTGTACCAGCTTGCTGAGGAGCACGAGGAGCTGCGGGCTGCCGTGCGTTCGCTCGCGGAGAAGGAGATCGCGCCGTACGCGGCGGAGGTCGACGAGCAGGAGCGTTACCCGGTCGAGGCCCGCGCGGCTCTGGAGAAGGCCGGTTTCAATGCGGTGCATGTTCCGGAGGAGTTTTCGGGGCAGGGTGCGGATGCGGTGTCGGCGTGCATTGTGATTGAGGAGGTCGCGCGGGTTGATGCGTCGGCGTCGTTGATTCCTGCGGTGAA
>NZ_PQHZ01000104.1 GCF_003385185.1 Amycolatopsis palatopharyngis | reverse complement strand
ATTCCCCACCCACTGAACGCACCGCGTCGGCGCGCGGAGGATGTCCCCAATGCCACATTGGGGACATCCTCCGCGCCCCGACGCGGTGCGTTCAGTGGGTGGGGAATGGCTCGCCGGTTGGGGTGGGGGTGGTGGTGTCCTTGCCTGGGGAGGTCAGCTGGACGATCAGTGCGCCACCGAGCAGCACCGCCGCGCCGACGAGTTGCAGCACCGTGAGCGCCTCGCCGAGCAGGACCCAGGCGGCCGCGGTGGCGACCAGCGGTTCCAGCAGTGCCAGCACGCTGGCCGTCGACACCGGTAGGTGGCGCAGCGCGGTGATCCCCGCAAGATAGGCGAGCACGGTGGAGAACAGGGCGACCGCGATCAGCAGGCTCCACACCGGGGGCCGCCAGGGCCCGAACTCGGCGGGCGAGGTGAGCACCTCGGCCGGGATCGTCCACGGCGGGGCCACCACGCAGACGGCCACCGCACCCACGATCATGCCCCAGGTGACCATGCCCAGCGGGTGCCTGGTGGAGACTCCGTGCTCGCCGAGCAGGAAGTACGCGGCCGAGCAGAGCGCGGCGCCCACACCGGCCAGCAATCCGAGCGCGTCGAGCCGCAGGCCCTGACCGACCTGGGCGACCATGCCCAGCCCGACCATCGCGAGCGCGGTGCCCACCCACATCAGTCGCGGCAGTCGCACCCGGCGCACGAACCGCACCCACAGAGCGACCAGCACGGGCGAGGTGAACTCCAGCAGGATCGCGATGCCCACCGGGATTCTCGACGCCGCCACGAAATAGAACAACTGGACCCCGGCGACGCCGAGCAGGCCGTACCCGAGCAGCAGGCGCCACTCGCCACGGCGAACCCGCAGCAGCGCGGGCCGGACCAGCCCGACGCCGACCAGCAGCACCAGGGCGGACAGCCCGATGCGCACGGCCGCGACCTGTTCGGGGGTGAGACCGGCGATCATCGTGGGTTTGCCGATCGCGCCGGAGCTGCCGAAGCAGATCGAGGCGATGACGATCAGTGCGACACCACGAGCTCGGCTGGTGAGCACGGGCGGCGAAGGCAGGGAGACGTCGGTGGCCACGCCGTGAGCCTATGTGTCATCTCTGACGTACAGAAGCGATTTAGGGCGTGTTCTTCGTAACCTCTGAACTACGGAACGCCGGTTATGGTCGCCAGGGGCTGGTGGTGTCGGTCGGCCGTGTCGGATCGTGGAAGCGGGGAACATCCGGCTCGTCCCTGCGCAGCGGTACGAGTCCCTCGGTGATGGCGCGCATGACCTTCGCGTGGGCCCGGACCCCGCTGCCCGGCCTGCCTTCGCCGAATTCCGAGAGGTCCACCGGTTCGCCGAAGTGCACCCGGAAGGTCGGTCTGCGCAACGGGGCGGTCAGCCCGGAACGGGCCAGTGGCACGAGGTCGGCCGGCCCGTTGACGGTCTCGGTACCCCAGTACACCGCCTCGTGCGCGCCCCACTGGCTGATCGGGATCACCGGAACCCCGGACGCGAGCGCCAGCCGAGCTGCCCCGGTCTTGCCCCGCTCCGGCCACAGCCCCCGATCATGGCTGATGCGGCCTTCCGGATAGACGATGATCGGTCCCTGCGCGGTCCGAAGTGCCTCGGCCGCCGCCGCGAACTGCTCAATCGCCGAGGCCTTGCCACGGTCCACCCTGAGATGGCCGCTGGCGCGTAGCGCGGGACCGAGCACCGGAGTGTCCAGCAGACCGCCGGCCAGCAGGAATCGCGGGGCGAGCCCGATCCTGCGGCAGGCCGCCATCAGCACGAACGCGTCGAACACGCCAATATGGTTGGCGGCCATCAGGAACGGCCGCCCGTACAGGTCCGCGGGAATCCCCCCGCTCACGCGCAGCCTGCCCGCCAGCCGCACCAGGCCCGCGTCGACGGTCAGCATCGCCCGCCAGATCCGCGGAGCCTGTTCGACCGTCCCCCGAGCTCGTCGCGATCGGCGTGTCGGCTCGTTGTCATTCTGCTTGAGCGCGAACATGGTGCAGAGCATGGCATGACGCGCGAAGCGCGCGGCCGGGTGCTGCGCGCCCGGATCGTCTGGCCCGCTGCGCCGGTCACGCTCGCGCGCGTCGGTGACAGGTGTGTTCGGTGGTGCCCGTGTGTCTGCGGTGCAGAGTGTGGTGCGGCGGTTACCGTAGAGGCATGGCTAGCGGGTCGGTGACGAAGGGACGGTCGCGGGGCAGAGCCGCGCCGCGCGGCGGCAGGAAGGCCCCTGCGCGGAACTCACGCGGTTCCACCAGGTCACGGTCCACCTCCCGGAAGCCCGCACCGCGTAAGCGCGCCCGGCGTTCGTCCGGTGGCGCCTTCGCCCAAACGGTTCGCGGGGGCTGGAACCTGCTGGCCAAGGGTGCGGGTGGGCTCGCGAGGACCGTCGGCCGGAGCCGGGAGCTCGAGCCCGAGCACCGCAGGGACGGCCTTGCGCTCAGCTTGATCGCCATCGGCCTGATCGCGGCGGTGGGCGTGTGGTGGCAGGCGGCGGGCCCGATCGGGCAGTGGGTCGCCATCGGGACGCGCAGTGTGCTGGGGGCCGGCGCGGTCACCCTGCCGCTGGTGCTGCTCGTCGTCGCCGTGACCCTCATGCGCTCGGAGCCACAACCGGAGTCCAGGCCGCGAATGGTCATCGGCACGCTGCTGGTGACGTTTTCGGTGCTCGGCCTTTTGCATCTGTTCAACGGCAGGCCCGAGGGCGGCGAGGACCAGATGTACGCCGGGGGCTGGCTCGGCTGGTTCTCCGGGGACCTGCTGGCCAGGGGGGTCACGCCCTGGGTCGCCGCACCTCTGCTCGTACTCGCGCTCGGCTACGGAATGCTTGTCTTCAGCGGGACGCCGGTGCGGCAGGTTCCGCAGCGCCTGCGGGAGTGGGGACTCGATCCGGAGGAACTGGAAGCCGCCCGTGCGGAGCGAGCGGAACGCGAGGCCGCCAAGAACGGGCCCGCCGACGACGACGTCACCGGCGCGGACCCCGCTGCCGTGCGTCTGCGCAAGCCGTCGCGGCGTAGGCAGGGCTCGGCGGCCACTTCGGAGGCCGCCGAGGTGCCGGCCGTCGCGCAGACCCCGGAAGTGCCGGAAACACCACGCCCACCGAAGGCGAAGGCCGCGGCGCAGCCGGAGAAGCGCAAGGCGGAACCGGCGCTCAGTGTGATGCGGGCGGTCGAGGGGGACTACACACTGCCCTCGCCCGACCTGCTGACACTGGGGGACGCACCGAAGACGCGCAGCAAGGCCAACGACTCGATGATCGAGGCGATCACCGGAGTCCTGGAGCAGTTCAACATCGACGCCCAGGTCACCGGGTTCACCCGGGGGCCTACCGTCACCCGTTACGAGGTCGAACTCGGTCCCGGCGTGAAGGTCGAGAAGATCACCGCGCTGACCAAGAACATCGCCTATGCGGCGGCGACCGACAACGTCCGGCTGCTGGCGCCGATCCCGGGCAAGTCGGCGGTCGGCATCGAGGTGCCGAACTCCGACCGGGAGATGGTGCGCCTCGGCGACGTACTGCGCTCGTCGAAGGCCGCCAAGGACAACCACCCGATGGTCATCGGGCTCGGCAAGGACATCGAGGGGCATTTCGTCACCGCGAACCTGACGAAGATGCCGCACCTGCTGGTGGCGGGTTCAACCGGCTCCGGTAAGTCGAGTTTCGTCAACTCCATGCTGGTGTCCCTGCTCTCGCGGGCGACGCCGGACGAGTGCCGGATGATCCTGATCGATCCGAAGATGGTGGAGCTGACCCCGTACGAGGGCATTCCGCACCTGATCACGCCCATCATCACCCAGCCGAAGAAGGCCGCCGCCGCGCTTGCCTGGCTGGTCGAGGAGATGGAACAGCGCTACCAGGACATGCAGGCCAACCGGGTCCGGCATATCGACGACTTCAACTCGAAGGTCCGCTCGGGCGATATCACCGCGCCACCCGGCAGTGAGCGCGAGTACCGGCCCTACCCCTACATCATGGCGATCGTCGACGAGCTGGCCGATCTGATGATGACCGCGCCGAGAGACGTCGAGGACGCGATCGTCCGGATCACCCAGAAGGCGCGGGCCGCCGGTATCCACCTGGTCCTCGCCACCCAGCGGCCCTCGGTGGACGTCGTGACCGGGCTGATCAAGACCAACGTTCCCTCGCGGCTGGCGTTCGCCACGTCGTCGCTTACCGACTCCAGGGTGATCCTCGACCAGCCCGGCGCCGAGAAGCTGATCGGTATGGGCGACGCGCTCTACCTGCCGATGGGCGCCGGTAAGCCGATCCGGGTGCAGGGTGCGTTCGTCAGCGACGAGGAGATCTCCGGCGTCGTCAACTTCACCAAGGACCAGGCGCAACCGGAGTACACCGACGGCGTCACCGCGGCGAAGTCCAGCGAGAAGAAGGACATCGACCCCGAGATCGGCGACGATCTCGACGTGCTGCTGCAGGCGGCCGAACTGGTGGTCACCTCCCAGTTCGGCTCCACCTCCATGTTGCAGCGCAAGCTGCGAGTCGGCTTTGCCAAGGCGGGCAGGCTGATGGACCTGCTGGAGAGCCGGGGAGTCGTCGGGCCCTCGGAGGGGTCCAAGGCGAGGGACGTCCTGATCAAGCCGGAGGAACTCGATTCCGTGCTGTACATGATCCGCGGTGGCGATCCCGATGCGGGCGGCGCCGACGAGGAGTGAGCGGAAGTTCAGCTCGCGCCGAACTGGCGGACCGCCTTGTAGTAGGTCCAGGCCGCGCTGTTGCAGGCCCAGCGGCCCGCGCAGATCGTCTTCATATCGGTGTAGAAGTTGTCGTCGATGCGTTTGCGCGCGGCCTCGGAGAAGCGGCTCTGCCGCTTGTAGTTGCGGTAGCCGAAGTCGTGCCGATGACAGGCGCGAGTGAAGTCGTAGCCCAGCGGCCGGTCCGGTGACCACGAGCAGGCGTCGGAGGACCAGTCCAGCTGCGCCGCGTACGGCCGGTCGCCGCGAATCTGGCTGAATGAGGACAGCGAGGTGCTGTAGAGGTACTGGTCGGTCACGGCCGGGATGTCGGCGGCCCCAGCGGTGCCGCCGGCCAGCATGATGCTCGCGGCGATAGCGGTGGTACCGGCAAGTCTGCGAGTGAAACGAGCTGTCGCGGTCATGGGTGGCTCCCTCGCTGATCAGGTAACAGGGTCTGATCAGTTTTGAGCCACTGCCGCTGGTTGATCTACCTCCGAGTGGCGGATACCCGGTGAACTTCAGTCCTCTGCCGGGTGAGGGCGAGCGCTGTCCTCGCGGTGCCGGGCGCCGTCGAGGTGCAACAGCATCCGGGTGTTGCCGAGCGTGTTCGGCTTCACCAGCGGGAGGTCGAGGAACTCGGCCACGCCGGTGTCGGGTGAGCGGCGCATCTCCTCGTAGACCTCGCGCGGGACGGGGGTGCCGTCGATCTCGGCGAAGCCGTGCCTGGCGAAGAACTCGGTCTCGAACGTGAGCACGAAGATCCGGGTGAGGCCCAGCTCGTCGGCCAGGTCGATCAGTGCGCCCACCAGGGCGTGTCCGACACCTCGCCCACGAACGCCCCGATCCACCGCCACCGTGCGGATCTCGGCCAGATCCTCCCAGAGCACGTGCAGCGCGCCACAGCCGACGACACGTCCGTCGAGTTCGGCGACCCAGAACTCCTGTACGTCCTCGTAGAGGGTGATCAGCTCCTTCTCCAGGAGCACCCGGCCCGCGTCGGAGTCGACGAGAGACTTGATCGTGCGGACGTCGGCGATCCGGGCCCGGCGAACCGAGACCCCTGCTGCTTGGGAGGCCACGGACGTCAACTTAGCCGGACCCCCTGTCGGCGTTTCGCACTGGCTGCCGCCTGTTGCCGACCCCGCGATGCAGGTAGCCGCATGCGCAGTGTCAATATCTTCCTACCCAAACTGATGGTGCGTTCACCCGTAAGCGCGGCAACGAAGGACATTCAGTGGATCAACTGGGAGTGACCGACCGCATACCCGCACGGCCGAAGTCCACCCGTTCGCCCCTGGTGTCCCGGGCTGCCCCTCGGCGTTTTCGGCCGGAGTTGCAGGGGTTGCGGGCGTTGGCTGCGTTGTTGGTGGTGGTGTATCACGTCTGGTTGGGCCGGATTTCCGGTGGCGTGGATGTGTTTTTTGTGATTTCGGGGTTTTTGATCACGGGTCAGTTGGTGCGGGCGTCGGTGCGGGGGCGGATTGAGTTCCGGCCGATGTGGGCGCGGATGATCAAGCGGTTGTTTCCGGCTGCGTTGACGGTGTTGTTCGTGGTGATGGTCGCGAGTTGGTTGTTGCTGCCGGAGACGCGGTGGTTTCAGACGATTCGTGAGGTGTTCGCGTCGGCGTTGTATGTGGAGAATTGGCAGCTGGTCGCGAATGCGGTGGATTATTTCGCGCAGCACAATTCGGCGAGTGTGGTCCAGCATTTTTGGTCGTTGTCGATTCAGGGCCAGTTTTATGTGGTGTGGCCGGTGTTGATCGCGGTGGTGGTGCTGGGGGCGCGGCGTGCGGGGTGGGGGTTGCACGGGTCGGTGGCGGTGGTGTTGGGGGTGTTGTTCGCCGGGTCGTTGGTGTTATCGGTGTGGTTGACGGCGGTGAATCAGCCGTTGGCGTATTTCCATTCGTTGACGCGGGTGTGGGAGTTCGCGCTGGGTGGGTTGCTGGCGTTGGTGATTGATCGGGTGGTGCTGCCGGTGGGGGTGCGGGTGGTGCTGGGC
>NZ_PQHZ01000103.1 GCF_003385185.1 Amycolatopsis palatopharyngis | reverse complement strand
TCAGAGTGCCGCCCCACGCCCGACGACGGCAGGTGGGGCCACATCAAGATGCCGACCGATCCCGCAACCCAGCCGCCGGGGCCAGTTCAGAATGCCGAACCGGGGCCAATTCGGCTTGCCGAAATCAGGTCGTCGATCACCGTGTACACGTCACATGGTTCGATCTGCGTCTGGCCTCTCCGGCTCACGTTGGTCTTGTCGAGGCACACGAACTCGGGCTTCTTGCCAATGTCCTCGTTGTAGTCGGCTTCCAGGTGTTGTGCGCACTCTTCGAGGAACGCCAGCTCCGACCAGTACGGCTCGAGCCTAGTCTGCAGCCTGTCCACGTAGTCGCGGTCGACCTCATACCAGTTGCCCTCGTTGAGGTAGAATGCGGCCTTGCTGCCGGGCAGGCTGGTGTCGAACAACAGCGACTTGAATACCGTGTGGCTGTCCCGAGGCTCGCCGTACTCGTTGACCAAGTGCAGCCGATGTGTCTTCAGCCGTTCGACCGTCAACGACGCCACGGCGAAGCCGTTACCCGTGAGGTACTCGTAGTAGTTCCCGACCGCGATATCCGAGTGCAGGTCGCTCGGCCCAGCGCCGGTAAACATCGCGTATGTGCTGTCGCTGTCGTGACTGTAGTCGATCAGGTCTGGTACAGCTAGGTGCACGTTGTCCGCTTGGGCGCGGATTTGCTGCTGCAATGTGTGGTTCAATGCTGCGATCTGGTCGGGGTCGCGGACCGGGGCGATCTTCTGAATATCCGGGAATGACTCCACATAGGACTCATTCCTGTAGAGATCGAGCATCCGAGCGCACAAGTCGGTCAAGTCCGCCGAGGCTACCGGGGTGCTCACACGCAGGCTGCTCGCTCCGGTGGCGTGCTTGACCACGTCTGTGTACTCGTCCTTGACCTTGCCGGTGATGCTCTTTAACACTGAACTGTCCTGATCAAAGTCGAAGTAAGTCAGGTCGGTCGCGATCGCGTGCTGGGTACGCTGGCGTCGCGCTGAGCCCGGCTCCAACGTGTCGGTGTTCTTCAACTTCTGCGGGTCCACACAGTTCAAGGTGACCTTGATCCCGAAGTCGTACTCGTAGGATTCATCGCGCAGATTGTGCGACACGTGCCCGAATGCGAGGACGCAGACCCGGTCGGCGATTGGCACGAACACTAACGCGCCCTTGCTTGCCTGAAACAAATCCCGTTCCACGCCGAAGTACGATTTCCACCACGGCGGCCTCGCTGGGCCATCCAGGACGAACAGCGTTGCTCCGGTCGGCAAATTGCTCGCCGGTACCGATTCGATCAAACGATTTTCTTCCCTCAGTGCCGTGGTCGAGTCGAACCCTTCTTTCAGCAAGAAGATCGAGAACGCCCTGCTTCGCGCCATGACATGCCTCCGCTCGGCCACCGAGCTCGATCATCATACAATTCGCTCACCGGCACAGCGTTGCTACGGCCACCGATACAACGAGACTCAACCGTGACCAGTGCCAACGAGCCGCTTCGCGACTAATTCGCAGTTCAAACACGCTGCGGAGAGTTGAAGTCGACGCCGAGTGCCGTGACCTAGGCGTGACTCTCGGGTCACCCAGTTTGCCCAGCGGGTGAGCGAACGTCAGAACGGACATACGTCCTGAGCGCAAGACTACGTCACTTCAAGTTGTCAAGATCAACCGTGCGAGATGACGCCGCTTCAGCACGAGGGGCGCACTTCGATTTCGTCCTCTTTCTCGGGATTGACCTACTGGAGTGCGCACATAAGGCCCGTTGGAGCAGATGCTGCACTCGCCAAGCTTGTCATGCTCGTAGTTTGCGAAACAAGAGAAGCACGCGAATATCTGCTTTTGTGGACCCGTGTCCTGAGGAATGTCACGCCCTACACTATTGACGCGTACGCATCACAGTTCGGGCAGTCGTCGATCCGGCATCTTTGCACCGTCGTGCGCGACCTCGTAATCCGAGACGTTGCCCACGTGGTCCTACGTCAAGTCGTCCGGGGTATTGCTGTTGGCAGCATGTTCGCAGAAGTAGCAGCGGAAGTCCCCTCGGTTGAACCGTAACGCCAGCTCGCGCACTGCGAGCATCCGATCACTTCGTCCGCGTAGGCATCCAACTGGCCCTTGAGTCTGTCTCGGCGGGCTTTTGACCAGCACCTCGATCTCCTTGAGCGCTTGTTGCAACAAGTTCTTTACCTCGCCGGGCGCCGGACGCCCGGCCTCCGACGCGGGTGAACCAGTGGCAGCGCTGGAGATTCACAAATCCGGCCTCAGTCATTGATCGCGGGCATTTGGAACTCTAGAATCGAATAGATCACTCGAACATGTTTAGAACAGTTCAACTAGTTTCCTTGTACGATCCGGACTTTATGCTGCACGGTCACGTTCAGATGCATTAACCAATTCCTCGAGACCGTACGCCCCGACCATCAAAAGGTCATCGAGAACATCCAGCAGAGCTGACCGCCTGGCGGGCGATGGGCTTTGCGCGAGTCCGCGGATGATCAGTTGGCCGACCTCGTTTGCATCGGCAGCGGCGTGAGTGCTGATGTTGCTGGCGTCTGTTCCGAGGACTTCGACGAACCGTTGGGCACACAGCAGGACGAGGTCATCGACCCGGTCCGGTGCGTGCTCCAGGGTGATCATGAGTTGAGGCATGGCATCCACGAAGCAAGGGGAGGCCATGAGTGTCTTCAAGACGGGTTCGAACGGACGGAGGCGTTCGCCGCGCAGCGCGCCGGAAACTTCGCTGACTTGCTTGCGAACGTCTTCGTCGTTGTCGTGGGCTAAGCGCGCCAACGTTGCCGCGCCGATGGCGACATTGCTGGTGTGAGGCAGCCGGTGCGCACACACGCGGGCCGCGCCCCGGCGGACGTGTGTTCCCCCTTTAGTGACGACCGCAGCGAGGAGATCATCAATCTCCCATTCCATCGCAGCGAATGCGGCCAGCTCACCACCGGCTTCCTGGCTCCGTGCGTCCTCTGATGACAGCATCCGCACAATCGCGGGGCGCACGGTGGCGGGATCCTGGTTGCCGTAGTAGATGAGCAGGCGCCGGACATGCGGAGTCGCCAGGAGAACGTCGTCCGCGTCCAGTAGTTGCCAGAACGCCTGGGTTGCCTCGCGTTCAGCGTGCCCCGCCGCGTTCCCGATGAGGCGAGCGGCACACGCCCGCACAGTTAGTGACGGATCGCCTGCGATCCGATCGAGAGCAGTCACCGCGACGGCAGTGCGAGCACCATCGGTGTCGTAAACCAGCAGGTTGGCTAGTGCCTCGGCGAGGGCTCCTCGAGCGGTATTGATACCGGAAGTCACGATGTCACCAACGTGTCGACCGGCGTTGTCGTCGCTCCAGATGCGGATCCCGTCGTCGCTCGGGTCTGGGCTGGCGAGCATTCGGTTCCGGATGAGCTCGACGATGTCGAGCGGTGTGGTCTTCAGGTAGGGCCGCAATGCCGAGCCCAGCCACCGATCGTTTTCGGCGTGTCCGAGCGAGGCGATGTGCCGGACGGCGTCGAAGACAATCTCGTGGTCCGAGATGACGTCCGCCTCCCCGAGACCTATCAGCAAAGCGTCGCCATAGGCTGGATTGAAGTCGGCAGTCACGAGACGTGCCAGCCGGGCGAACCGGGCGGGATCCTGCTTGGCCCGCTCCTGCAATACATGCGAAAGTTCTCTGGCGCCCCCCGTCATCGTTTGCCGGTTGTGCTCTTCTCCGGCGTGTTTGCTCATGGCCTGCAGCCAGTTCTCGTCACTCATGTGTTCGGCGGCTGGTTCCTCGATCGGCGAGCCCAAGAATCCGGCCGTGACACCCTTCGGCGCTTTCGGGTGTTCCATGCCGCAGGCCCGGCGCAGCTCACCGAGCCGGCGGCGCCCGGCCTCGGACAGCCGCGACTCCTTCAAACCGGAAAGCATGCAGAAGGCGTACCAGGCAGGAGACCGTTGTTCCCAGGGGAAGCGCAAGTCACGCAGAGCCTCTTCGAGACGGCCAAAGAGTGCGTCACTCAGATGTGGACTGATCGCCTCGAGCACTTCGCGTGTGGTCCACACACTGTTGGACATGTAGCCCGAGAGAAGCCGGTGCTGCCCTTCGAGCAGCAGCTCGGCTGCCCACTCCGCGTAGGCAGCACCGTTAGCGATCAGCCCCTGGTAGAGGAGCCACTGCGAACTGTCGAAGGGTTCAGCTGCGAGACGTTCGAGCGTCGGCCGCAACCCGTCCGGGTCTCGCGAGGCGAGCGTGCGAATGGCCGCGACGATGCCTGAGAACAGCACATCTTCTAGTTCGGTGTCCGAATCGGAGTCGGGCAAACGGTAGGAAAAGTGCTTGTCGCTACGGAGCCCATATGGATCTTCGTCGCTAGCCGTAAGGACGATGACCCGCAGCACGTAGGGTAGAAGGGCGTCACAGAACTCACGGGGTGCGTTAGCCACTGCGCCCTTGACCAACTCAGCGGCGTGATGATCTCGCATCGCCAGGGCCACTACCGTGCCACGGTCGGTCAAGGCGAACGCGGCGGGTCGTTCCACGAGGAAGGCCACCAGCAGTTCGAAGCACCATTGCGGGCGTAGATTCTCGGCTCGGCGTAGCGATATCCACAGCGCGTGCTCGTAGCCGTCGTAGTGACCGGAGCGCACAGCATCCGCGGTCAGCTCGAATAGTTTCCGGCTCTCGTCCAAGTCTGCGAAACGGGAAACCGAGCGCAGCCCTTCCGCGAAGATCGTTTCGTGCTTGTGGTCGGCGAGCAAGTCGGCCACGCGATCGGGTTCGGTGCGAGCGCCCGCGCTTATCAAGTCTAACGCGCGAGTCTGCTGACTCTCGTCGCCGCTTAGCCAGGCAGCGACGTGGCCACATTCATCGAGCCTGGCGAACCATGCGGCAGTGCGGAACCTTGCCCACAGGCGCGACTCGAAGGGTGGATGGCTGTTGGCGATCTTGAGCACCATCTCGCTCTCGGCCCGGGTCGGGTCGGCAATACCGCCGAGTACGGCGATCACCGCATCCTTGATGTGGAAGCGCACCTGATCGCTCAGTAGCAACGCCCTGATCTCGTCGACGAATCGTTCAGCCTCGCCGTTACGCAGGTGCACCATGATCTGGCGGACCTGAGCGCGTCGAAACAGTTCCTGCTCGCCCCCTGTCAGGAACTCGACTAACGACTCACCTCGCGTTCCCCATCGCCGTGCGAAGGCGTAGTCGAAGAACGCCTCGTGAAAGAAGGCGACCTGACTCCCGTCGCGAACCAGGACGTGCTCAGAGACCAGGACATCGACGTCGTTGCCCAGATCGTCGCGGTCAAGCACTGCCATCGGCACCGACAGGCGTTGACGAAGGCTGATCGCCTCAGTTAGAGCCGTGATCACGGAAGTGAAACGGGTAGTGGGCCGTCGGCTTCGGACGGCGCGTCGCTTGCGATCCCAGTAGGCATCGAACAGGTGGGCAGTGGACTGGAAGTCCAGGGCGTTGGGTTCGCTGGCGACAGTGGCCAGCAGTACCAGGTGCAGCGGCGAGCGCAACAGCGTGCGCTGGTGCTGTGAGAGGGCCGTGACCTCAAGGCCCATGGCCTCCACTGCGGAATCGACCTGGTCATCGGTCAGCGCTCCGACGGAGATTGTTGTCGTAGTTTCACGCGCGTTCAAGCCGCGAATCCGCTCATCGTTGTCGACATCGAATTTGCGGCACGCCAGCACGACCCGCATGCGATTGAACGCCGTCGCCTCCCGGATGAGCCCGGCGATGACGTCGAAGTTCTGAGGCATGCGACCTGATGCGAAACTGACGGCATCGAGCTGATCGATCACCAGCATTGAGGGCCGTTCGCCTGCTGTCGCGGCCAGTGCTGCCACTGGCGAGGCATCTAGCCCTAACAGCTGGCCGAGTTCGGTGGTGGAAGCGAAGGGTTCGAGCCGGTCGAGGCGGAACGCCAGGATCTCAGCGTCCTGCTTACGCGCTTCGGCGACCGCCTGATGGAGAACACCGGTCTTGCCTCCACCGGCTGCACCGATGACGAAGAACAGCCCGTCGTCCTGCGATTCAGCGAGGTCCACCACGTGCTCAGCCTCGGGCCGCGGTACCACCGGGTGCAGCAGCTCCGAGCTGACAGCCGCCGCCCACTGGTCAGTGCAGGCGTTGACCTGCTCCTGCAAGGACGCCCTGTGCACTGCCGTAGCCCGGCGCAAACCGTACTGAGGCATGCGGTCGGTGATCGCGGCTGCAGTCAGCTCGACCCCGAGGTTGTGCATCACGAGGTCACTCAGTCCGGCCACGGCGAGTCTGCCGTCGGCACCGTTGAGCAGCAACTCAGCCAGCGCAGTATTCCCCTCAATGACGTCGCACTCGTCTGGCCAGCGGATCCAGGTTCCACGCAGCACCTGCCACGCCTTGTCCGACGATCCGAAGATTTTCGGCGTCGACAGGTCGGCAAACGCGATCCTCAAGTCTTGGTTGGTTAGCCACTCCTGGGTGAACGCGCCCATCGAGGCCGACCGGCGAGCGTTGTCGCATAACTCGCTCAACGCTCGCGCAGGCACTGCGGACATAAAGTGAAACTCGCGGCCGAGCTCGACGTGATGCCGAGCGCTCGACCATACGTCGAGCTTGTTCAGGGAGGTCGCCGACCAGTTGTTGACCACACGGTTCTGGCGTTTGAGCTGGTGAACCTCGGTCACACTGCCACGGTGGTAGGTGAATTCTGAACCTTGCGCCAGCTCGCCGAAGTCCTCGACGGTGATCGAATCACCACGCCCGATGAGCACATACAGCACATGCCGAACGGTCCAAGCGGCTTCGTACCTGTTGCCGAACTTGTCAGCCTCACCACCGGCCCTCGGACTCACTACATCCACTCCAATAGGCTCGAACGCCACACAATCTCCACGTGGGTCTGTCTCAGGATCGGTGTCTTTGGCTCGGACACGCCGGACTGGTTCCGGCGGGATGGGCACAGTGAGTGATGACATCTGATGTTGTGAGCGCTGAGGAGAAGACCACCAGGCCGGCGAGGACG
>NZ_PQHZ01000102.1 GCF_003385185.1 Amycolatopsis palatopharyngis | reverse complement strand
CCGACGCGATCCGGTCCTGCGGGTCATACCCGTACTCCCGCACCTCATCCAGATACGCCCCATGATCGTCGGCGTTCTGCACCTTCGACGCATCCCGAATCCGATGCCCATTCGCGTTGTAACCCAGAAAGTAAAGCTGAAATAGTCGTCAATCTTCGATTGTTGGCACACACGGAGACAAGAAGTTATCCACAGCAAGGCTTATCTTGCCCCGAGCGAGAATCGTGACGCGGAATGCGTTCGGCTCGGCGTTTCCAACCTTTCATCGTCTCGCTCGTGTAATAGCCCCCACGACCGCGGAAGATTAGCGGTCAGGAAATCTATGACACAATCGGTAAACTGAGTCCGATTGCGATTTGGATGACCAGTCATAATAAGGTAATGCTGTCCGTTAAGGATATCTACTGAAGCAGAATAACTAGGCGTCTCTAATTCTAACAGAAGCGTTCTTAGCTGGTCGGCAGCTACAGCTAATCCACCCAAGTCTGACTCGACGGTCGACTCTGCGAGACTGAACCAGCCGTGGAATTCGTACACTATCGCCCTCCGAACGGTTGAACATCGACGGCGACGCCGGCAACATGCAGATCCTCAATGATCGGCCATTCGGCCGCACGCCACTCAATCGCCTTCCTCTGGAGTTCGTGCCAGGTTGCAGCTGCCGTACTGGTCCCCAAGTCCTGTATTACGCGCCAGTCTTCGCTCCGTTCCGGACCAACCCAATCGCCGCCATTTTCTGCCGCTGACCGATATAATGTCGTCGTTTTCGGGTTCACGGCTGACCGCATCTCAGTAACTGTCGGCGTATGTAGTCGAGTGTGGCAATGACCTCCGGACGACTTGTCGTCTTGGACATGAGTGAGTTCACCCGGCATCGCCGACAAGCACGAGACCGTGTCCGTCAATCATCGTATTGGCTCCGATAGTCCCATGAGAGAACCGTCGGCACCGAAACGCAATCCAGTAGACCCCGGCACATTGATCACTCGTCAGTTTACATAAAACACTGGATGATGACCCAGAAGTGGCGCATCCCAGACTCCAGCAACTCGAGCCTCAGGTTCCACTTCTGCCAGAATTCTTTCACCTACTTCGTCCCAGTCAGGACCGTGGAGAAGCAGGTAACGCGCATAACACACCTTAGTTCTTACATCACATGCACCAAGTTCGAATAAGCGCTCATAGGTAAGCTTAACGACCTGCACCGGAAGATCCATGCGTGCATCGCAACGCAGAACGTCACCTAGCCGTATGGCTGAACCTTCCTCTTGAACTAAATTTGTAAAAGTCGTGACTGCAGAATCCCATTCACTGGAATTCCAACGGTCCGAGCTATTCGCCTTGGAGATTTGTTCGCCGATCGACTTTGCCAAATCAAGAACATCGTCCCAGTGCACTCGATCCCCTTCCCTAAGGAACGTAGTAAGTACTGATATCATACGTACCCGCAGCTGGCACGAAAGTGGTACGGTACTCTACTGTATAGCCCACAATTTCGACTCGGAATGACGAGTAACCGTTTCCGCTTGAACGATCTGAGCACCAGAATTTATTCGGGATGCTAGGTCGCGCACCACAGGCATATCGACATCGTTCTGCTCGAGCAGCGACATGATATCGGTCGAGCCGTGATCGGCTCGGTATCCATGTCCACTCTTCACTCGGATGACACGCCGTCAACCTCTGAATCGCGAATTAGGTTTTGCCCAGCCCCACGGTCGCTAAAGCAGACAGAGCAGGAGGTAGTTACTCCGTTTCTGAGCGCGCCAAGCCCCTTGCCACCAAGGGCTGCCCCTAGAATTCCGGTAACACTGCGCCCAACCGCTTCCCCGTAGTTGCCTGCCTGCCAGTCCTCGTAAATGGCGGCTGTTGCGGCACTCCAGACGGAGGCGGCGACGCCGAACGGGTCGGCGGCGATCGCACTTGCAGTGCCCGCGGTCGCGTTCATGCCCGATGAGCAGTTCAGCGCAAGGAGACGCGAGACTTACCCCGCTCCACTGACCAACAAATCGGTGAAGCACAGGAAAGCGTTCAGTCTGGAGTGAACACTGAAGATTCTTCTAACTCCACTTCCCGCCCGGCAAACAAGCCAAAAGAACTACTAGTTTCAACATAGCGAACAAGAAAACTACTAAAAGACAGCGTATAATGATAGTTGAACATCATTATACGCGGACTCGATACAACAACGCCCCAGTGGTCGGGCTTCTCTTCTATTGGTGCCCAGTAGCATACCCAGCCGTCGTCTGTCTTCCCCCAAGGAATAAGCCCGCCAGACTCTGGAAAAATCGGCGGCAAGCTACTTTTTGGAAGCGGAAGGTGGCCGATGTCTGCAGCTTTTTAAAAGCCTTGGATCACTTCGTGTGGCGCAGAGTGATCAAGTGGTGGATGACGTTACATCGCTAAAGGTGGAAGGACGTCCGCCGACACTTTACCGACCGTACTGGACGGTGGAGCAGACCTTCGGCGGACGGGATCGAACTGCTCGACCTGGCGGCGGTGACGGTCAGCCGCTACCTCTACCGGGGCAACACGATCCCCACCCCTGGACCGTTCTCCAACCATGCCTGACGACAGAAACCGTGGAGAGCCCGGTGCGGCGAGAATCGCACGCCGGGGTCGGCGAGCGGGCTGGGGAAACGGACCGGTGGCAACACCGATACCGCGCCCCAGGCCGACTCAACAAAACGCCCATCACGGCGGCAATGTCCAGGTCATCACCGCGCCCGACGGATGACCACGGTGGGCCTCCGACGTGCGGCCCGGCCGCGAACACGACACCACCGAGCTCCGCGCGCACCCGAAATCCTGCCCGCGCTGACAACCTGGGATCGCTCAGGACCTGCCCGCGCTGGGCGACCTCGGCTACGAGGGTGAGTCCGGCACGATCACCGTCGGCTTCAAGAAGCCACAGGGCGGCACGCTCACCGACGAGCAGAAGGACCACAACGGCAAACGCGCCGTCTGCGAACGCAGCAACTCCATGCTCAATACCACCTTCAAGGCACTGCGCAACGTCAGCCTCTGCCCCTGGAAGATCGGCACCATCGTCGCCGCCGCACTGTCGATCCTGCACATCGAGCACGGTCGCACAACATGATCACCGGCAGCGACCGGTCGTTACGCGGAAAGGCTCACTGGTTGTCCTTCTCCCTGGACTTCCTCTGTGACAGAGTAACGGAATCAGTCACCCGTGGCTTACATGGGAATCGTGACAGGCTCCCCATACGTGCCAGCCCGCGAAGTCCCCGCAGCTACGGATTCAGGCGACTCGCTCGAAAACCGTTCCGCCGTAGCAGAAATCATTGATTTTTTGGACCACATCCCCACGAAAGAAGATGACGCTCTCCAACTGTTGGGGAATATTAAATACAGGTGGAACGGTAGCAATTTTTTCGACAAAAGAATAGTGTTCGATAGTAATAATTCTGCCGCCGATATGCTCTGGATGTCGAATAATCGTCGATCCGTCCTCGTCAAGCACATCCATTACCTCAGTCACATGCAAGGCAACGAGGCGCCCCTCGGGACAGGATAGTGGCAGTAGCTCGCCGGACGCGCGGAGCAGTGGTGCGATGTCATCGATCGCCTCGTCTCTCAACGCTAACGTCCAACTCGACAGCCACGGCATTCGCGAGCCCACAAGCGGAACCTCTCGCTCTCCAATCTCGCGTACAAGCGAAGCACGCGGCGCAACCCAATCGCTATCGACTCGATTACACCCCAAAGTGCGCAACCTGTCTCGGTCGTTATGGTCATCCAATGTCACCCAGTCGCCATACCCGGAGACTTGCGGAGTATAGATCTGCACAGGTTCCCCTCTTCTCACGGCCACTGACCACCAAGCAGTCGTCGACGAACGTAGTCCAACGTCGAAAGCGCCTCCGCTCGACTTCTGGCAGGCTCCAATAGGTCGTTCACCGACTTGTAATAGCTGTCTCTTAGTTTGAGATGAACTGCGGAGCCAGACGGGTTGGGTGAGTTTCTCGAACCCGGTAGTAATACGCCGTTCTCGGTGGAGTTGATGTTGATTCCATACTTTTCCAAGACCTTGCGGGCCGGATCCGCGATCTTTTTGTTGCCGGCCACGATGTGATGCGCATGTTCACCTGCCTTGGTGCTGCACCTGCTCTTACCAGGTTGCCTCTCAAGAGCTTAGACAATGCCAGTACGACGCCCGCGAGTGCGCCACCGCCCTGACCAAGGCCGTCTGCGATGAGTGCTTCGGGCAAGTCTTTGGCTAGCTGGGTGGCGTGGACCTTCCAGGCCCATTAGCGTCCGCAGATGTCTTGGTGGCCTTCGGCTTGACAGAAGCCGGATATGACCCCGGCGGTGTCGGTTTGGCTCAGGGCTCCGGACCCAAGCGCGTGCAGGTGGCGGGCCTGGGGGAGGTAGGCGTCAATGGCCGGGGCCAGCGCGCTGGCCCGGGGACCGCCCGACGGCAGACTGAACCCGTTGATGTAGCTCTGCCCGTCAGGCGTTTCGGTCCACACGGTGCCGTTGGTGTACGTCTGGCTCTCGACACCACCACTCCGGCTGGGTGGGGTGGCGGGTTGGTCGATGTTGCCGCTTTCGACGTCTTCGGTGCTGGTGCAGTTGCCCCGGGTGTCGATGAAGCAATGGCCGTCGATTTCGATGCCGCTGATGGGGTTGCCACTGGTGAAGGCGTAGCGGTTGCCGGTCCAGGGGTCAGCGGCCATGTTGAGGTCGGCCAGGGCCCCGTTGTAGTTGTCGCGGGTGGTGAAGCGGTTCAAACCCGGGTTGTAGTCGCGGAAGCCCATGTCGTACGAACCCGACGAAGGGTCCCACCGCTTGCCGTTGAAGCGGTAGAAGTTGTACGGCTCCTCACCCGGGTTCTGTGCGTCCGGCTTGTCGATACCGGTGAAGGCTTCTTCGTCGTCCTTGCCGTAGGCGGTATAGCCGTACGTCGCCCGCGTATCGCCTGTCTCCGAGGTCAACGTCTCCACATCGGTATGCGGGTTGTAGCCATAGAACGAATCCTCGATGACCTCCGGACCAGTCCCGTCGGTGTCATGCTTGACCTGCGACAACCGCGCACCCCACGCCGAATACGCATACGAACGTTGGACCTGTCCGCCGATCTCCTCAGTGACGACCTTGTCCGACAACCCCAGGTAGAACCCGAGGTGTCTCGTGCAACACGCACAGCACCTTCCTGTCCGATTAAAGACAGTTTCTTGGCCACAAATCCATGCTCGATTTTCGAGTGTCGACGTCGAAACTTGACCACTATCCCGAGTTGGACGAAGTTTTGTTGGAACAGCCCACCAGATTTCAGGCTAGTTCTTCTGCAGATTTCAGCATCTTGACAAAGGTTCCATATTCCGATCTATTACCCGCAACAACCCTATGGCCATAGCTAGCGACACCAAGGTCGAAGTCTACGTTGTATTTCGAATTGTCAACCCTTGTGAAACCCATTATCACATGCCGCTGATAAGCCATGTTTTTCTTTCCGTAAACATAGAACTCCCAATACAACTGCGGGCAACGGCTGATTAATACGGTACCAAGAAATAATCCTATATCGTTGACGATAGAATACCAAGCTGGCTTCAGGCGTCCTGGGGCTTCCGGGTCTTCTTCGACGTTTTCACGGAACCAGTCTTCCGCAGATTGGATAGAATCGTCATCTTCACGCAGTTCGACCCCGTTTGCCGCAAGTAAGCGATTAAGCAGCTTAACACGCCTTGGTCGAACTTCCATCAGGTGCTCAAAAGACTCTCGAGCCTGCTTTCGGGTTAGATCACCAAGCAGACCTCGATGAGGCGGCTCATAGATTTCGTACCCGTTCCAATTCATCTTGTTCACCATTCGACTATGCTAATGCCAGCCTTTTGAAGCGCCTCCCTCAGGGGTCCCGTCGGACCAGAGAGACCAGTCGTGGGACTTGACGAGAAATGCCATTCTACAGACGAAACTGGGTTCCCTGCACTCCGCAGTTCAACATCGCGTTGGATCTGTCGTCGGACATCCTTCGTTAGCGAGGTACGCCCTACTTTCGATTCAATCGCCAAACCCTGCGGTGTCAGCACGTCAATAACACGACGGCCGCTTGGAGCATCGAGAGACGTTTCTCTTACTGAGCCCGGGTATCTGTCTTTTATCGCGTCAGATGCCGCATCCCCGGCCACCTTATTGTTCTGAATTATGGTCCCGCCGACTTCGTCTGTCCCCTTGCCGAAGAACTTGCGGGCGTACTTGGCAATGGTGACCCCGATGCCCGCGATTGGGGCGGCTCCCGCGCAGGACATTGCGGCGTTCTCTGCGTCGCCTTCTGCGCCGTACCACCCGCAGTTGGCTCCGTCTGCTCCGTTCCCAAGGAATGGGAACAATCCGCCTAGGTCGAGCAGGAAGTGTCCGGCGTCGCTACCGGTGACCGTAGGACCATTGATGGTGCCACCGCAGTCCTTCATCAACTTGCAGCCGTCAGAGGTTTTTGTGTGGTCGTCCGAACTGGGTGAGGAACCGCCACCGCCCGTGTCGTTCACGGCGTCCTCGAACCAGTCCCAGTAATGGCCGTCGATTTCGATTCGGCTGATGGGGTTTCCGCTGGTGAAGGCGTAGCGGTTGCCGGTCCAGGGGTCGGTCCCGAGGTTGAGGTCGGCGAGTGCCCCGTTGTAGGTGTCGCGGGTGGTGAAGCGGTTGAGGCCGGGGTTGTAGTCGCGGAAGCCCATGTCGTACGAGCCCGACGAGGGGTCCCAGCGTTTGCCGTTGTATCGGTAGAAGTTGTACGGCTCCTGGCCCGGGTTCTGCGCGTCCGGCTTGTCGATGCCGGTGAACGCTTCTTCGTCGTCCTTGCCGTAGGCGGTGTAGCCATACGTCGCCCGCGTGTCACCCGACTCCGAGGTCAACGTCTCCACATCGGTGTGCGGGTTGTACCCGTAGAACGAATCCTCGGTGACCTCCGGACCCGTGCCGTCGGTGTCGTGCTTGACCTGCGACAACCGCGCACCCCACGCCGAGTAGGCATACGAACGCTCGACTTGGCCGCCGATCTCCTCGGTGATGACCTTGTCGGTCAACCCCAGATAGGCGAACTCCGTCGTCTCCCCTTCCGCCGTCTTCGTCGTCGTCCGGTCCAGCGGGTCATAGTCGTAGGTCGTGGCGTCCAGGCCGCCGGTGTCGTTGATCTTTTCGTGCTCGATCGTGCGGTCGAATCCGTCGTAGGTGAGCCGCTCGATCACCTGCCCCGCCGCGGTCACCGTGTTCAACCGGCCGTACGGGTCGTAGTTGTAGGCCGCCGTCGTGCCGGCGCTTGTCGCCGACAGCAAACGGTTGCGGTCGTAGTTGA
>NZ_PQHZ01000101.1 GCF_003385185.1 Amycolatopsis palatopharyngis | reverse complement strand
GTTGCGGGTGTTGACGGCGGCGCGTGAGGCGGGGTTGGTGACGAAGTCGAACCTGATCCTGGGGATGGGTGAGACGCCCGACGAGGTCGGGGACGCGATGCGGGATCTGTTCGACGCGGGGTGTGAGATTTTGACGATCACCCAGTATTTGCGGCCGTCGCCGCGGCATCATCCGGTGGATCGGTGGGTGAAGCCGGAGGAGTTCGTGGAGCATTCCCAGCATGCTGAGCGGATCGGGTTCGCCGGTGTCATGGCCGGGCCGCTGGTCCGGTCCTCCTACCGCGCCGGGCGGCTCTACGCCCAAACCAAACACCACCGCGGTGAGACACTGCCCGACAACCTCACCCACCTCCTCAACCACACCACCCCCGCCAGCCAAGAAGCCAGCAGTCTGCTGAGCCGCCAGTAGGGGACTTGTCCTACGCAAGTCCGGGTGAACCCCTGACGAAAGTCAACGGTGTGACGGCTACTGTCAGCGATACCGTGTGGTTATCAGGTCGGCAGTTCGGGCCGGCCAGGAAACCGAAGATCAAGGGGACAGCTTCGTGGCGTTGGTAACCGACTTTCTCGAGTGGCTACAGGGCCTGCCTCCGGCCGGGGTGACGGCCGGGGCGGGCCTGCTGGTCCTCGGCGAATGCACGCTGGGGCTCGGGTTCATCGCGCCAGGTGAGACCGGACTGTTCATTCTCGGTACCACCGCCACCTCGGTCCCGAAGTTCCTGATCATGTGGCTGGTCACGACGCTCGCCGCCATCGCAGGTGACTCAATCGGGTACTACCTCGGCAAGCGATTCGGCCCTCGCATCCGGCAGACCAAGATGGTCCAGCGCCACGGTGCCGACGGTTGGGACAAGGCGACGGACTTCCTGCGCAGGCGCGGATCGATCGCCGTGCTTGTGGCGATCTTCCTTCCGGTGATGCGCACGCTGATCCCGGCCGCCGCGGGCGCGTCGGGACTCGCCTTCCGTAAGTTCCTGCCCGCCGTCGCCATCGGCGCCACCGGGTGGACCGCCCTGCACATCGGCATCGGCGCGGCGGCAGGCGAAGCCGCGATGCGTGTCGAGGGCGCGATCGGCAAGGGCAGCTGGGTGGTTCTGGGCGTGATCGTGGCGGTGGCCGTGGTCGTCATCCTGCGCAACCGCAAGAAGGCAGCCGCAGCGGAGACCACGACGGCCGCCGACGACACGAACACCGCCGAGCCCGGCAAAGCCCCCCACAACTAGCCCCAGGCAGCCGCAACTCCCAGCCCACCCAGGTTGGAGCGTCTGCAAGTACGCCCAAGCAAGATCAACTTCGTCTTTTTCTACAGCCAAGTGCGTTGAGCGGGGGCGCGACTTGGTAGCGGTTGACGACGAGTTCGATCTTGCTTGGTGGTACTTGCAGACGCTCCTACCCCGTGGGGAGGCGACGGGAACGCCGTGGCCTTATCGGGTTGAGGGCAGGTACCTTCGCGACACGTTCTCCTGGTCGGACTTCCCTGCCCGCCAGTCGGCGATCCACGGGCCGGTGCCCTCGCTCGGGTCGAGGACGCCCTGCTCCAGCCAGGTGTAACGGCCGTCGAGCGTCTGCCCGGCAATCCGGTGGTCGACGTCGTCGGTGTTCGTCCACAGTGTCTCGAACAGATGCTCCACCCGCAGCCGCGCCTGCTGACAGAACGCGTCCGCGAGCTCGAACGCCGTCTCTCCCTGCTGGGCGTCCTCGGAGCGCTGCATCTCCGCGCGCACACAGGACGCGGACATCGCGAACAGCTCCGCACCGATGTCGACGATGCGCGACAGGAAACCCTGGCGCTTCTCCAATCCGGCCTGCCAGCGCGCCATTCCGTAGAACGTGGAGCGGGCCAGCTTTCGCGCGGTGCGCTCGACGAAGCGCAGATGCGTGGCGAGACCGCCGAACTCGCTGTACGACGTCGGCACCTGACCCTTGCCCGCCACCAGCTGTGGCAACCACTTCGCGTAGAAGCCGCTGGCCTGAGCCGCGGCCTTGGCCTTGCTCTTCAGGTCGGCGTCCGCGTCGGCGAGGTCACCCGCCGCGGCGAGGTGCGCGTCCACGGCTTCCCTGGCGATCAGCAGGTGCATGATCTCGGTGGAACCCTCGAAGATGCGGTTGATCCGCAGGTCACGCACCATCTGCTCGACCGGAGCGGCCCGCTCCCCACGCGCCGCCAGTGACGCTGCGGTCTCGTAGCCACGGCCGCCGCGGATCTGCATCAGCTCGTCCGCGATGACGCAGGACATCTCGCTGGACCACAGCTTCGCCAGCGCCGCCTCGATCCGGATGTCGTTACGACCCTCGTCGCTCATGTGACCGGACAGATCGAGCACGCTCTCCAGGGCATAGGTGGTCGCCGCGATGAAGCTGATCTTGTTCTCCACCGCACCGTGCTTACCGACCGGCCTACCCCACTGGACCCGCTCCGCCGACCACTCCCTGGCGATCTTGAGGCACCACTTTCCCGCTCCCGCGCACATCGCCGGAATCGAGAGGCGTCCGGTGTTGAGTGTGGCGAGCGCGATCTTGAGCCCGTCGCCCTCGCGTCCGACGACGTTCTCCTTCGGCACGCGCACCTTGTGGAACCTGGTGACCCCGTTCTCGATACCGCGCAGGCCCATGAACTCGTTGCGCCGCTCGACCGTGATGCCCGGCGAGTCTGCCTCGACGATGAACGCCGTGACCCCGCCCCTGCGCCCCTCCGACTTCGGCACCCTGGCCATCACCACGACGAGTTCCGCGACGACACCATTGGTCGTCCACAACTTCACGCCGTCCAGCTCATAGGCCGCACCGTCCTCGGTCGGTATGGCCGAGGTGGCGAGACGGGCCGGGTCGGAGCCGACGTCGGGTTCGGTCAGCAGGAACGCGGTGACCGCGCCCTTGGCGCAGCGAGGCAGGAACTTCTCCTTCTGCTCCGGGGTGCCAGCCAGCTTCAACGGCTCGGGCACACCGATGGACTGGTGAGCGGACAGCAGCACACCCAGCGTCGAGTGCACCGAGCCGACCAGCATCAGCGCCCGGTTGTAGGCGACCTGGGTCAGCCCGAGTCCGCCGTACTCCTGCGGGATCTTGATTCCGAAACAGCCGAGTTCGGCGAGTCCCTTGACGTACTCGTCCGGGATCCGGGCCTCCCGCTCGATGACCGTGCCGTCGAGGCCCTCGCAGTACTCGCGCAATTGGGCCAGGAAGGTCTCCGCCCTGCCTGCGGATTCCGGGTCGGGCCTGGGATGGGGATGCACCAGGTCGAGCCGGAACCGGCCGAGGTAGAGCTCCTTGGCGAACGACGGTTTCTGCCAGCCACTCTCCCGCGCCTGCTCGGCGACCTCTCTGGCTTCCTTCTCCGTCACCTTCGGCTGCTCCACCACAGCACACCTCCTGATCGGATCGCTCAGCGGCAAGTCAAGATAGTGTGACCAGTGTTACCCATCGGTAGGATTTAGGAAACCCACAGCCGGCCCAAACTCGCGCCCACCTGCCGAACCGAGCGAAGTTCCCCAATGTGGCATTCGGGACGTTCAGGTTCCCCAATGCGGCATTGGGGACGTTGGAGTTCCCCAAAGCCACATTGGGGAACACCCACACCCGCGCACCGTGAGGCACCATCGGGGGATGGACTCAGGTGCGGAGCTAGGGCGGGCGGGGGAGCTGGTGGCCGGAGCACGGCGGCTGGTGGCCATGACCGGCGCCGGAATCTCCACCGACTCCGGTATCCCCGACTTTCGCGGGCCCAACGGGCTGTGGACGCGCGACCCCGCCGCCGAGCGCATGTCCAACTTCCGCGACTACGTGTCGAGCAGGGAGGTTCGGGAGCTGACCTGGCAGGCCAGGATCGAGCATCCTGGCTGGGCCGCCGTCCCGAACGCGGCGCACCACGCACTCGCCGAACTGGAGCGCCGGGGGATTCTGCGCGCGATCGTCACGCAGAACATCGACCGCCTGCAGCAGAAGGCCGGCTCCGATCCGGATCTGGTACTCGAACTGCACGGCAACATGTTCGAAAGCGTGTGCCTCGACTGCGCGGACCGCAGGGACATGCGCGAGGCACTGGCGAGAGTGCGCGCGGGCGAGACGGATCCACCCTGCGCCGACTGCGGAGGCATCCTCAAGTCGGCCACCGTCTCCTTCGGACAATCGTTGGACAGAGCACTGCTCGACAGGGCGGCTTCGGCCGTGCGGGAGTGCGACGTGCTGGTGGTCGCGGGGAGTTCGCTCACCGTGCAGCCCGCGGCCGGACTGGTCGGCCTCGCCGCGAACGCGGGCGCACGGGTGCTCGTCTGCAACGCCGCGCCGACGCCCTACGACGACGCCGCCGAGGTTGTACTGCGCGGTCCGCTCGGCGAGACACTGCCCGCGCTGCTGTGAGCGCCGGCCGCCGAACCCCTGGCACGGCGAGAAAATGAGGCCGCGCTGTACCAAGGTGGGCTCGGGCGCCGGCGACACCGAGCCCACCTAGGCAGGCGCCCCCGAACGGTGACCAGCGGCTGTGGTCACACCCCTCAGCACGTCACCGATCGATCCCCCGCGGCCGTCGATAACGCTCCGCTGAGACGTAACCGTCCGTGTTCATCCCACTGGGTTCTGAAACACTCTGGTTCAACTCGATCCAGGAGCCGCTCCCCAGACTCCACGCCGAGTGGCCACTCTTGGTAGCTGTTTTCCCATTACGAAGGCAGGTTCAGCCTTCCATAGTCGCTCTCTGTAGCGCTACTACTTTCCGTGACTAGCCACCCGAATGGAGCAGCAACTGTGACTCACGGTCATCGTTCGCGCGCGAAGCGGTGGGCCGGCCCCGTCCCGCCCAGAGTTGAGCGATCGCGATCCCCAGTGCGATGACCGTGAATCCCACGGAGCAGTACATCGCCACGGCGAGCGCGACGGTGAACTCGCCGGAGGACACGGTGACCGCATGGAAAACCGACGCGAGCACCACCGTCCCCAGCGCGGTACCGATTCGCTGTCCGGTCTGCAACGCTCCCCCGGCGACACCGGCCATTCGCGTCGGCACGCCGCCAAGGGTGAGGGTCGTGTTCGGCGAGATCACCATGCCGCCGCCGACACCCGCCACCAGCAGGGGCAGCACGGTCGCCAGGCCGATCTCGTCGTCCGGCACCGCCCCGGCCAGCACCGCCACCACGGACAACCCGAGCGCGACCAGTACGAGCCCCGCGACCGTGAGCCAGTGACCCCAATGATGTACGAGTCGTCCCGCGATCGCCGCGGACACGGCGGATCCGAGCGCGAACGGCGTCACCGCGAGCCCCGACTCCAGCGGCGTGTAGCCAAGGGCCTGCTGAAAGAACAGGGCGAAGACCAGCCAGATCCCGGCGAAGCCGCAGAAGTACACCGTGCCGATCGCCGCCCCGCCCGCGTACCCAGGAGTACTGGTGATGAGCCGGGTGTCGAGCAGGGGCGGCCTGCCTCTGCGCACCGTCCGATGCTCCCACCCGACGAACAGTGCGCCGAGGACCACCGCGACGCCGAAGAGCCCCCACAGCGTGCGCAACCCGCCCTGTTCGGATTCCACCAGCGGCAACAGCACACAGAGCACAGCACCGCCGAGCAGCAGCATCCCGGGGATGTCGATCTCCGGGCGGACGGGTCCCTTTCGGGGATTCGAGGGCAGCAGGCGGGCGGCCAGCACCAGTGCGAGGATGCCGATCGGCACGTTCACGAAGAACACCCAGCGCCAACCCGACGACTCGCCGAACGCCGCCAGGATCACCCCGCCGAGCACCGGGCCGATGGCGGTGGAGATGCCGACAGTGGCTCCGAACAGGCCGAATGCCTTACCGCGTTCGGGGCCTCGGAAGAGATCCTGGATCAGTCCGGTGTTCTGCGGCGTGAGCAGGCCGGCCGAGACACCCTGCGCGAGCCGGGCCAGCACCAGTGTCGTCTCGGTGGGAGCGGCGCCGGCCATCGCGCTGGTCACGACGAACGCGCTCAACGCGATCAGGAACATCCGGCGGCGGCCGAGCACATCACCCAGCCGGCCACCGGAGACGAGGACGAGGCCGAACGTCAGCGCGTAGCCCGACACGACCCATTGGATCCCGCCGGCGGTCGCGTTCAGACCATCCTGAATGGACGGTAGGGCCACGTTCACGATGCTGACGTCGAGCAGCCCCATGAATCCGGCCGTCAGCGTGACGGCAAGGATCCGCCATCGGCGCGGGTCGGGCTCGTAGGCCGCTGAGCTTGTTTGAGAACTCGGGTCCGCGATCGACAGATCACTTTGACCTGGCGATCCACCGTTCCCAGACGCACTCTCCGGCACGCCGGTCACCCTCCGGCGGTGATACCCGGGATCCCCTTGAGCTCACCCATCAGCATCGAGCTGACCTTGACCGGGTAGTCGTACAGGGCGAAGATCGTCTGCCGTCGCTTGCCGACGAGCTTGAGATGTACTGGAGTCTCACCACGATGGGCCTGCAGTGTCTGCTTGAGTTCGCTCACCACACCCTGGTCGATACGTTCCGCCGCGGCGAGCAGCATCAGGGGCGGCTCGTCCTCGCCGAGTTCGGCCGAACTGAGGTCGAGGGGGACGAGACCGCCACCGAAGACCGACATCTTGTCCTCGCGCCAGTTGACCCTGCCCTTGACCAGCACCGCGTTGTCCTCGGCCAGATCGGCGGAGAACATCGCGTAGGCCTTCGGGAAGAACAGCACCTCGAGGGAGGCGTCCAGGTCCTCCACCGTGCAGATCGCCCACGGCTCGCCCTTCTTGTTGACCCGCCGGTCGAGCGAGGTGATCAGCCCGGAGATGATGAGCTCGCCCTCCTTCGGTGGATCGGCGAGGATGGCCGCGATGGGCTTCGGCGCGTGCTTGCGCAGGATGCGCTCCGCACCGTCCAGCGGGTGCGCGGAGACGTAGAGTCCCAGCATCTCCCGCTCGTAGCCGAGCAGCTGCTTGCGCGGATACTCCTCGTCCCCGAACTTCAGGTGCGCCAGCGGAGACGAGGCGTCGGAAGTCAGTTCGTCGTCCCCGCTGGGTCCGAGCGGGTCACCCGCGCCCGGGCTGAAAAGGTCGAACTGCCCCATCGCCTGCTGCCGCTTGAGCGGCACCACCGCTTCCACGGCGTCCTCGTGGACCTGCACCATCGACAGCCGCGTGTTGCCGAGCGAATCGAAGGCGCCGGCCTTGATCAGCGACTCGATCACCCGCTTGTTACAGGCCACCAGCTCGGACTTGTCCAGGAAGTCGGTGAACGAGGAGTACTTGCCCTTCTCCGCACGCGTCTTGATGATCGAGTCGACGACGTTCGCGCCGACGTTGCGCACCGCGCCCATACCGAACCGGATGTCGTCGCCGACCGCGGCGAAACGCAACGCCGACTCGTTGACGTCCGGCGGCAGCACCTTGATACCCAGCCTGCGACATTCGGACAGGTAGATCGCCGACTTGTCCTTGTTGTCGCCCACCGAGGTGAGCAGCGCGGCCATGTACTCGGCCTTGTAGTTCGCCTTGAGGTACGCGGTCCAGTACGAGATCAGGCCGTAGGCGGCGGCGTGGCTCTTGTTGAACGCGT
>NZ_PQHZ01000100.1 GCF_003385185.1 Amycolatopsis palatopharyngis | reverse complement strand
GTGCTGGGCTGGGCCGGGGTGGCGGGTCTGGTGTTGTGTGGGTTGGTGTTGCAGGTGGGCAGCATGTTCCCGGGGTATGCGGCGTTGTGGCCGACGGTGTCGGCGGTGTTGGTGCTGATGGCGGGGGCGACCGGTAGTGGGGTGGGCGCGGATCGGTGGTTGTCGTCGCGGCCGTTGGAGTATCTGGGCAATCTCAGTTATGCCCTGTATTTGTGGCACTGGCCGGTTCTGCTGTTCTACCTCGTCACCCGCGACCGGGAAAAAGTCGGCCTCCTCGGTGGAACGTTCATCATCGGACTTTCACTCGCGTTGTCCGTGCTGACCTATCATTTCGTCGAAACCCCCGTCCGCGAATCGAAGCGCGGTCTGCTCGCGCGGTGGAACGGCTACCGTTTCGGGGTCGCCGCCCTCATTCCGGTGCTGTTGCTGGCCGGCACGTGGCAGGCGGTGGCGACGAGCCGGTCCGAGTCGTCCGTGGTGTCCGTCGGCGATCCCGACCATCCCGGAGCCCAGTCACGGCTGCCGGGCTTCGACTACCGGGTCGACGGGAGCGTGGAGCCGGTGCCCTCGTTCGTCGCGCTGACCGACGACTGGCCCGCGATGACCAAGGGTTCCTGCGAGACCTCCCCGCGCAACGCCGAACTGCAGGTGTGTACCTATGCGTCGACGGCCGCTCCCGAGCGCTGGCTGGCCCTGCTCGGCGACTCGCACGCCGACCAGTACACGACCACCCTCCTGGAACTCGCAGACAAGCGGAACTGGGGAATCATCCGGATGGTGAAGGGGGCCTGCCCGTTCTCCGTCGACGCCGACGCGATGCCGGGCGACCCCGGCTGCATCCAGTGGAACGCCGACGCGGCCGAGGAGCTGATCGAGCGGCGCCCTGACGCGGTGCTGGCGCTGTCCACCAGGGACGTCCGGCCAGGACTGACTGAGTACACCCCGCCCGGGTTCGTCGAGCAGTGGCGCAAGCTGGAGCCGGCGGGCATTCCGGTGCTCGCGATCCGCGACAACGCGCGGCATTCGTTCTCCTTGCCCGACTGTGCGGCCTCCAAGGGACCCGACAGCCCGGAATGCGCCACACCACGGGCCGAACTGTTCGCGCAGCAGGCACCCTATGAGTCGATTCCCGACATCCCGTCGAACGTCTCGTTCCTGGACTTCACCGATTACTACTGCCTGGAAAGGACCTGCCCCGCCCTGATCGGCAACGTGCTCGTCCACATGGACTCGCATCACATCAGCTCGACCTACATGCGAACACTGGCACCGATCGCGGAGCGGAAGATCGACGAAGCGCTGGGCTGGTGATCACCGCGCGCGCATATCCGCAATCGCAGGGTCGTGGCCCGGCCGTGTGCCGGGAGTGACCGGCACGCCGGTTACCCTGATGGGCGTGTCTTCCCCCACTGACTCGTCCGGCGGCCGCAAGGTCTCGCTCATGACCCTGGGCTGTGCCCGCAACGAGGTCGACTCCGAGGAACTCGCGGGCAGGCTCGCCGCGGGCGGGTGGGAGCTCGAGACCGAACCCGGAGCCTCCGACGTGGTGGTGGTGAACACCTGCGGATTCGTGGAGTCGGCGAAGAAGGACTCCGTCGACACCCTGCTGGCGGCCGCCGACACCGGGGCCAAGGTCGTCGCCGTCGGGTGCATGGCCGAGCGCTACGGCGACGAGTTGGCACAGAGCCTGCCCGAGGCCGACGCCGTGCTGGGCTTTGATCACTACGCGGACATGTCGGACCGGCTCGACGACATCGTCGCGGGCCGGGGCGTCGCCTCGCACACTCCGGCCGACCGCCGCACGCTGCTGCCGATCAGTCCGGCGCAGCGGCCCTCGGCCGCGGACGGCGTCGCCGAGCCCGGACACGGTCAGCAGGACACCAGCGCGCCAGGCTGGGGGCCAAGGGTGCTGCGCACCAGGCTGGACGAGTCGCCGGTCGCCGCGCTGAAGATCGCCTCCGGTTGCGACCGCCGCTGCTCGTTCTGCGCGATTCCCTCGTTCCGCGGATCATTCGTCTCCCGGCAGCCCGCGGAGATCCTCGCCGAGGCCGTCTGGCTCGCCGAACAGGGCGTTCGTGAACTGTTCCTGGTCAGCGAGAACTCCACCTCCTACGGCAAGGACTTCGGCCGGGCGCAGGGCGGCGGCAGGGCACTGGAGCTGCTGCTACCGCAGCTCGCGGCCGTCGAAGGCATCGAGCGAGTGCGGGTTTCCTACCTGCAGCCCGCGGAGACGCGACCGGACCTGGTCCGCGCCATCGCCACGACACCGGGGGTGGCCGACTACTTCGACCTCTCCTTCCAGCACTCCAGCGAGACGGTGCTGCGCCGCATGCGCAGGTTCGGTTCGACCGACTCGTTCCTCGCGCTGGTGGACCAGATCCGGGAGTACTCCCCGGCCGCCGGAATCCGCACGAACGTCATCGTCGGTTTCCCCGGGGAGACCGAGGACGACCTGGGCGAACTGGAGCGCTTCCTCACCGGAGCCAGGCTCGACGCCGTCGGGGTCTTCGGGTACTCCGACGAGGACGGCACCGAGGCCGAGAACCTGGACGGCAAGCTGGACGAGGACACCATCGCCGAGCGGGTGAACCGTATTTCGGCCCTCGTCGAGGAGTTGACCAGCCAGCGCGCGGAGGACCGCATCGGCGACATCGTCGACGTGCTGGTCGAAGCCACCGGCGAGGAGACCACCGGGCGGGCCGCGCACCAGGCACCCGAGGTCGACGGTGACTGTGTACTGCTGGACGCGGGGCAGCGGACCGTCGGCGAGCTCGTCCGCTGCGAGGTCGTCGACTCGGCAGGGGTGGACCTGGTCGTTCGCCCGCTTCCACCGGAGACGGAAACTCTCCGGTGAACGCCGCCGCGAGCGAACCGGCCGACAGAACGCCCGAGAGCCGGCAGCGGCAGTCGGAGCCAAATTCCGCTCCGGCACCCACCCCGGTGCCGACCCTGAACGTCGCGAACATGCTGACGTTGTCCCGGCTCGCGCTCGTGCCGTTGTTCATCGGCGCGCTGTTCGCCGGGGACGGGTCCGACACGGTGTGGCGGTCGATCGCCACGGCGCTGTTCGCGGTGGCCTCGCTGACCGATCAGGTCGACGGCTGGGTGGCCCGCAAGTACGGGCTGATCACCGACTTCGGCAAGATCGCGGATCCGATAGCGGACAAGGCGCTGATCGGTGCCGCGCTGGTCGGACTCAGTATTCTCGGCGAACTGCCATGGTGGGTCACCGCCGTCATCGCCGCCCGCGAGATCGGTGTGACGCTGCTGCGGTTCTGGGTGATCCGGCACGGCGTGATCCCGGCCAGCCGGGGCGGCAAGGCCAAGACTCTTGCGCAGATCGCCGCGATCGTGCTGTACCTACTGCCCCTCCCGGACGGCGTGGAGCCGGTGCGGTGGGTGCTGATGGGCTTCGCGCTGGTGCTCACGGTCGCCACCGGCCTCGACTACGTGTTCCGGGCGGTGAAACTGCGCCGTACGGCACGCAGGACCGCAGCGGGCGGGTGACGCGTCATGGCTGGGACCAGGGCCGAGGACGTCGTCGCGGCGCTCATCCGCCGCGGTGAGACCGTCGCGACCGCCGAGTCGCTGACCGCGGGTCTGGTGTGCGCGACGCTGACGGAGGTGCCCGGTGCGAGCGGCGCCGTCCGGGGCGGGCTGATCGTGTACGCCACGGACCTGAAGACCCGCCTCGCGGGCGTCGACCCCGGCCTGCTCGCCGCGCACGGCGCGGTGCACCCCGAGGTGGCCGCGCAGCTCGCCCGCGGGGCGCGCGAGCGCTGTGGCGCGAACTGGGGAGTCGGTCTGACCGGTGTGGCGGGCCCGGATCCACAGGACGGTGTCGAGCCGGGCACGGTGCACTTCGCACTGGCTGGCGACGGGATACGTACCACCCGTACGCTGGAGTTTTCCGGTGTTCGTGCGGAGGTGCGAGCGGCTTCGGTGGCGGCTGCGCTCGACCTCCTGCGGGAACATCTTGCGTGATCCGGGCGTTCGCCCTTGGCGGACGGACGTGTCATCTCCTGCGGCCGGTCGTCTGGACTGGGTAACGTGGGTACTACCCGAAGGGAGGCGCGTGATGACCGTGCTCTTACGTGAGGCGATCGGTGATCGGCTCCGGCATGCCCGCACCAACCAGCGCCGCACGCTGCGCGACATCTCCCGCGCCGCCAGGGTGAGCCTTGGTTACCTGTCGGAGGTCGAGCGCGGCCAGAAGGAGGCCTCGAGCGAGTTGCTCGCCTCCATCTGTGACGCGTTGGAGCTTCCACTGGCCGAGTTGCTGCACAAGGTCGCCGCCGATGTGACCGCCCTCGACGGGGTCGAGGTCGGCGCGGTCGAGGAGGCCGGTGCCGTGCCTGCCGCGCAGGGCGGCGACGGTGGTGGCGCGCCGAGGCAGGAGGCGGCCGCGTCGGCCGCTGGTGGCGGAGTCGAGGGCGGCAGGTTGCTGCCGGATGTGGTCGGCAACGATCTCGCGGATCTTCGTGCCGCGGGGACCCTGCGGCCACCCATGTCGCCGACGCTACGGACGACCATCAGCGGGCCCAAGCTCGCCTCCACGATCGCCGCGTAGCGTCGATAGCACATCCGGCTGCGACCAGGTGCTGACCCCGACCCCATTTCACGGTCGGGGCCATCCCTGATTTTGCCCGGGGTCGCCTGGAACCACGGCCGCTGACCTGACACGATGGAACACAACGCCGGGGTCGGGTGACGCTGCCGATATCAGGGGAGCGCGGCGTCGAAGTGGATCAGCGGCAGGATCAGCCAGTGGGACGCAAGAAGGCAGGCGGAGGAGATGGCCAACCCGTTCGTGAAGTTCTGGAAGTACCTCATGGCGGCGTTCTCGTCGAAGATCGACGAGCACGCCGACCCGAAGGTGCAGATCCAGCAGGCCATCGAGGAGGCGCAGCGAAATCACCAGGCGCTCTCCCAGCAGGCCGCATCCGTGATCGGCAACCAGCGGCAGCTGGAGATGAAGCTGAACCGCCAGCTGGGCGAGGTGGAGAAGCTGCAGTCCTCCACCCGGCAGGCACTGGTCCTCGCTGACGAGGCGCGGAGCAAGGGCGACGAGCAGAAGGCGACCGAGTTCGAGAACGCGGCGGAGGGTTTCGCCGCGCAGCTGGTCACCGCCGAGCAGAGCATCGAAGACCTCAAGACACTGCACGACCAGTCGCTGCAGGCCGCGGCGCAGGCCAAGCAGGCTGTCGAGCGTAACGCCAGCATGCTGCAGCAGAAGCTGGCCGAGCGCACCAAGCTGCTCTCGCAGCTGGAGCAGGCGAAGATGCAGGAGAAGGTTTCCGCCTCGCTGAACCAGATGACCGAACTCGCCGCGCCGGGGAACACGCCGTCGCTGGACGAGGTGCGGGACAAGATCGAGAAGCGCTACACCACCGCGCTGGGCTCCGCGGAGCTCGCGCAGAACTCGGTGCAGGGCAGGATGATGGAGGTCCAGCACTCGACGACGCAGCTGGCCGGGCACAGCAGGCTCGAGCAGATCCGCGCGTCGATGAAGGGCGACTCCGTCGCTCAGGTCACCGACGGCAAGACGGGGCAGGCTGGGTCAGCCTCGGAGCCCGCTGCGGGCCAGACTGCCGCGCCGTCGGCCAATGTGCAGCAGGAGATCCAGTCCCGCGTTCAGGCCGAACAGCAGAAGAACCAGGCGTAGACACATGTCGGGCAGGGGTTCGGGGCGCCGCGACTTCGGCAAGTTCAACGAGAAGCTGGAGAAGCACGTCGAACGCCTGCCCGACTACGCCCAACGAGCGCAGGAAAAGCTGCAGCGGTACCTGCCACCCGCCGGGGCCGGTCAGGGCGACCCGGCCGGACAGCCGGGTGAGCCGGGTGAGACTGTGCCGGACCAGCCGGCGCGGTCACAGCCGTCCCGGACACCTTCCCGCTCGGGCCTGACCGCCTTGTCCTCGCTGTCCGGTGACATCCCGGTCGTGGCCGAGGCCAGGGCGACCTGGGCGCGCTGGAACGACCCCGCGGCGAAACACCAGCGACGTATCCGCAGGACCTCTCGGGCGCTGACGTTGTGGGTCATGCTCACCCTGCTGTGCGCGCTGGCACTGGTGGCCGGGGTTACCGGGCTGATCGGCGCGGGCGCCGCTTCGACCCCGGTGCTCGCCGGTGGTGCCGGGGTCGTCGTGTTCGGCACCTTCGGAGTGCGGGCAGGTATACGCCTGCGCACGCTCAAGCGCACCGAGCTGCCGGCCGCCGCGGCGGTATCGCCGCTGCCGCCCGCCGCGTCCGCGGCCCGGCGGCCGATGGAACGGCTGCGCGACTCGGAGGCCTCGCTGGAAGAGCTGCTCAGCCAGCTCGCGCTGCCAGTGGACGGAGCGGCCTCTGCCGTACCCGAGGTGTCCGTGGAACAGGCGCGGGAGACAGCGGAGGAAGCCGCGGCGGCATTGCGCGGCCTCGCCGCGCGGCTACAGGCCGTCGAAGGCGGCAGGGACCACGCCCCGGCCGCCGAACGTGCCGCTTTGGACGCGGCCGTGCGCACGCTGCGGGAACAGCTTGACGACGGACTGACCGGCTACGGCGAACTCGTCGCCGCGGCGAGCAGGGCGGTCGCGGCCAGTAGCGGGGGAGCGGGCTCCGCACGAGATTCACTCACCGACGCGACCGACCACCTGGCCGGGCTCGCGATCGCATTACGCGAACTGTCCTGAGCGAACGTCAGAAAACCGAGCTGACGCCGGGCGGGGCGTGTTGTCGTTGTCGGGGTATGTCCGGTGTGGACTGTGCTGGTTCGGTGATCGGCTGGAGTGTTTTGGTGTAGGTGCGTCCTGTGGGTGTGGTGATGCTTGAGGTCCCGCTGGCGGGCTCGTGGGTGAGTGTCCAGCGGGGTTGGTCTTTGCGGTAGTGGTCGCGTTCGCATTTGGCGCCGCCGTTGTGCTCGGCGGTGACTCCGAGTTCTCTCCATTCGTGGAGGTGGTCGTAGTCGCAGCGGTGTGCGGGGCGGTGGCAGCCGGGTGCGGCGCATTCGCGGTCCCGGGCGGTGACGAAGTCGCGCAGGAATGCCGAGGGTCTTCGGCGGGTGCGTCCGAGGTCGCGGACCGCGCCGGAGGCCGGGTCGGTGAGGACTTTCCGGATCATGCTGTGCGGGTTGGTCATGATCTCTCGGGCGATGGCCGCTGGGAGGGGGCCGTAGCCGGCGAGTTCGCAGCCGCTGTCGGACATGGTCAGGGCGGTGGTGATGGGCATGTGCAGGAACACCACCGCGGCTGCTTTCGGTGCGCCGACACCAGGGTCCTGACCCAGCAGCAGCGCCGCGTACACGTCGGCGCGGAGTTGTTCCAGTGTCCGGTGGTCCCCGTTGTTGCGTAGGCGTCGTGCCATGGCGTCGACCCGGGCGTAGGCCGAGGCCGCGACCTCGGCGGGCAGGTCGGCGGACAGGGTCGCCATGGCGTTGTCCTGCGGTGACAGCACTACCTTGCGGCCCGCGCGGGCTTTGCGGGCACGGGTGGTTTGTCCGTCGGGGTCGACGTTCTCCACCAAACGCCGAGTCGCGCGGACCAAGGAATACGGGTCGGTGAACTGTAGCCGCCCCGACGCGAGTTTCGCGGCGAGCAGGTCGTCGACCTGGC
>NZ_PQHZ01000010.1 GCF_003385185.1 Amycolatopsis palatopharyngis | reverse complement strand
CACCATCGCCGCCGCGGCAGCCTGCTCGGCCGACCGCTCCCGCTCCGACTTCCTCATCTTCCTCTGATCCGCGCTCACAGCATCGGATGCCATCACTGTCCGTACCCATCCCGCCGGATTTCACCCCCGGCGTGTCGGGCCGGAAACACCGCTCACGACACAGTCCCCGTGTGGGGGCTGCTGAAGGGATCTGTGACATCTGAGATCGCTTGCTGATGTGCAGGCGTGGAAGGATGTTGCTGTGCCCAAGCCCTACCCCCGTGAGTTCCGTGAGGACGTCGTCCGGGTTGCCCGAAACCGCGAGTCGGGTGTGACGATCGAGCAGGTCGCGAACGACTTCGGAGTCCATCCGATGACGTTGCAGAAGTGGCTGCGTCAGGCCGGCGTCGAAGACGGCGTGAAGCCGGGCGTCACCACGGATGCAGCGCGGGAGCTGCGGGAACTCAAGCGTCGCAATCGGCTGTTGGAGCAGGAGAACGAGGTCTTGCGCCGCGCGGCGGCGTATTTGTCGCAGGGCAATCTGCCGGGAAAAGGCTCTACCCGCTCGTGAAGGAGTTGGCTGCCGCCGGTGCCCGGGTCCGGGTGCCGGTGGTGGTGTCGTGTCGGGTGTTGAAACTCCACCGCCAGCACTACTACGCCTGGCTGGCCTGCCCGGTGACCGATGCCGAGCTGGCCGAGGCGTATCTGGCGAACGCGCTCTTCGACGCCCACCGTGACGATCCCGAGTTCGGGTATCGACTGCTGTTCGACGAGGTCACCGCAGCCGGTCACGAGGTGTCCGACCGCACGGTGTGGAAGATCTGCTCGGCCAACCAGTGGTGGTGCGTGTTCGGTAAGAAACGGCGTGGCAGAAAGGCCCGTTCCGGCGCGCCCGTGCACGAGGATCTCGTGTGTCGAGAGTTCACCGCCGATGAGCCGAACCGCCTGTGGTTGACCGACATCTCCGAACACCCGACGAGCGAGGGCAAGCTCTACATCTGCGCGGTCAAGGACGTGTGGTCCAACCGGATCGTGGGCTACTCCATCGCTGAGCGCATGACCTCCCAGCTGGCCGTTGACGCGCTCCAGTCTGCCGTCGCCCGACGGGGCGGCAACGTCGTCGGCTGCACGCTGCACTCCGACAGAGGCGGTCAGTTCCGTTCACGCAAGCTGCAACAATCGTTGTGGCGGCACCACATGCGCGGATCCATGGGCCACGTCGGCGCGGCCGGTGACAACGCCGCCATGGAGAGCTTCTTCAGCCTCCTCCAGCGCAACGTACTCGATCGCCGCCGCTGGGACACCCGGGAAGAACTCCGGATCGCGATCGTGACCTGGATCGAGCGCACCTACCACCGCCGACGCCGCCAAGCCCGACTCGGCCGTTTGACCCCCATCGAGTACGAAACCATCATGAGCCAGGCCGCCACAACCGCGGCCTAAACCGCTGTCACAGAATCATTCAGCAGCCCCACCGAGCCAATCCACCCGGTGTGCTTCGCAGAGCCGTTCGTGCGTGTTGCGTTCGATCTCCAGCAGCCGGGGAACCTGACTCGGCGACGTCCGCAACATCGGACAGCGAACGCAGTCTTTTCTGAACTTTGGGACCGGCGCATCCCAAACTTTTGATCTGCAGCTCTCTGCAACGAATCGGTGATGTCAGCGGAACCACTGCGAGATGTTCCGGGGACCGAGAGCCGCTCCGCCTGCCGCCTCGGTACTGTGACTTCGCATGGCCGACATCGAGATCGAGATCACCGCAGACCTGGTTCGCGATCTGCTGCAAGAGCAACATCCAGACCTTGCAGGGCTGGCCATCCGCGAGGTGGCGGGCGGCTGGGGCAACCACATGTGGCGCCTCGGGGACGAGTTGGCCGTGCGCATGCAGCGCATGGACCCCACCCCGGAGCTCCAGCTCAAGGAGCGGCGCTGGCTACCCGTGTTGGCCCCGCGTCTGCCGCTCCCGGTGCCGACCCCGGTGCGGTTCGGCGAACCGTCCGAGCGCTTCCCCAAGCACTGGACCGTGATGACCTGGGTTCCCGGCGAGCCGCTGGATTACGGTTCGATCAGCCGCGGCGCCCACGCGGCCGACACGCTGGCGGGCTTCCTCCGGGCGCTCCATGTGGAGGCACCCGCCGAGGCGCCAATCGCTACAGACCGCGGTGCCCATCCCAGGAACTGCACGGACGGCTTCGAGAACTTCTTCCAGGCCGTTGCCCCCGACGACATCGCTGCCGACGTCCGGGCCGTCTGGGACGACGCCGTTGCGGCCCACGCGTGGGAGGGCCCGCCGGTTTGGGTGCACGGCGACCTCCATCCTGCGAACGTCGTCGTCTCGGACGGAACGCTCTCGGGCATCGTCGATTTCGGTGACATGTTCGCCGGCGATCCGGCGTGGGACCTCGCCGCCGCATGGTTGCTGCTACCTGCGGGCACGGTCTCACGGTTCTTCGACATGTACGCGCATGCAGACGAGGAGGCGATCCGGCGAGCCCGCGGGCTGGCCGCTATGAAGTGCCTCTTCCTGATGCTCATGGGACAGAACGGAGATCGGGGCCTTCCCGGCGGCAAGCCGAACTGGGGACCTGCAGGCCGGGCGGCACTTGATCGTGTTTTGGAGGGCGTTTGATGCGCGCTGCTTGAACTTGTTCTCGGATTCTGGTTGAGGGCAAGCTCGCGTCGCTGTTCGCCCGGACAGCACCGGCCCGCGCTACAAACAGCCCGCCCGGATCACTCAGGTCCTCGACTCCTGAGTCCTGCTCCACCTAAACCTCCGTCCTGGCGATTACGTTTGAGGACGGAGCTTTCCCCGGCTAAGCCACCAACGCCACGGACGACACGGCACGAATGCGATCAACGGTCCGGTGCACCGCCTTGCCGGAATACGACATGCGCAGGCAGAACAGGTGGCAGTTGACTCCTGCAGGAGTCAGCGAACACTTCGCCGAGAGCGGTTTTGCCGTCGCACTCTGGCGCCAAGCCGAGACTACCTGGGATTTGGAGCTGACTGCGAACACGAGTGGTTGGCGTATTGCGCGATTCGTGACCAGTAGTCTGCGTAGCGCTCGAGTCCTGGCGACGCAGCTGACTGGTACGGGCGCGGCGCCGATTGAGCCAATGCTGCTCTTTGTTTAGCCTGGGTGTGTCTGGCGATGCGCCAGGTTCGACTGGCCTCGCAGGGTATGGGCAGGTGCCAGCTTTCCGCCCAATATTGGCGAGGCTCATAGGTTTCGTTGGCGAGCGCGGCTGTGGCGTGCTTCGCGAGGAGTATTGCGCAAGCCTGTGCGTAGGAGGTGAATGGTTCGGTTCCGGTAAGTGGGATTCCGGTGGCGATCATGCTGACCCAGTAGCGGTACGGCTGGTCATGTGTGCATAGGGGCGGCACTGCGTCCGGCCGCGCGGCCCGTGCGAAGGTTGCGCCGCGCAGTGCATTGTCGAGATCACGTCGATACAGGACTTCGCCGGGCCACTTAAGGTCAGGGGTATACCCGTAGTCACGATGGAGCCCTATATAGAAGCGGGTGAATTCCGCGCGGGCGCTGAGGGCGCTGTGGAGATCGACGTGGTCGTGAAGAACGACGACGAGGTCGATATCGGAGCGGGGCGATTCTGACAACGAGTCGGCGCTGCTGCCCGTGACGCAGGAGAACAAGGCCATGGCACCGAAGATGGCTTCGACGCCGGAGGTAGCTTCACCAAGAACTGGCTTGATGATCATTCTTCTTCTCAAGAATCAGCAGTGGGTAGGTGGCGGCTTGGGTTGGTGTCAGCGTGGAAGTCGACGAAGTGTACGGCGCTGGGGATGTGAACGGTGCCGTCGGGACGAAGGTGCTTGTGGACGAAGGCATCGATGGCGCTGTGGACTCGGGGGTCGTTGCATAGTTTGGCGTAGTTGTTGAGGTGTCCGGTCAAGAACCAGTCTTGGGCGGCGGTGGTGGATCTCAGTACTGCGACGCCGGGGAGACGTGCGTGATGAAAGGTTCCACGATCGTCGATGTCGGCATCGATGAGTGCGTCGTGGAGCAGGTTCCAGGTGTAGTCGCGGCCGGTTCCGGGAAAGGGGGCGATGCGTTCCCATAGGTTGGTGACCAGGCGCTGTTCCTCGGTGTTGGCGTCGAAGAAGAGCATGATCATGTGGCCGCCGGGGGCTAGGAGGTCAACCAGGTGCTGGAGTAGGGACCGAGCTCGGGTGCGCCCTTGTTCGGGGTCAGTTGTGCTGACTACGCCGTCCGCGGTGGTTTCCTCGAAGCACTCGAGTAGTGGGTAGCTCATGGACCAAAACGCGCCGATGAGGTCGAAGCTGTTGCTCCGCCCCTCCCTGTGCAGGGCATGGACGACGGATTCGGTGTCTGTGCAGCGGGTGGTGATGTCGGCGAAGCGCTGGCGGACCGCCGAGATCATGCCTTCGCTCTTGTCAGTTGCGAGCAGTCTTGCCGCATACGGTGCTAACAGGCTCGTCAGGCGTCCTGGGCCACAGCCGAGTTCGAGGACCTCGTGTTTTCCGGCGTCGGGTGGTGGCCCAAGATGTGTGCTGAGGTAGTCGCGGACGAGGTCGAGGTCTTCCTTGCCTCCGTAGTAGTGGGGTGGGAGGACTTCTTCATAGATCTCCGAGTACCGATATCCGGCATTGAACTCCTGGGTGCTCACGCAGGGCTCTCCTCAACCTGTTTGTCCTGACCCGCAAGAATCTGAAGTGGCAGGCCGTGTAGATCAGCGAGCATGTGTTGGATCTCAAGGAAGTAGGTCTGTATCCGAGGCGTGACGCGGTGTTGGTGAGCTGCGCGCAAATATGCTCGGGATACGTGCAGCAAGAGCTGTGTCACCGGGTGGGGCGACCGTTCTTGAAGACTGCGCAGCAGCGTCGCGGGAGTGCGAAGAAGTAAGCACAGTACGGGCCAGGCCTCGTCGTCGCTGGTCTGACTGCGGCGGCTGACGCCATGGCCGTTCTCAGCGGTGCGGCGTGCCTGAATGATCAGCGGTAGCAGTCCTGCGCTCGTCACGTCTGGCAGGTCGATGGGAGTTTGTCTTCGCCGTATCGTCAAGGCGAACGCAAGTTGCCACAGCCCTTGTGTGCCATGTTTCTCGAGGATGTCGGTGATGGTGAGTAAACGGTTCTGTCGCGCCGAAAACTTGCGTCCCTGATTGGTGACGACGCCGAATCCGACGTAGTCGAGCGTATGTGGAGGGAAGAGGTCTTGGAGCGCCCACTGCAGCAGCGCTTGGTCGTCCCCAACGACATGGATGACGCGGTCGGCCTGGGCCAACTGTCTGCGCGTGTTGAGTACGTCGCGGGTGAAGTACAGCCAGCTCCCGTCGGCGCGCGTCAGCGGAATCAGCCCTTGGTGACGACGCAGGCAGAGAGTTCCGTTGACGACGGTGACGTCGTTGTGGCTGGCGAGTTCGGTGAGAACCGTGGCATCCGCGGGTAGCGTGCTTTCGTATTCGACTTGGTCGACAGCTGCGCGGATTGTCCGGAGGTCGGAGAGCGCGGCACGGAGGATGCGCTGGTGCCAGAACGTCTGCGGTAGGGGTTCTCGAGCGCGGAGGCTCGTCATGAGATGCGTGTGGTCGTCATTGCTCAGGGAGACGACTTTCTCTAGCCAGGGGTGGCGCTGGCGGAGTCGTTCGATGTCCTGGTGGCGGTTGGCTTGGAACATGTTGACCAGGGCGTAGAGCACGGCGGCCGCGTGGTCAAAGCGGAGGTGCGTCGGCAGCAGGGTCATATCTGTTCGCTGGAGGATCCACGTGAGCAAGCGTGTTTGGCGGCCGTGATCGTTGACGAAGTAGCGCGAGGACACTCGTGCACCGGCTGAACGAAGAAGCCTCACGAGGAAGCCGCCGATCAGCGATCCTCTGAGTGAGCCTGCGTGTAGCGGGTGGACCGGGTTGACGCTGGTGTGCTCGACAAGGATTGACTGATCTTGCAGGTACTGAGACCACGGCTTCACCAGATCTGACACCGAGTGGCAACGGGCCCACCGGCTGATAGTTCCAGCCGAAGCGAGGCGTTTCAGAGCAGTGCCACTCTGCGAGGACCCATAAATGCCGTTGGCGTCCCAATAGACCGGGCCGCGGTGATCGCGAGGCAGTACGGATTGCAGAAGGGGGTTGATCGCGATCGAGTGGTCGCGGGCGCTGACGCTCACCAGCCACGCTCCCAGTCGGCCACTGCTGCTCGGATTCGAGCTTGTGTCGGTTCCTGGTCACAGGCGATGGTGTTGTCCGTTGAGTGTCGCCTGCAGTAGTCGGGAAACCGGGGCAACAATTCACGCATCTTGTCCGCCGAGACCAGCGATCGAGGTGAGCGTATCTGCGGTAGGCGGGCGGCCAGTGCGCTGACACAGTCGTAGCGCTCGACCGGCCACTCCTGTAGGTGTGCGCTGACCAGTAGACAGGCGAACAGCAGCTCGCCGTGCCATGCGGGACTGACAAGATAGGGCTCGAGGAAGTAGGCCAGGTAGTGCTCGGTGCCTTCCTCGAAGCCGGGATGTCCGGCGAGTAAACCGAGATGCACCTTCGTCGCCAACAGTTCGGCCAGCAGCTCCAATCGTGGCGATGAGGGGTGTATCCACGCCTCGGGCTCGTCAGTCGCGGTGTCGACCAGTGCTCGAGCCGCGGCCGCGATACCTGCTTGCTTTCCGGGATGGCGTCGCTGCCAGTCGTGGCCGGCCGATTCGATCGCCAGCAGGTCACCGAGGCCGTTGTGGTGCAAGTGCCAGTCGCTCGCCAGCAGTACCCGGTCGTCGAGCAGAACGGCATCTGCCGCACCGGTCTCGTGATAGACCACGGTTCCGTGGTCTCGGGTCGCCGTGACGGTGCTGAATGGCGCGTCCGTCGACAGCACGGTCGGGATGACCAGCACGGGCAGCCCAGCGCTGTGAGCTGCAAACATCGCTGCGTCGATGGTCGTCCCGGATCCCAGGGCAACGACGCGGCGGGTGTCTCGAAGGCGGGCTTGGACGAGGTTCGACGCGGCAACGTGCTGGAAGCCGGTGAGGTCGAGTTCTGCTGAATGCGCAACTCGGAGAGCACTGGGACTTGAGACAACCGTGGTGCGTACGTCGCGCCACTGGTTCAACAAGCTCCGGCTCCGATACAGGGGTGGGACGCGATCAGTAGCGGGGGCTGTGCTCACGTCGTCTCCGCACCATCACCCGGCCGCGGGCGACTGAGTTCGTAGGGGATGAGAACAGGGCCACTCCGCCGATTATGGGCGCCGCGCACGAGAGTGGTGTGCCGGTAGCCGCCGAACGGTGACCAGGCGTCTTCGAAGTCGTAGATGGCCTGATTGACGGCGACGTGTGCGAAATCGGCGGTGCCCGTTCGTTGCGAATCTCCGAAGATCGTCATGCTGAGCGCGAACCGACCGGCTGAGAGCATCTGCTGTAGCTGACGTGTGTTCGAGTACCGGACGATCGGGAGCACGGGACAGAACGTCTCTTCGAGCACCACCGGTGCGTCCGCCTCGGCCTCGAGGATCGCCAGATCGTAGAGGCCGTCGTCAAGTTGACGTCCCTTCCGGATCACGCTTCCGAGATCGGACAGCTGCGAATACCAGGGCTTCGCTGCATCGGGGATCAGCAGCGGCCCAAGGTCGGTCTCGGGTTCTTCGTTATCCCCCACGGTGATCGCATCGGCTTGCCCTATCAGGGCCTCGACGAAGGCGTCGTACACGGAGTCCGCGACGTAGACGCGTTCGGTCGCCAGGCAGTCCTGTGCACTGTTGAACAGCCTCGTCGCGATCACCGTCTCTGCTGCTTGTTGCAGATCGGCGTCCGTGGTGACAACGGTGGCGCTCACCCCAGGTCCCTGGCCAATGAACTGCGTCTGCGCGGGCAGCCGTTCGTCCAGTAGCTGGATGTGCTCCGCGCTACCGGCGAACACCACGCCGTCGGCCTCAGTGCACGCCCGTGCGGAGAACTCCGACCACGGCGCGGCCGTCATCACAACGTCCGCGCCCGCATCGGTAACGATGTCGCCCATCAACTGCGCACAGTGTCGACTCGCCGACGCTGCCCTCGTGATCACCCGGTTGCCCACCACGGCGGGAGACAGAGCGAACAGCACGAACGAGTACATCGGCATGGTCGCCGGCGTCGAGGCGTACACCGTACCGACCGGATCACGAGAATCGAGCCAGTCGGTACGCCGCTCGTCGGCCTCCAAGGCTGCGAGCGTCCAGTCCAGCTCTGTGCGTGCTGTGCGGTAGGTCTCGACGCCTACCAATGCATCCAGCAACGTCTCGCGCTGTGCACGGACACGCTCGGCCACCGCTGCCAGCAACTGCTTGCCGTACACACTCACGTGTCACAACCCCCAGCCGTGGATGTCCCTCAGACTGAGCGTAACGACGTGATCAATGCGGCCAATCGAGTGAAGCAGGCGTCACAGCCCGCGACACTACATTTTTTCCGGCGCCGCGATCCCGAGCAACTCCAGCCCCTGAGCCAGCGTTCGTGCCGTCAACGCACACAATGCCAGCCGATTCGCAAGGATGTCGTCGTTCTCGGCCTTCAGTACCGGGCACGCCTCGTAGAACTCGGAGAACGCACGCGCGAGCCCGTACAGGTAGCCCGCGAGGCGGTGCGGCTCAAGCGTGTCCGCGACGACCTTGCACGTCGCGTTGAATTCGTCGAGCAGCAACGACAGTGCCCGCTCCTGCGACTGCAGCGCGAGGTCGGACGCGAACCGCGCTTCGCCAACCCCGGCCTCGGCCGCCCTACGCTGAATCGACTTGATCCGGGTGTGCATGTACTGGAGATAGACACCGGTGGCACCGTTGAAGGAGACCATGCGGTCGACGTCGAACGAGTAGTCCTTCGTTCGCACGCTCGATAGTTCGGCGTACTTCACCGCGCCGACGCTTGCCGGCTCGGCGATCTCGTCAAGCTCAGTGGCGGCGAGGTCGGGCTCCTTCTCCGCGACGATCTCCCGTGCCCGCCGGAGCGCATCATCGAGCAAGTCGGCGAGCTTGACCGTGCCACCCGCGCGGGTCTTGAACGGCTTGCCGTCACTACCCAACACCGTGCCGAACTGCACGTGCACCACGTCTTGATCGGTCAGCCACCCGGCCCGCCGAGCCACCCGGAACACCATGTCGAAGTGCTGCGCCTGGCGGGCATCCACCACATACAGCGCACGGGTCGCCTTCAGCTCCTGTAGCCGGTACCGGATCGTGGCCAGGTCCGTGGCACCGTAGCCATAGCCGCCGTCGCGCTTGCGAACCAACAGTGGAACACGGTCGCCTTCTGGTCCCTGGATGTCGTCGAAGAAGACGACCAGAGCGCCCTGGCTTTCCTCGACGATGCCCTTGCGGCGCAGTTCCTCGACGACGTCCCCGAGGAGCGCGTTGTATCGAGATTCACCTGCCAGGTCGTCGTGGTTGAGCAGCACCCCGAGCCGGTCATAGATCCGCTGGAAGGCGATCTCCGACTCGTTGACGATCTCGCGCCACGCCTCAACCGTCTCCTCGTCGCCGGACTGCAGGGCCACCACCCGGCGCTGCGCACGCTCCTTGAACGCGGCATCGGCGTCGAACTCGGCTCGGGCAGCGCGATAGAGCGCGTCCAAGGCCGACGTGGCGTCCTCGTGCCCGACCTGGCCGACCTCGGTATTCCGCCAGCTCGCCTCCGGGTGCTCGACGATGTACTGAATCAGCATCCCGAACTGCGTGCCCCAGTCGCCGACATGGTTCTGCCGGATGACCTCAGCCCCAAGAAAGCCCAGGACACGAACGAGAGCATCGCCGATCAGCGTCGTCCGCAAGTGCCCGACGTGCATCTCCTTGGCGATGTTGGGTGCCGAATAGTCGACAACGACTACCTGACCACTCTGGCTCTCCGCCACCCCCAGCCTCGGCTGCTCGGCACGCTGCGTCAGCTGCCTGATGATCGCCCTATCCGCCACCGTGATGTTGAGAAATCCCGGCCCGGACAACTCAACGCCGGTGATCCAGGGCACTGCTGCAAGGTGCGGCTGCAGCCTCTCCGCCAGGTCGCGAGGCTTTTCACGTGCCTTCTTGGCGAGGGCGAGCGCAACGTTCGACTGAAAGTCCGCATGGTCGGATCGGCGCACCAAGGGGTCCTGCTCAGCAAGTTCCGCAGGCAGCACCGCGGCCATCGCCGCAGACACCGCCTGCTCCACCTCAGAGACCAATGAGCGCACTTGCTCCACCACGCCGCAACCCTTCAACGAAGCTCGAGAACCGATATCAGACCTGCTCACAGTGTGCCGGACCCACCTAACCGCCGGGTCAGTGCCTCCCCGGCCTCCCCGCACAGACCCGCCCGATGCTGCCGACAGGCGACCAGCGAAGATAACCAGGTGCTAGGAACACGCTTCGAACCGCACATGCGACGAGCGCTCACCGTCGCGCGCGAACTGCACGACCCCGGAGCAGGCGACCTGCCCGCCGGCGCGGTGCTATACGACGCCGACGGCAACGAGGTCGCTGCCGCGCATCACGACAGAGCGAGCACGTACGACCCCACCGCCCACGCGGAAATGACGGTGCTTCGTGCAGCAGGCGCGAAGCTCCGTACCTGGCGGATGCACGGATGCATCCTTGTCACCACCCTCGAGCCGTGCACCATGTGCGCTGGCGCGATCAGCCTGGCACGAATCCCTACACTCGTCATCGGCTCATGGGATGACTCCAACGGGGCCATCTGTTCCATGTGGGACGTCGTCCGAGACCGGCGCCTCAACCACTTCGTCGAAGTCATCCCCGAGGTACTCCGCGAAGAGTGCGACGCACTGCTGCACAGCTACTGGCACGCACCACCCCTGTCCTGAACAGCCAGACTGACCGTCTTGCCCACAGGCAGTAGTTGCGTAGGGCCGGTGGCGCCGTTCTTTGATCCGGTCTCGCCGTAGCACTCAGCCGCAGAATGCAACTGTCCACGGGACATGAAAGGGCATGACATCCGGGTCGTGTGGCCCGCGCATGGCTCCTCGCGCCACCTGACCGCTCCCGTGGCCTGGCATCCCGAGGTCGCGGAGATGCCAATGCGCACACTCGACTTCGCCGATCACCGCCCACTGCTCGAGAAGTCCCTCGCTGAGCAGCAGGTCGACCACTCGTTGGTGCGGGTGGCCACCGGGGCGGGTGACTACGTAACAATACTTCGGCTGATCTCGGATCAGTCGGGCTGTCTCCCAGACAAGCGCTCGGCTGTTCGGACACGATTGGTGCCAGCAGGCTAAGGACGTAACAGACGGGATGTTGCATGGCGGCGGGGTACAGCGGAGGGCTCGAACTCACCTGGACGAACAAGGACAAGGCGCTCCTGTCCACGGGGGACGGCAAGTACGACTACACGTTCGTCGATCGAGCTGACTACCGCGTCTCTGAGGTTCGTCTCCTGCATGAGGTTGAGCGCATCGACGCGCCGACCCACGAAGATTGGCCTGATGGGCTACCTGAGCCCACAACCGAGAACCTCCTCATCACGGGCGATGCCATGCATGTTCTGGACGTCCTGAGGAAGGTGCCCGAGTACGCCGAGCACTACCTCGGCAAGGTGAAGTTGGTGTACATCGACCCTCCGTTCAACACGGGGAAGACATTCACCAACTACGACGACAACATCGAGCACTCGATCTGGCTCACGATGCTCCGCGACCGCTTGAGGCAGATCAAACCGCTTCTGTCTGACGATGGCTCGGTGTGGGTGCACCTCGACGACGCGGAGGTGCACCGGTGCCGTTCGGTGATGGACGAAGAACTCGGTGCCGAGAACTTCCTCGCGGAGGTCGTGTGGCAGAAGGCTACATCGCCACGAAACGACACCACGGGCTTCTCAGCCTCCCATGACAGCTTGTTGGTGTACCGCAAGACCGATCACTGGGCCCCAAACCGGATGAAGCGGCTCGCCTCCTCGAACACATCCCGCTATCGCTCCCGAGATGGAGACCCGGTGCCGTGGCGCGACGGCGACGCAACGGCGGGGAAGGCTGCTACCAACCACCCGATGGTCTACGCGATCCAGCACCCGGTCACCGGCGGGCTGATGTACCCGACTCCCGGACGATGCTGGGGCAAGGCGCAGTCTTGGTTCCTTGAGCAGATGAACGAGTACGCCGAGTACGAACTGCGTGACATTGGCGATGAGGAACGCCGAGCCACCATCTGCGGCACCACTCCCGAGCGGGTCAAGCCGGGTGTCCCGGCCATCATGCTTGCGGAGCCGTTGGAAGACGCGGCCAAAGCAGCACGCGCCAGGTACGAAGCGGGAACTTGGCCTGAGTTGGTCTTCCTGGACCTTGACAAGGAACGCATCCAGCGCAAGAAACATCTGGCTGATGAAGGGCGTGTGCCGGAGACACTGTGGTTCGCAACAGACGTCGGCGGGTCCTTGCGGGGTAAGAACCAGATCCGCGATCTGTTCCCGAACCTCCACGCCTTTGCCACCCCGAAGCCAGAGGAACTGCTGCAGCGGGTCATTCACATCGGCTCGAACCCCGGCGACATTGTGCTCGACTGTTACGGCGGGTCTGGAACAACCGCGGCGGTTGCACACAAGATGGGGCGCCGCTGGGTAACCGCCGAACTTCTCACAGCCACGGTGGCTACCTACACGAAACCACGGCTAGCGCGGGTAGTGAAAGGCGACGAACCGGGCGGGGTTACGACGTCGACGGAGCGTGTCGCAGACGCGGACCTGCCGGACGATGTGACGCCCGAGGAGGCGCAGGAGTTCAACCGGTTGCTGAAGAAGATCGTGAAAGGTGTCGACGTCGACAAGGACGCGATAAAGGCGCTCCGGAACGCCACGAAGACCAAGAACCAGACCACGACCCTCTGGCACGGCGGTGGTGGGTTCTCGCATCTCGAAGTCGGCCCGTCAATGTTCGAGAGCATCGGCGACATCGTCGTCCTCGCTGAGTGGGCCACCCAAGGCGACCTCGCGCAAGCAATGTGCGCCCAGCTCGGCGTTCGCTACCGGCCTGATGGCATCTTCGCCGCCAGGCGCGGTCAGGTGCGCTACGTAACCCTGGACGGCCTTGTCGGGCACGGCACAGTGGCGGCGATCCTTGACCAACTTCCCGAGAAGCAGATCGTTGAAATTTGGGCGACCCAGATCGACCCGGATGCCGAAGAGGCGCTTCGTAAGGCCCGCAAGGGATCACGGTTGACGAAGATCCCCGAGGCCGTGCTCGACACCTACCGGCGGCGTGCGGCCAAGACGTCTCCGTTCAAACGCCGTACGCAGGAACCGGAGGGAGCAGACTCATGAGCGACATCCACATCAACGACGACCTCGTCTCCGAGATTGCCCACAGACTCGAGCTGCGCATGCCCAACCGCACAGCAGTCGAGAGCGTCGCAGCGATGACCTCGATGCACTTCGACGTCGAAGCGAACGCGGCCCCGTTCGAGTGCGTTGTCGATTCGGCCACCGGGGTCGGCAAGACCTACGTCATGGCCGGACTCATCGAGTACTTCGCTGGCCTGACGAACCCCGCCCGCAACTTTTTGCTCCTTGCCCCCGGCCGCACGATCCGGGACAAGAGCATCAAAAATTTCAGCCCAGGCCACCGCAAGTCACTGACCGACGCGATGGAATCTGAGCCGTTCGTGATCACGGCCGACAACTTCAAAAGCCCGGCAACGCGCAAGGTGATGGAGGACAGCAGCCGACCGAAACTGTTCATCTTCACTGTCCACGCCCTCACTTCGAAGACAGGTGAAGGGCGTGCCACTCACGAGTACCAGGAGTGGCTCGGCGGCTCCTTGTTCGACTGGCTCAGCTGCCTCGACGACCTGGTCATCCTCGCCGACGAGCACCACTGCTACCGCGGCGCAGCGTTCTCGAAGACCATCACCGACCTGCTGCCCGAACTCGTTGTCGGCCTGACGGCAACTCCTGCGAAGGCAGACGAGAACCTCGTCGTCTACCGCTACCCCTTGGCTCGCGCGATCAAGGACCAACTCGTCAAGACGCCCGTCCTCGTCGCGCGCAAGGACGACCGGAACGACGATCACACCAAACTCCTCGACGGGGTCACGCTGCTCCGCTATAAGGAGCGCCTTACCTACGCCCGGTGCGACGAAGAAGGCATCTCGCGCATCAACCCGGTCATGCTCGTCATCGCTCAAGACACGGCCGAAGCGGACCGTTACCAGGAGCTGTTCGACAGCGAAGCGTTCGACAACGGCGCTTGGATCGGTCGCACGCTGGTCGTCCACTCAAACCTGAAGGGTGACGAGAAAGAAGCGGCACTGGCCGCGCTGGAGGACGTGGAGGACCCGCAGTCCCCCGTGCGCGTCATCATCAGCGTGGGCATGCTGAAAGAAGGCTGGGACGTCAAGAACGTCTACGTCATCGCCTCCATGCGCGCCAGCGTGTCATCCGTGCTCACCGAGCAGACCCTCGGACGCGGTATGCGACTCCCGTTCGGGGAGTACACCGGAGTCGAGATGCTCGACACTGTCGAGGTGCTCGCTCACGAACGATACGAGGCCCTGCTGGCCAAGCGGCAAGCGCTGAACGAGAAGTTCATTGACCACGCGGTACTCGCCGAGATCCGCCGCACCGCAGAGGGCAAGCTGGTCGCTCGCCGAAAGATCGTCAATGACACGGCCGATGTCCTCCCCCCAATCAACACCACCGCAGGCGCTACGCCGCCCGCCGACGAGCAGACCGGTCCAGTGACCTCCAGTTCACTCTCTGTGGAGCCAGGGCCCGCGGGTGGAATCGTCGACTTGGAGGGCCTGCTCGGGAAGGCCAAGGACGCGGCAGAGGAGACCGAGTCCAGCGTGCGGAAGCACTACCCGCTTCTGGACCGCGCTGAGATCGCAATTCCGTACACGCAGAAGGTCGCCTCCAAAGCAGTGGTATCCCTCAACCAGATCCACGACGACGCCCCGTTCACCGCGCTCGGAAAGGCCCTCACGACCGAAGCCGACACCGAATTGCGCCGGACGCTGCTGCGACCTGACGAAGGCGGAATAGTCCGCGGCGTACAAGCCGCGGCGAAGGTCGAAGCCCTTGCCCTTGACATCCCACTCGAAGACTCTCGCGCTGGCCTCGTGAAAGCCGTCATGCGCGCCCCCAGCGTCCGCCCGGAAGCAGGAGAGGCGCGCGCGGCACAACGCCTCGCCGATCTGCTCATTGACGGTATGGGAACCGACGCACAAAAGCACCTGTCCGCGTTCTGGGAGCGCGCCGCCCGCAGGCTCACCACCCTCGTCACGGACCAACTGAAGAGAGTCGCCAACCAGGATGTTGTGTTCTCCGATGAGGTGAAGTTCCAGAGGTTGCAGAAGGAACGCCAGACCACCAAGGAGCACCTAGGCGGGCACTCCGAGCCGCACTCGAAGTCGGTCGCCTACAACGGTTGGACGAAGTGCCTCTACGAGTACGCCTGGTTCGACACTTCGCCTGAGTACAAGGCCGCACAGGCGCTCGACGAGTCCCCCAACGTCATCGTGTGGGCACGTCTCCACATCAACGACCTGCCGATCACGTGGACGCAGGAGGGCCGCGAGTACAACCCCGACCTCGTCGCAATCGAGGAGGTCAACGGGCAACGGACGTGCTGGCTCATCGAGACCAAAATGAACAAGGAAGCCCACGCCGAAGACGTCCGGGCCAAGGCGAAGGCAGCCAAGACCTGGGCCAACACAGTCAACAACAGCGGCAAGGTCAACGACAAATGGCACTACATCCTCCTAACCGAAGATGACGTCAACGACGCCGGACTTGACTGGAACCAGATGAAGGCCTTCGGCGCACGGTAAGGGCTTAGCGCGGGTTGCCGTTGGGCCGCCGGAATCGGCGATGATCGTGAGCGTCGTCGCTGCTGGGCAGGTGCCCTCGGCGGGAACTGCCCTCCTGCTAACGCTCATCAGCAGGAGGGCAGTGTGTTCGCGCCGATAAGCGAGGACGGCAGGTCGACTGGGCTTCAGTTCCCCGTTCATAACCTCGGCTCGACTCTGTCGGATAGGCCCGAGGTATGCACGTCACTGAGTCACCGCGAGTAGTTGCCGGGTATCCGCGGTTCGGGTAGCGTCTTGCGTAGGCAAGGAGTTCGGGATTGCGCCTGAACCACCGCCGACTTCCACTCTGCGGCATGGAGCGTGGGATCGCGCCCGCGCCACCGTCGTGTTCTCGTTCCTCTCTTATCCCAGATCAACGTGTCCAGCGGGCACGTTGATCGGAAGGGCGCATTGGCGATGACGATCTACTCCCAGCATCCCCAGCGGGGAAAGGTTCAGATCCTGGCCAGCTACCGCGCACCGGGCGGCGTGGTGTCTTCAACCGTTACCAGTGTTGATTCCGCCATGACGGCGACACCGCTCGTTGACGCCCTGAACCGGATCTCAGCGTGCGCGTCGATTCCGGTGAGCGTGTACGACATGCGCGGCCGCGGCTTCAATCACTACCCGGAGGGGCACCTCGCGGCGCTGACCGACCTTGATGCACGCGCCGGCCTGCTCGAAGGCACGCACAGCCTGTGGTACGAGCAGGTGATGTGGCTGCTCCACGAGGCGTTGACAGACCTTTACGATGCGACAGTGTCGGTACCGGCACCGATCCGCACTGCAATAGACGCGGAACTGGAATCCGAGGCTCGTTGGCTCCGCGCCGCGCTTGCCGAATATGCGGAGGGGGTTGAAGTTCCAGACGACGAAACTCGACGTACCTGGGACTTCGAAGACCCGTTCGTCGCGTTCGACGGTGGGTGGTTCGGGCTCGGCCGCCGGGACCGCGACCTCCTGGACCGGCTCGAAGCAGACGCCACCGGCCAAGAACTCCACGACGCAATCGTCGATCTGCGGCTACTACTCGACGCCGACGCGCAACTCAGCACTGGCGACACCCGACTCCAGCTGGACGATCTGTCAATCACCGCGGAGCCGGAGGACCCTGACGGCTTCTTCCTGAACATAGAGGCTCCCCTGCCCAGCGGCGACTACAACCGCGTGCAGTGGGGTGTGGCAATTGACCGATGGGAGGCAGACGAAAGGGACGAGGAGGGCTACCCCACGGACTCACATGGCGAGCCGGTCATCCGCTGCGTACTTGCCGAGCGGCCAGACGCAACCGACATCGTCGCACTGCTGAAGCTCACCACGAGCCAGGAGCAACTGGCGGCATGGGCGCAAACCCCGGTCGGCGAGACATTGGCCAACACGGCCTTCGTCGTGACGAAGCGCTACAACGACACGGAATGACCCAACCGCTCGGGATGATCGCCGTTTGCCAGTCCATCCGGGACCGTGAGGAGCGGAGACGCACCAAACCGCGGTTCCGCTCCTCACCGTCGCCGAGCAATTCCATGACCACTACGTTCCGCAGCAGCATCACCGAGTACGGCGGTAGCCCCTTCGAATCTTCGCGTGGACGGTCTCGCGGACACTGTTATGCCGCTGACAAGCAGGTTTAGGTCCTCGCACCGCTCAACCAGGAGTGCTGGAGATCGTGTCCCGCTGTAGCGGACCGGTCAGACTGATCACCGAACACACTCGGTGATCAGTCTGCAGAAGCACCGAGTCAGCCTGTTTTCACTCTGATCTGCCGGGCAACGCCGGTGGAGTCATAGCGATACCTGGCCATCTCCTGGGTAACGTTGTACCGCTTGGCGATCTCGTCAGGGCTCCACCCTTTGTATATGCGGCGGCGGTGAGCAATGGACGAGGGAGCAGAAGGGTTCCACCGAATGCGGTAGCCTGCTCCTCTTCGTCGGGCTGGCAGGTGCGAAACGGGATGCCCTCGATCTCACGAACTTCCGACAGCTGGTGCTCGAGCAGGCGGTGCGCCACCTCGTGCGCGACATCGCTCGCGAGACGTCCGGGGCTCCGGACTGGTCCTGACGAGGGTGCGGCGGACGATGGCCCGCAGGTGGGTGATGATGGGCGTGAGCTGGTCCTTCTTGACATCGCTACCGTGAGCCACCGCGCTGCGCACCTTGTAGGCCATGTCGACGTGGTTGTAAATCTTCAGGCGCTCAGCGTCGTTACGGCCAACCAGCACGGCAGTCCGCTGAGGGTGCGACCTTTGAGGTCGCCGCGGTCGCCTTTCGCCGACACCAGCCGCTCCAACGCCACGACGTAGTTGAAAGCCACACCGCCAGGATCCTGCCCGATGTTGACCTCGGCGTCGAAAGCGATCTTTGTGCAGGTGTCGAGGAACCTGCCCCGCAACTGGTTGTAGGCGCATGCTCGCCCTCGTCATCACCGTAGCGGCGGTCCACGCTTTCTAGCTTGCCAGCCAGCGCCGAGAGGAAACCGGGCAACCAACCCGCCTGATCCTCGTCCACACACAAGGGTCCGAGCAAAGGAACCTCGTAGTCGCCCTCGGGACCGAGGAACGTGGTGGGGATCGACTCCTGATAGATGGCCACAGAACGGCCAGGCTCGACGAGGTACCCCGCGACAGGCATGACGGGGGTGTCCTGCGCAAGGTTGAGGCACAACAACGGCGCCCACGCCGGCGAGAATCTTTCGACCCGGGGCAACATCATCGTGCTGGTCGACGAGGTACACCGCACCCAGTCCGCCAAGGCGAAGTCCCTGGCCGGGCAGATGCGCGCAGCGTTGCCGCACGGAAAGTTCATCGGCATGACCGGCACCCCCGTCAGGAACCTCGCCACTGACACCTTCGCACTCTTCGGCGAAGAGACTGACCCGGGCAGGGTGCTGCACCGCTATACAGATGCTCGGCAACCTCCGGCGGTAACCGAGCCTCGTCGCGCTGCGCAGCGACGACGAAACTGATGAGAGCTGCACAGGACACGCACACGGACGGGGGGCCCAACGCCACCGATGCTGCAGCCGCGGCACCCCTGCAGCACGACACCAAGAGGCTCCTCGTCGTTGCCACGCCAAACGCTGCGCGTTGCCCACTCACAGTCCGGATGAAGCCCGCCTGGCCGAGCTGACCTTGCAGTCCGTAGGCAGCATGGCCTTTGGCACCGGGTTTGGCGGCGAGCGCGATTCGGCCGCCAGGAGGCAGTAGACGGTACGGGTCGCCAACTGGCCCTTTCTGGCCCACGGCCGACCATGCTGGCAAGCTCGTCTCGTGCGCAACTACGACATGCTGTCCGATCACGACTTCGAACTGCTCGTTGCCGATCTCATGGGCGCCGAGTACGGGGTCGTGTACGAGGCGTTTGCGCGCGGCGCGGACCAGGGTGTCGACGTACGCCGGCTTACACCAGAGGGCCCGGACATCATCCAGTGCAAGCACATGCTCAGGTCCACTTACGCCCACCTGAAATCGGCCGCCTCGGCCGAGGCCACGCGACTCACCGCACTTACTCCCGGCCCCTGGCGGTACCGGTTCGTGACCAGTCAGTCACTAACGCCGCGGCGCAAGACGGAACTGGCCACGATCTTGGCGCCGTGGATAAGCAATGACGATCAGGTCGTCGGCGCTGACGACCTTGAGGGCCTGCTCAATCGCCACCCCGAAGTTGAGCGGGCGCACGTCAAATTGTGGCTGTCCAGCGCGGCACAGCTCGACGAGCGGCTCCACGCCGCGACCTGGACTCGCAGCCGCCAATTGCACGCGGAGATCAAGGCCTGGCTGCCCCGCTACGTCGAGAACCAAGCCTTCTGGGAAGCCCGAAAGCGACTGCGAGCGGAGCGGGTGCTGGTCATCTCCGGGCCGCCTGGGATCGGTAAGACCACGCTGGCACGAATGCTGCTCGCCGACGCCGCCGTGGACGGCTATCAGCCGGTGGAGGTGTCCTCCGACATCGAGGAAGCATTCGAGATCGTCAATGATCACGAGGCCCGCGCCTACTACTACGACGACTTCCTCGGCAGTACGTTTCTGCAGGATCGCCTGGCGAAAAATGAGGACAAGCGGCTCACTTCGTTCATGCGGCGATGCGCGAACAGTGGCAACAACCTGCTGGTGCTTACCACTCGCGAGCATATCCTCCAGCAGGCAGCGTCGTGGTACGAGGAGCTGGAACGAGCTGGCCTGCCACTGCGCCGGTTTCTACTCGAACTGTCGACGTACACTCGCTTCGATCGCGCCCGGATCTTTTACAATCATATCTGGCACTCCGAGCAAGTTGAGGCGACCGGTCGCCGAGCGCTGCTGCAAAACAAGGCGTACTTGAAGATCGTCGACCACCCGAACTTCAATCCTCGACTGATCGAGTACATCACGGGGCTGACCTCGCCGGCCCTCGACGCTGAGGCGCGGACTGACTACCTCGACTTCGCTATTGGAGTCTTCGACACCCCCGATCGGATCTGGAAGCGGGCGTTTGAGCGGCAGTTAGACGAGCACTGCCGTGCGTTGCTCATCGCAGTAGCCATCACCGGCGGCGAGATGGTCGTCGACGACGCGCGGCGAGCGTTCGAGTTCCTGCTCAGCAGGCAGGGCAGGACGCCGACCAGAAACGACTTCCGGTCAGCGCTGCAGGTGCTGGATGACTCATTCCTGTGCAGCACAGAACAATCTGAGCACACGTTCATCAACGTCTCTAACCCGTCGGTGCAGGACTTCGTCGCGGCATGGCTTATTAGCAATCCCGATGAGGTGCTGACAGCGATCAACGGTGCCGCGTTCTTCGAGCAGTTGAGGTGGCTATACCGACGGCTCGAACCAGCCGGCCAGGTGAACAGCCAAGTGCGCACAGCGCTGATCGCCAACGTGCAAAGATGCTTCGATAGCGATAACCCCGCATGGCACGACGTACGGATCGGCGGCACGAACACTACTATCGTTATGCGGCAAGGGCGTCACCGCGAAGACCGGCTCCGGTTTGTGCACGGCCTGCTCTCTGCAGGTAAAGGCGACGCACTCAGCTCCTGGTTCGAGGAGAAGCTTCAGGCCACGGCTGAAGAATGGCTGCACCACGTGAGCGATCCCGGCAGACCAGTTGCGTTGATCAGCGGACTCCGCAAGGCGGGATACCCGGTGCCGCCCACCGTCATTGAGGCCGCGCGCGACGGACTCGGCAAGGCCGAGTACAGCTATGCCTGGTCGCAGCTGGCACGGCTGCGAACCCTCGCTCCCGAGGCGTTTCCGCCGCAGGCGAATCACCGCCTCGTCTCCGACTGCGAAGAGTGGGTTACACAACAGCTCGTCGACCCAAGCGACATCGATGACGTCGACGAACTCGACAATATACGGTCATCGGCGAAATCCATGGGTTCCTGGAGACCAGCACATGACGACCTGTACGACAGCGCCGCGGTAGAAATCGCTCATCGATCGCAAGACGCAGACAAGCCGAACGACAACGAACCCGTGCGAGATTCGCCAAGCATGTCTCCCGCCGCGGAGCAAGCAGCAATCGAAGCATTGTTCGCCCGGCTCGAGGAACCGACCCCGCCGTCCTCTTGAGCTAGGTGTACTGACCATAGAGGTGGCCGCGGCGTGAAACTGACGTATGATCTTGATGTACGGAAGAGCCTTCTGGGTCGGTGCGGATTGCGCAATGACCCCGAAGCCTGGAGGCTCTCGTCTCGATTCAGAACTCCGAAAAATCCTTTTGTGTCAGATCTGGTTCTTCAGTCCGCCAGATTTCTGGCGCTTTAGCTGCAAGGGCGGTGTGCGGGTGTTTCTCGCCCAGCACCCGCACAGAGTCAGCGAGCACCCGTCACTGATCGTCCCGGCACGCTGCCTCGTACGTGGCGGTTTCCTCCGCCGACTGTTCGCAGTCGGGGAACCACACGCGTTCCATCCGCCAGGTCGGGCGCGTGCCGAGCTTGCGGACCTCGCGTTCGAGGGTGCTGATCTCGTTTGAAGGAAAGCCCGCATAGCACTCCTCGACGTCGAACTCGCCGTCTGGCCAGGCCCGCAGCGGCCGGTCGAGCGCGCGCAGCGCCTCCTGGGTCACGCTGCCAGTCGGTGGCAACCACGGCATGGCCGGCTTCGGAATCTGGGCGCCGGTCACCCGCCGCAGTATTCCAGTGGGCTCGGCCGCGCCGAGGCCACCTCCGGGTGCGGCACCCGCAGGACTGGGCACTGCAGGTGCCTTGACCTGCAAACACTCCCAAAAGAGTGGTAGTTACTGGAGAATACTGGAACTCTGGTACTGTCTTGTCCATGGCGGAGCCCCTAGAGGAACTCGAGCGTCGCATCGACGGTCTACGGACTGAGGTGCGCCGGGCGGCCATGTCCGGCGACCCCGCGCGAGCGCGCGAACTGCGGGCCGGCCTGCGCCGCGCGGAACGCACTTGGGACGAAGCCCTCGCGGCCATGACCACGCCCACGCCCGAGCCGGACCCGGTTCGACCTGCGGGGTCTCTGCTGCCGATCCGCGACCAGGTTCACCGGGCACTCACCCTGCTCGGCGTGCCGTCCGCGCCCAAACTGATCGTCGCCGTGCACAGCGCGTTCTTCGGGGGCGAGATGGCCGGGGCGCGGTTGACCAGCCTGCGGCGGGACGAGGAACGCTCGTTCCGATCGTCGCCGCACGCCCGCCCGTACTACTTGTGCAGCGCGTTGACCGCGGATCGGCTGGTGCCTGCCCGTGGGCTGCTAGCGGTCTCGACCTGGCCCATGCCTCGCAGAGTCATCGGCCCGCTCAGCGCGCGCGTCGACTTCCTCCTCGCAGCCATCGGACTGTCGGAACAGGTTGACAGGATGAGCGAGCCGCCGTTGCCCGCATTGAGTTTGTTGTGGCGGTTCGCCACGAACATTCCCGGTGCCGCCGAGTCGTTCGATGCGATCAAGCCAGCGAGGGTCGCTGATGCGGCGCGAGCAGAACTAGCGATACACCATGAAGCCGACCAAGCACACCGCGAGGTGGCAGCCACCCGAGCCCGGACACAACTCGATGAGATCCATCAGCTGTTCGGCTCGGCCCTGAAGGTCGTATCGCGCGCCACTACCAAAAACTGAGCGGACTTCCTGCCCGCGCTTCCCCCGCGAAGGAAGAGATAGTTGACCAACACCGACACCCGTCTGAACGCCATCCGCGGGTCGGCTGAGCCGAAGAAGCACAATGCCCGGACGATCGCCGCGTTAACCAGCAATCCCGGCTGCGCCCGCAGGAGCGTTCTCGACGCAGCCTCCATCGACAAACAGGCACTGGCCGAGCACATCGGCTATCCCGCCGCGTTCGGCATGTCCAGCTTCGCCATCGCCCGAGGTAACGCCTTCGAGGCACAGGTCAAGGCCAACGGCTGCGCCGAATTGCTGCGACTGCTGCGGAAGCACCTCGACCTGCCGCTTCCCGAGGTGTCCTACGACGACCTCAACAGCGTGGCCGGACACGAGACGCTCGAAGCGCGCTACCGGCGATCCCGCCAGCTGTTGGCGCACGCCGCCCGCTCCGACCAGGACGCCGGCACCCTATTCGATCACCCGTTGCTGCGCATGAACATCGGCGGCCGAGAGGTGTACCTGGAGCCCGATCTCGTCGCGTTTCGGCTGCGGGACCGCTTCCATGTCGTGGAGATCAAGTCCTTCCCGGTGATCGATCGCCGGGCCGATTCCCACAAGGTGGGCGCGGCGGCAATCCAGTCCGCCGTGTACGTCCTGGCGATGCGCCAGCTCTTGGAGCAGCTCGGGGTCGACCCGGCCCTGGTCTCGCACGAGGTGTTCCTGGTGTGCCCCGAGGATTTCTCCAACCGGCCGACCGCCGCGCTGATCGACGTGCGCAAGCAGCTGACCGTGGTACGGCGTCAACTCGCCCGGCTGGCCGACGTTGGCACCCTCGTCGCGACGCTGCCTGTCGGCTTGACCCTGGACTTGCTGCGTGACGAGGAGGGCGAGGCGACGCGGTCGGTTGACGAACTGTGTGCGGCGTTGGACCAGATCGAGGCGCGTTATGCGCCAGAGTGTCTGGATACCTGCGAGATGGCCTACTTCTGCCGGGCTGGCGCTCGCGGACACACCGCCGCGCTCGGGAGGTCCGTCCAGGAAAACCTGGGTGGGATCGATACCGTCGCCGCGGCGATCGGGTTGGCCACGGATGCACTTGCGCCTGACGAGCATGAGCGAGAGGCGGCTCATGTGTTGCGGATGGCCGAGCATTTGCGCCGCGAATGTCTTGGTGGTGCGGCATGAGCACGCTTACTTCGTTGGCGAGGGCACACGCGGTCCAGCGCGGCTGCGCCCAGCCGATCACCACCGTCCGCCACGTCCACGTCAGCGCACGGCCGCTGGTGTGTGTGCCGCTGGCGATGGCTGGCGAGGCGAACGCGCCCCTGGCCGCCATGGTCGGCAGGGACCGTGACACGCCCCGACTGCTGATCGTTCCGCAGCCCCGCAACCGCGGGCAGCGTTTCGAGTTCGCGCACTCGTTGGCGTTGGTCCTGCTGCACTATGTGGCGACCTTCGCCAGCACGACGGAGGTCGTCAGCCAGCCCGGCGGAGTGGCCAAGCCTCGTATCGCCGACGCGCCGCAGGTATGGGTGCCCAACCGCGCGGGTATCGACTTTCTCCGGTTGTTCGGGCGTTCCACCCGGTTTCGCTCCACGACCGGCCCGTACGCGGTCGAGGTCTCCGTGCCCACGTTGGGCAAGTGGCTCACATTTCTGACGGAGCGAGCGGAGCACCCCGGTTCGTCGCTGTTGATGGCCGCCACGGACGCCCTGGCCCGGAACTGGGCCACCGGGCAAAGCACGATCGAAGACGGCAACCTCGCCTCCCTGCTGGGCTGGATCGCGCCGCCGCCGGGTTCGGACGGAGCGCAGACCGCGCTCGCGGCGGAGGATCCTTTGGTGTGCCCGCCCGCCGGACCGGCCACCGACCCGACCTTCGACCGGGAGGTGCTCGAGCCGGGGATCACCGAATATGACCGCGCATCCGGTGACCCGGAACGGCAGCAACGCGCCATGACCAGGCTCGAGGCCGCGCTGCGCGGCCAGCTCGAGCCCACCTGGCACCTGATGTGGCAAGCGGTCGACCGGCTCGGGGCACTGCCGCCGGGAGACCATGTCGCGACCCGCTGGGACCAGGACAAGGACGCCTATCTTCAGTTCCACACCTACCTCACGAACGGCGGCTACCCGCAGCCCAAGCGGGACAGTGCGGTGGCCGCGGCGAGGCGGCTCAACGAGCTTGAACGGCACCAGGCCGATTACGACGCGCAACGGGCTTTCGATGACCCGCTGGTCATGGCGGAATACCGGCTCGCCGGTGACGCCTTCGCGGGAACGGTCACCTCGGCGGTGCCGAACCGACGGGTCGGCACCGGCCGCAGCGCGGTGCTCCGCCCCTTGATCACCGTGTCAACTCCGGATCCCGTGCGGCTGGTCCCCGGCGACGCCATCGTGAGCGACCAAGCGCGACCACGGCAGCGAGCCGAGATCGTCGCGATAGCCGAGATACCGGTCGGCCTGGAGATCACGCTGGAACTCGCCGGCGGCATGGGGCGCGGCAGAACAGCACCGGCAGGGACCATGCCGACGGTCGGGGACCGGGTGTGCTTCAGCACCCTCACCGACTCCTACCAACCACGCGGCACCTTCCCCGCTCGGGAGAACACACCATGGACCCACGGCGGCCCGCCCGTCCAACCGACCCCGACCAGTGACGACGCAAAGGAGGAGTGGTCGTGACCGCCGACGCCACCGCCGAGGTTGAACGGGTCATCACCGCCGCATTAGCCGACTTCACCACCCGCGGCCACCTCGGCGTCGTCGTGGACTCCCCGCCCGGCGCGGGCAAGTCAACCCTCGTGGTCAGGGCCGCGACGCAGATCGCGCACGGGGGCGAGCCGGTGATGGTCATCGCCCAGACCAACGAGCAAGTCGACGACCTGGTCGACCGGATGTCACGTGAGGCTCCCACGGTGCGCGTCGGCAGGCTGTCCGCGCACGGCTACGTCCCGACGACCCGCGTCACCCACCCCAATGTCAGCGTCGCCGACCGAGTCCAGGACCTTCACGCCCCGCAGATCACCATCGGCACGGCAGCGAAATGGGTGCATGTCGCGGACGGCCCGTGGCCGTGGGCGATCATCGATGAGGCGTACCAGATGCGCTCGGACATGCTCCTGCGCGTCGCCGCGCGGTTCGAGCACGCCTTGTTCGTCGGAGACCCCGGTCAGCTGGACCCGTTCTCGACCGTCGAGGTCGACCGGTGGACCGGGTTGACCTGGGATCCCATGCAGAGCGCGGTCGCCGCGATGCTCCGCAACAACCCCGACCTGCCCGTACACCAGCTGCCCCTGTCCTGGCGTCTGGCCGCGTCGGCAGCGCCACCGGTGTCAGAGGCGTTCTACCCGTTCACCGGCTTCCGTTCCGCCACCACGGCCGATCAACGACAGCTGGCGTACCAAACCCGAGGATTCGGCGGCCCCATCGACGACACGTTGGAGATTGCCGCCCGGACCGGTTGGGCACTACACGAGCTACCCGCCCGGCACACCCTCCGCACCGACACCCAGGCGGTTTACGCGATCACCGATCTGGCCCTGCGGGTGATCCAACGCGGGGCCACGGCTCACTCCGAGCGCAGCCCGGACGGCATCCCTGTCACAGCCGGGCGTATCGCGATCGGGGCCGCCCACCGCGATCAGGTCGCGGCGATACGGCACACCCTGCACGAGCGCGGAGGCCAGGCGATCAAGGTTGACACGGCCAATCGCCTGCAGGGCAGTGAATATGACCTGGTTCTGGTGCTGCACCCGCTGTCAGGGCGGCGCGATGCGACCGCATTCCACCTCGAATCAGGCCGCCTGTGCGTCCTGACCTCCCGACATCGGCACGCCTGCATAGTCGTGGCCAGAGCCGGCATCCAGGACCTGCTCGACGCGCACCCGCCCAGCGAACCCATGCACCTGGGCGTTCCAGCGAAATTCCCCGACGGTTGGGAGGCCAACCAAGCAATGCTCGCGCATCTGCGCGCACATCGAGTAGCGGCGGCATAGAGACACGGCCCATCGTCCGCACCTTCGAACGCATCCGGTGAATGCCAGCGGACCTTGAAATCCCAGCTACCCCGGTGAACACGCCCGCCCGTTGACGTCATGGTGGTCCTGCCGCTAGTCGACTCTGAGAGGAATGATGAGAGTTCTCCACGTATCCGACTGGCACCTCGGTCGGGTCACCTACAACGAACCCCGCTCCGTTGACCACGATACTGTTCTGACCGAGATCATCGCCGTGGCCCGCAGCGAAAAGCCGGAACTGATCGTGCACTCAGGCGATCTCTTCGACCACGCCCGGCCGTCCTATCCAGACATGAGCAAAGCCACCACAGTGCTCAAGGAGCTTGCGGCCGTCGCGCCCGTGGTCGTCGTGTGCGGCAACCATGACTCGCCGCTGCTGTTTCAGCTTTTCGCGCAACTCCTTGGCCCCGACAGCGGGATTCATTTCATCGACAAACCCCGCGATCCCGACCAGGGCGGGATCCTCCGATTCCACGGAGCCGACGACACCGTGCTGCGCCTCGCGGTTCTGCCGTTCGTGCATTCCAACCGGGCCATCGACGCTTTCGACGACCCCCACCACTGGCGCGCCGCTTATGCCGAACGCATCGGCAGGATGGAGCGGATGCTGGCCGCAGAGTTGCTGCGCGACTTCGACGACCGCCGTGACATCGCGATGTTCGCCGCGCATCTGCACGTCGGCGGCGCCAACTTCGCCGGAAGCGAACGCCCGGTGCACGCCTCGGACTACTACGCCACCAACGCCGAGGACCTGCCCGCGGTCAACTACGCGGCCTTCGGCCATATCCATCAGCCCCAGAAGTTGCCCGGCACCCAGGTTCCCGGCCGGTACGCCGGATCTCCGATCCAGCTCGACTTCGGCGAAGCCGGGGAACGCAAGAGCGTCGTCCTCGCCGACCTCCGGCCCGGCCAGAAGGCCAACATCGACATCGTCGGGTTGAGCGGTGGCCGGCAACTGCGGCGGCTTGAGGGCACCCTGGACGATCTGCGTGTACTCGCACCGTCGGTCGGACGGGACCTGTGCCAGGTCACCGTGCACACACAAACGCACCACCCAGCCCTGTCCGAGCTGGTCGACGACCTTCTGCCAGACGCCGTCGTCCTCCAGGTCAACGAGGTATGCGCGGATCAGAAACTGGAGGTCCTCACCCAAGACGCGGTCGCCGCCGACGTCGAACCCAACCTGCGTCAACTCTTCCGCGACTACCTGGCAGACCAGGGCACCACCACGGTCGCGGCCGACCGCGTCATGGCGACATTCGCGAGGGTGCTGACAGCGGTGGAAGAACAACAACCCGCTGTGATGCCAGAGGAATCGCTGCTCACCGACCCGCTGGAATCCGACCGAGCTCCGGTTGCCGCGGAGGTGTCACGGTGAGGCCCCTGACCCTGAAGTTCACCGGACTGCGCTCCTACCTCGCCGAGCAGGAAATCAACTTCACCGACGTGGACCTGATGGCGGTCGTCGGGGACACCGGCGCCGGAAAGTCCTCGCTCCTGGAGGCGCTGTGTTTTGCGCTCTACGGAGGCTGCACCTGGGACGCCCGAGGCGGAAAGAGGCTGATCGCCGACGGTGGAGACGGAACCCTGCGCGTCGAGCTGACCTTCCAAGCCAGGGGCAAGACCTGGCGGGTCACTCGGACGACCTCCGCCAGCAACTACCCCCCGTCGACGCATCGGCTCGAAGGTCTGGACGACAACTCTGTCCTCGACAACTCCCGCTCGGTCGACGACGCCATCCGCAAGCTCATCGGGCTTGACTACGCCGCCTTCCTCAAAGCGGTGGTCCTGCCCCAGGGACGGTTCCAAGAACTTCTGCAGACGCGGGAAGCGGACCGCACGGCCATACTGAAGAACGTCCTCGGGCTCGACCAGATCGCTGAGGTTCGCCGACACACCAACGGATTGCACGATCGTCTTCAGCCGCTGCTGCACGAAGTGGAACTGCGTCGTGCGTCGTTGCTGCCTGACCCGGCGGCTACCATCGTGGACGCTGGCGAGCGGCTGTCGGTGGCACAGGAGCAAGTCCAGAAGCTGGATCGCCTCAAGGAGGTGATCGCCAAGGCTCGCAATGCCCACGACGATGCCGAAGGTCGGGCAAGCGACCATCGGACTGCGGCGCAACAGCTGACAGCGAAGATTCCAGAAGACATCGACGAGCAGTACGGTCGCTTGATCGAACTCGACATCCAACTCACCGACGACATCAACGCCGTGGACAGTCAACTCGACCAGGCCGATTCCGACGAGGCCGATCTCAAGGCGGTCCTCGCCACCGCAGATGCCGCGGGAACGGGAATCACTGGGGTCGCAACGGCATTGGCCACACTTGAGTCGTTGCTAGACCAGATTCCGGGAATCGACGACGAGCAACGTGACCACGCCGAAGAACGCGCGACCATCGACGCCGAGCGCGCTGTCCTGAATGACCGCAGAAGCGGTCAGGCTGAGCTCATCGCCCAGGCCGAGCTGGCTCAAACCAACGCGGGCATCGCGGAGACCGCGCACACTGACGCGACAGAAAAGCTCGAACAGTGTCGTGCCCTGCTTACTGAAGCCAGGCGTGCTGTCAAAGCCGCATCCACCGCGTCCGAAACGGTAAACACGCATCGGGAGGAGCTGAACAAGCGCACAAACGAGGTCGCCGAAGCACAGCGGGTCGTCGCGCAAGCGGACGAAGATTTCGACAAGGCAACGGCGCGGCTTGAGGCCGTGCACCGTGCAAACGCGGCTGCCCATGCAGCATCCGCCAGTCACCCCGGAGAACCGTGCCCCATCTGTGTTCGCCCCCTTCCCGACGACTTCACCGCGCCCACCACCGCCGAGACGAAACAAGCCACGACCGCGCGGACCAGCGCACAGAAACACGCCAAGACATCGGCAACCAAGCTCGCCGAGGCGAAAGAGTCACGCAAGACCGCGCAGACCAACGTCGACGAGGCGATCAAGGCCCTCGACACGGCGCTTTCCGAACGCGGCGAGGCTTATCAGGCCATCTTCGCAGTGCTCGGTGACGTGAATCTCGACCAGGACGACGAAGCGATCCTGACCGCCGTGCACGAGGCCGTGGGCCAAACTGCCACTGCCAAGGAAACAGCCGCCGCAGAGGCAAAGACGGCGCACGACGCCATGACAAATGAGATCGCCGATCTGCGCCACGCCGAGCGCGCACTCGCCGACCGCGAGGCCGCTCTGGCCAAAGCACAGCGAGCTCTTTCGCGGCGACAAGAGAAGATCACGAAGGCGCACGACACACTACCCGAGCCCTACCGGGTCCACACTGAACTGACCACCGCGGCCATCGACCGCAGCAAGGAAAAAGCCCAGCAGCGCCAGGCAGAACTGGAGGACGTCACTGTTCAGCTCGACGCCGCTCACAAACAGATCAAGCTGTTGCGCGGTGAGAAGGAACGACTCGGCCGTCAGCACCGGACCACCGTCGAGCAACCCGCGACACAACTGAGCCAGCGCATCCAAGCCCTGGCCGACCAGTCCCTCGCCGCGGCACAGCTGACCGGACTTCCAGCGGCGCAGGAACGCCCGACACCCTCGACCATCGCCGAGGACGCGGAATGGGCACGTGACGTGCTGGCGGCCGTGGAGGCGATCAACCAACACTGTCTGCGCGAAGCATCCATACAAGACGGCCTTGCCGCGACAGCACAATCTGACGCCGCCACAGCGCTCGCCTCGGCCGACATCGCCGACGACGACACGCTGGCCACGCTGTTGACCGAGGCCAGGGCCGACGCACGCGTGGCCGAGCGCGACCGCGACAAGGCGATCGCCCAACAGCCCCTCTGCGCCGAACTGGACACCCGCATCTCTGCCGCCAAACCCATGGTCGATAGCCTCCGCGAGCTCGGCAGCCTTCTCGCCGACGGCAAGTTCCTGGCCGCGGTCGTCAAGCGCCGCCAACGAGCACTCCTGGGCATAGCGTCGGAGTTGCTTCAGTCGATGACCAAGGATCGGTTCGCGTTCTCCGACGATTTCCGCATCGTCGACGGTCATACGGGGCAGCCTCGCGACGTGAAGACCCTCTCGGGAGGCGAGACGTTCCTGGCGAGCCTGGCTCTGGCCTTGGCCCTGGTGGAACTCACCTCTCGGGGTGGCGGACGAGTCGAAGCCCTGTTCCTCGACGAAGGATTCGGTTCCCTGGACACCAACATCCTCGGCGACGCCCTCGAAGCACTCACCCGCCAAGCCGACGGTGGCCGGTTGGTCGCCGTGATCAGCCACATGCGTGACGTCGCCGAGAACTTCGACAACGTCCTCATGGTTACCCGGTCCTTGGGCGGCAGCCAGGCACGCTGGCTGACCCCGTCTGAGCGTGACCAGGTCGTCACCGACGAACTGACGGCGGGGCTGCTCACCTAGCCGCGAGCAGCGATGGAACCCGTTCGGTGGAGCTTGGTGGCAGGCAGGCCGATGACGTACAGGAATCGGGCTGGATTTCACCATTACGCAGCCCAGTGACCAACCGTATTGGAGTAGCGGGAGGTGGATGCACAACTCGAATGGCCTCATGGCTCTGCGACGTGCGGTTACTCGAACGTTTGTTCTCATCGTCGGATTGTCAGGATACCTGCCTACAGTCGATCGCGAGACAGCGAGCTTGTGCCGAACTGGGATGCCGCACCCCCGCTTCGGATGCGCGAGCGGAGTGATGTCCGTGCCCGCCTGGAGACAGGAGTGATCGCGTTGACCAACCTGCCAGAGCTGACCCTGGATGATCTGGCCGGTGAGGCCGCGGTGCTGCGGGTCTATCGCCAGGTCTTCGCGGTGCTTGCCCGCGAGGCAGGGGCGATGATCGTAGATCCGACCACGATCGATGTCGATGAAGCGATCTTGGAATCCTTCGCGGAGGCGGGCAGCGAGGGGCTGACTGTGGAACAGGCGGTCGCCGCGTGCCGACAATGGGATGCCCAGATCGTGGGGCGGCGGTTCGAGGTTCTGCGTGAGTATGGCGCGATTAGCAAGGTCGTTGACCGACCGAATGAGCGCTACCACCGGGCGGCATTCGCGCCCTACGTGATGCTGTTGTTCTTGCGGCGCATGGCCGAGCAGGGCGGCCAGTCGGAACTGCACCAGCTGCTGACCCTGGAGCAGTTGAACGTCAAGAGCGCCAACGCCACATCCGCCGACGGCGTGGCCTCGGTGCGTCGGTTGACGAAGGTGTTCCGGTTGCTGGGCAATGAACTGGCCATCCTGGCGGCGGGCAGCACAGCCGAGACGCTTGGCGACAACGCCCAGCTCCTGTGGGGTAACGAGTCGCTGATTGACCAGGCCAAGGACGTCCATGCTGTTGTGCTGAGCAGATGGCCCGGACTCGATCGCGACTGCGCGGAGCTACGGACCGCGCTCGCCGCCTACGCGGACGCGATCGACGCCGCGGCGGGCCGCCTGATCGCACAGGCTGGCACGACTCGCGCGTTGGGACTACTACCCGTGGAGGCATGGCGCACCTTCGGCCGCGAGTCGAGCCCGGCGGTGCTGGCCGCGGTGCTTGACCGGTTCGTCTTCGACGCGCCTGCGCCGTGGTTCTCCCCGCAAGCGTTGATCGAGGCAGTGGAGGCGGGACGCCAGGTCACCACCGCACGGGTTCCGCCTCCTCGCTCGGACGATGCCGAGCCTGAGCCAGAGGCCGATACTGGTATCGCCGATGACGTTGAGGAACTCAGGGCCATCGCGGAGCGGCTGCTGGCGGACTCGGACTCTGTGAGCGTTGTCGAGGTGCTGGATGACGCCGGTGACTGGATGTCGGCACGTCGCGTGCTCGCCGAGGTCACCGCCATCCATCACCACCCTGACCTCGACTACGAGCTCGTGTGGCGAGACGGCGTGCGTATCGAGGTCGCCGCCAGCCCGTCCTGGACCTCGGATGGTCGCTTCCGGCGCGGCAGCCGGGTGTGGGGAGACGCAGGGTGAACGAGGCGGAAACGGCACTGTGGTGGGCGCGCGTCCGCGCCGCTGGCCCGCAGCGCGTGGAACCGAGCAGCGCCTTCCCAGCGGGAATGCTTCGCCTGGTCGAGCCCGAAGTCACGGCGGTGTGGCTGCTGGCAGTGGTTCCCGAGGGCGCGCGACACAGCGTGTCGGAAGAGCTGGGGCTGCCAGCGCTTGCCGTCGAACAACCCAACGACACCGCTCGTGTGCTCGCCGCGTGCCTGCGGTGCTGCTGGGCGGAACCGACCGGACCGATGTGGCCAGGCGTGCCCGCGTCCAAGGATGAGGTGGCAGCGGTGTTCGGGGAGATCACCAACCGGGACAAGGCCGCCTCCAACCGGGCCTTGCTCGCGGCGATCCGGCGCCTGGCTGGCGCCGCCTGGCTGCTGTGGGACGAGCCCGGCCAGACAGTACGGCTCGGTCCGCGAGTCGCGGCATGGGGATCCGCCGAGCTGAGCGCCCTGCGCGAGCTGTGGCGGATGTTGCCCTCCGCCGCCGACGTCGGCCGCGCCGATGAGGAAGGGCCGCGATGATCAGCGCGAACGCGGCGCATCCGGTATTCGAGCCGATCCTCGCCGAGTTAAGCGAACAGCACCGCGACGAAGTCCTCGCCGCATTCGCCGCCGTCGAATACGGCGCCCACCCGGTGCCCGAGGTGCAGATGCTGGCGTTGCGGGATGCCACGCTACGCCGAGACCTGCAGCGGCTGCTCCACCAAGTCGGACGGACTCTGGTCCCGGTGGGCGGCGCGCAGTGGACGTCGGGGTACCGCGACGACATCGCGGCCGAACTGACCGCTGCAGGTTGGAACGGACTCCCGGTCATCGATCGGGCCGTGCTTGTGCTGGTGTTGATCCACTCGGTTGCGATTCCCCGTAGCCAGGGACTACTGTCCGGCGACTCTTGGACCTCCGCGCAACCGACGTCGGCCGACGAGCTGCTTCGCTACGCGCAGCCAGGTAAAGGCGATGTCCGGGCCGCACTGCAGAGGCTGCGTGCCGCCGGACTCGTGCAGCTCGCGCCGACTCGTGGCCGAGCCTCCATCGGCGGGACCGCCTACGTGCCCGGTCCCCAACTGCACCGGCTGACACCGCTCACGCGCCGAGTGTTGCAGCAAGAGCTGATTCTGGCCGCCGCCCCCAACAGCCCCCTGGCCGCCGCGATACGAGCACGCCGCACACACCCCCGAGGAGAACAGTGAACACAGCCCGAACCTGGCCTGCCGCGAGCGGCGATTCCGGGCCGTTCGACGTTGTCGGCGAGCGGGTGCTGGTCGGCGTCCAGGTCGTCAACATCTCCCGGTTGTCCACGCACCCGGTACCGATGGTCAGTCAGGGGCTGGTCACGGTCGCGGGCCAAGGCCCGAAAGACTCCAACGGCGCCGGGAAATCCTCACTGATCGCCGCGGTGAGCCTGCTGCACGCCGATGAGCAATGGCGGCTGGCCAGTGGCGCTGCCGGGGCGGCGGAGCTGCTGTTCACCGCCGAACTTGCCGCGCAAGAAGGCCGCTGGTCCAACGTCGACTGGGGGTATGTGATCGGCGTGTTCGCTGACCCCCGCGCCGACACGGTCGACGAGCTGTCGGCCAGCGCCCTGACCGTGTGGCTGAGGATCAACCGCAAAGCATCGCACGTGCACCTCCGGTGGCACGAAGGGCTCTATGTCCCCTACGGCGCGACCGAGTCCGAACGTGCCGCGGGAGTCGATGCACTGTGGGACGCCCTCCCGAAAAGCAACGGCCGCACCGACTTCCACGCGAATCGGCTCACCTCCGTCCTCTACGGCAGCCACGTGCGCTGCGTGTCCTTTCTATCGACCTCGGTCCGTTCCAGTCCGGCGGCCAACCTGCTCGCCCAACCCCTCAATGACCTGGACCCCCGAAGGATCTTCGACGCCATCGCCACGCTGACCGGGCTGGATCGCGAACTCGAACAAGAGCAAGCCCTCCGATCCGCCGAACACACCCACCGCACCAACGTTCGCGATGCGAAAGAAGATCTCGATAGCTGGGAACACGAAATGGCGATCGTCGAAGCTGGCATCGCCCAGCGCGTCGAAGCTCGGCACCTGCTGGGCAGCGCGAACGCGTCGTGGCAGGCCCGCTGCGCCCGACGCTTCCTCGACGGGGTCACCCGCACCGAAGAGATCCGCCAAGAGCTTGGCGCGCTCGACACTCGCGCCAAAGAACTGCAGTCCCAGTTGGACACCTTGGAGGACGACCTTTCCGGGCTGACCGATGACGAGGAGTTCAACCGGAACTTCCGCGAGGTCGAAGGGCGCTGGAAGGAACTCAGCGGGCGAGACCAGCGCCTGGACACCGAACATCAGGTCGCCGCCCAGAACCTGGAAGACCTGGCCACCAAACATCGGACACTGTCGGACAAGGCACGCGGTGCCGACGGACGCAGCGTCGAAACCGCCCATGCTGAGGAGATTGCTGCGCGCACGGCCGTGGAGCAGGCGCTCGGGGCCAAGGGCGTCGCTGAAGAAGCCGAGAAACAAGCAAACGCGCTGCTGGCCGCCGCCGAATCCGGCGACGACGTCGCCACCGATGAGCTACAGACGCTGCGCGAGGAGGGCATCCCCGCTGCGGCGTTGTTGGATGTCGTCCAGCTCAACCACGACCAGCGACGCAGCTGGGAACCCCGCCTCGTGCCCTATCGCGGCGCTGTCGTGGTATCGCGCACGCATGCTGAGCAAGCCCAGGAAAAGCTGGCGGGGCGGCCAGGGGCAACGCTGGTCATCGCTGACCCACCCCGGACTCACGCGCCCGCCTCCGGCACCAGCCTGCCCGCGAGCGCCGACGCAAGGTTCGACCTCACCACGTTCTTGACCGCGATCGCCGATCGCGCTGGTACCGGCCCTGCGGAGGTCGACGTGGCCGCCGGAGTGATTGTGCTGGGCGACTTTGGCGAACCGCTCACCGGACGAGCCGCACGCATCGCCGCCGCCCGCGCCGAACACCGCGCGAAGGTCGACCTTCTCACCGAAGCCGAGAAGCGCCTCGCCGCAGCTCGACACACGTTGTCCCGGGCAACAACCCGCACCGAAGCCGCCGTGGCTGGCGAGGAGGCGCAGGCGACCGAACTGAAGATGTCCGAGTTACGGGCTGCCAACCAAAAGCGCGAGGAACGACGCGAGGCGCTGAAGCCGACGCTGGAGGCCGCCCGCGTCGCTTACACCGACGCGCTGGGTGCGGGGCGCGCACGCGAGGAGCGGATCGCGAACCTGCGCGGTGCCAAACGGCGCCTTGAGGGCGAGTTGGCCGAACAAGACAAGACCAAGACGAAGCTCACTAACGAGAGACTGGCCCTGGACCTGCCCGGTCGGGAGGCAACCTGGGGTGACTCGCCCCAGTCGGCGCAACGGTTCCTGCTGGCCTTGGACGCTGAGCAGCAGGCCCGCACTACCGCGGCGTGGAACGAAGAAGCGTGCTATCAGGTCAACGAGGTCGTCCGACGCTGTTTCCCCGAGGGCACACCACACGACGAGATGCCCGCGGAGATCCGGGAACTTCTGATCGAACAACGCTGGCAACGCGGCGGCCTGGACACTCGAATCTCGCTGGTTCCCGCCCTCATCCGTGCGCTGCGCACCCACCTGACTCAGACCGAAAAGCACGACCTTTACCAGCAGCAGCAAATCACTGCCCAGCGTGCGCAGCGAACCAGCGACCTCGAGGCGGCCCGGCAAGGCTTGAGCGAGGCCGAGCAGACCTCCCGGGCACACCGAGCTTCGCTCGCCTTGGGGATCAAGGCGAAGCTCAAGAAAGTCAGCGAGGAATTCGACCGCCTCGACGAGCGGTACGGCGGCTACGGGGCGGGCTTGGACTACCCGGAACCCGAGCCGCCCTCAGAACCCGATCGGCCGTGGCGGTGGACCGTCACACCCAAATGGCGGCGCGCCGAGGGACAACGCATGTCGGGCTACAACCTTCGCAGCAACACTGCCCAAATGGACGAGAAGGCCGTCAAGTTGGTCTGCGCCGCTGCACTCGCTGGGGGAGGCAGCCGGCCCTTGCTGCTCGTTCTCGATGAACTCGGCCGCAACCTCGGCAAGCAACATCGTCGTGAGGCGGTCGCGCTTTTCGAGCAAATCGGTAAGGACCGCAACATCACCGTTATCGGTGCCCTGCAAGACGACATGGAGCGCTACGCCATCGAAGCATCCGGGCTCTACATCAAACTCCGCCGCCGCTCCGACAGCATGGCGTACAACGAGGCGCCCGTGATCGTCGGAGACGAAGCCAACCGTGCCCGCGTCGAACTACTGCAGGAGTGGCTGGCTTCCTACCGACCCGTCATCGGCATCGCCGATGACGACGACTCCGATGAGGACGTGGCGTGACCGAACCATCCCGTGCAACAGGGGAATTCCCGATGCCCGGGCACCCCGGCGTGCCCGACGGACTCCGTGCCTACGCACAACCAACACACGCCGACGGCACCTTCGACCACGACCGAGCCGGCCGCCCCAAAGTCCGGCGAGTACACCTGCGTGCGCATCCGCCCAGTGCACCACAGCGGCCAGCCGGACTCGTCAGCGACGCAGACTGGAACTGGGCCACGAGCGCACCTCGCCGATGGAACACCATCACGACCAAACTCCACGATCGCGCCAGCGACGTGGCGCTCGGCTTGGCCCGTGCCGGATGCGTGGCCCTGGAGCACGACTACCGCGCAGGCACGATCTGCCATCCGCCCCGAGGCTGGAACCCCCACCCTGACCTTGCCGATCATCACGCCACCGGGAAGCAAACACGACAGGCCGCCCGACAAGAGCTGCTCGACCGTGCTGGAGAACTCCGCGACCTCCTCATCGGTGAATGGCCAGGGGTCGCTGCAGCCTTGACCGCGCCCACCACAGACCCCCGGCTCGTATGGCTTGTTCGCGCCGCCGAAGACCTCGTCGCCGACCGCAGCTACGACGGACCACGGGCGTTCGTACAGCACCACGCCAAGAACACCAAGGCCCGCGAAGACCTGCCCCGGCTTCTCACCGACGCCGGCTTCGAGGCCGAGGCGCTCGTCCTGCTCGGCGTCAACCGCAACCCCTACATCGGCCTCGGCGGCCCAATCCGCGCCCACCACAACGGACGAACCCTGGACTGGACCGGATGGCCAGGCCCACACGACATCCGACTACCCGCCCACCGCACCATCACCCTCGAGGTCGCCCGAGGCACCCGCGTCCTGCTGATCATCGAAAACCGGCAGGCAGCCGAAACCATCTGCGACACCCACCCCGACACCGCCGTGATCTGGTGCCACGGCCAGCCACCAGACCCGCTCCTCGACCTGATCAACCAAGCCGCCATCGGCGTCAACGACATTGTGATCTGTCCCGATGCCGACCTCGGCGGAATCCGCATCGCGGCACGAATCCACGACCATCTCCCGCCGGACACCCGCCGCGTAATCGTCGACATCGGCGCGGGTGAGCACGATCAGGGCGAACCCTTCAGCACCCTGACCCGCGACCGAATCGCCACAACGGCGGAACGCACCGACGCGGTGGGAGATTTCGCGCGCAGTTGCCTCGCACGCGGGTACGCCGTCGAGCAAGAAGCCCCAGCACGCGCCACCCTGCAGCCGCTCCTGTAGGTCCGCACACGTCCGCGCGGTTGACCTCGAGGCCACACCAGAGAGGTTCGGACAGCATCCACCAACGAACGCCTTCCCCGGAATAGGCTGAACACTCGCGAGTTGGACCTGCAGAGTAAGGAGGACAGCGTGGTCTATGTGCAGCATCTCTCCGTGCGAGTACCGTGGCATGACAACGGCTGGGACGGGTCGGTCTGCCGCGATCCGCTGGGTAACAGTTCGTGCCTGCTACTGAAGAACATCGGAGAGAACCGGCGGGACGAATTCGAGGTCGCTAACGCCGGAATACCGATCGCCGACTTGCCTGCGGACAGCGTGCCGTGCGTCGCCGAGCGGAGTACGTTCCTCAGCGCGCACGCTCAACTCGTCACCAAGAAGCATCCGTACCGGTGGACGTCAGCGCTGCAAGGCATCGAGGAGAAAGCAATCCACGTGCCGCCGTGGTCGGTTGCGGTGTCGCCGTACTTCTGGCTGCACCGAGCGAACCTGAACGAAGGCGTGCTGCCGTACTTCAAGGTTGACGACTACAGCGCGGACGCCGAGCAGGAGGCCATCGAAGCGCTGGGCTTCGAGCCGCCGTGGGTGCTGCATGGGGACAACCAGCAGGCCGCGATGACCGAGTTCTTCCGCGATGTCCATAAAGGGCAGTCGCTGGTCTTCTTCTACCTCAAGCATTCCCCGTTCGAGGACGCAGGCAAAATACTCGTTGGCGCGGCGACCGTCGCCGATCTCCGGTTGCCTGGCCGCTGGCCCGGCAACACCGCGTTCCCCAACCACATGTGGGAGACCGCGCTGAGCCACACGCTGCGTCCGGACGGCACGGACGGCATCCTGCTTCCACTCCAGGAACTCGCTGCGCTCGCCGAGACGGGCACCGACGTGTCGACGGCGCTGCCGGTTGCGCCGGAACAGCACCGCGAATTCTCGTACGTCACCGAGCACGTCTCGGACGACATCGCGGTGGCGGCGTTGCTCGAGCTCCGCCGGGCCGCAGACGCCGCCGTCGAACTCGGTGTCAACGTGCCGGCGTCCGCCGTCACATGGCTCGACACTCAGCTCGGTCTCACCTGGCGACGCCGCGGTCCTTCGCCCGGCCTGCCTGCCGTGCTACCGCAACTCGGCTGGGCGCACCCGACGTTCGCCGCGCATACCATCGCTGGGGCCACACCGGACGGCGGCGACCCGTGGGACGTGTTGGTGGCCGCCCTCGAAGACCGGCCGGCGCCGGACATCGTGCGGTACTTGGCCACCGAGCCGCGTCGGCGGATCTGGCGCTCGCTCGACGCGAAAACCAAGCGGCTGCTGCGGCTGCTCGCCCGGTTCGAGCTGACCAAGGATGAGGTCGGGCGCGTCATTGACCGGACGACCGCCATCCCGATCGAGTACACCGACCTGCTGCGCAACCCGTACCTCCTCGTCACGTCCACGGTGGATGGTGCGGCGCCGATCCCGTTCACTGTCGTTGACCGGGGCTGTTTCCCGGAACCGGCGCTGGCCGCCCGCCACCCGCTGCCGATCGACGAGTCGTTCGCCGACGTCATCGACCCCCGACGGATCGAGGCCGCGCTGACCTGGGTGATTGCCGCCGCGGAAGCGGACGGGCATACGCTGCTACCGGTATCGCAGGCGATCGAGCGGGTGCGCGGGCTGGCGGTCGCCCAGCCGTTCGACCTCACTCCGACCGTGCTGACCGGCCTGGGCCTGGCGCCGGACGACCTCGACAACGACCCGGACCCGGACAAGGCTCCGCTCGCGCGAACGACGCTCGCGGATAGCAGCCCTGCCTACAAGCTGCGGTCCGCCATCATCCGAGGTTTCAGTATCACCGAGTTCCTTGACTACCTGCACAAGTTGGGCCGACACAATGTACCGAGTGACTTGTCAGCGGGAATCGACGAGATTCTCGGCCCGATCCACGCCGACGACCATCAGGAACAGCGAGCCAGGGAAGAAAAGCGCGCCGCGCTGGCGGAAATGTATGCCTCCCGGGTCACGCTGCTGAATGGCCGCGCAGGCACTGGGAAAACGACACTCGTCGAGGCGTTGGTCAAACGGCCGGAAATCCAGCGGAAGGGTGTGCTACTGCTCGCGCCAACCGGCAAGGCGGCCGTCCAGTTGACCAAGAAAGCCAAGAGCCCGGCCCAGACACTTGCCAGCTTCCTCGGCAGGACCAAACGCTACGATGGGGAGACCGGCCGATACCTCGCTCTCGGTGACGACGCGCGAAAGGCACCCAGGGTCGGTACGGTCATCGTGGATGAGGCGTCCATGCTGACCGAGGACATGCTCGACGCGTTGCTCGACGCGCTGCACCCGCCGGACCGACTCGTCCTAGTCGGTGACCCGCGCCAGTTGCCGCCGATCGGCGCCGGCCGTCCATTCGTGGATTTGGAACGCGCCGCTCGCGTGGACCACGACGGTTCCTGGCCGCGCGTCGCACCCGGCTGGGGGGAGCTGACCGTGCTCAATCGGCAGCGGGGAGATGTACGCGACGACCTGATGCTGGCTCAGTGGTTCAGCGGCGACGAGATCTCGGACGGCGAGGAAGAAGTGTGGGACCGCCTGCGCGGCGGCATCACGATGCCTACCCTGGCCGCCGTGCCATGGCAGGGCCGCACAATCGCCAATGTGATGGACGACGTACTGCGCGACGAACTTGATGTGGTGACCGATGATGAGGGCCGCAGCTTCGCCAGGTCCTACGGCGCGACCGTCGACAAATGGGTCAGCTACCGGGAAGCGCCAGGGAAATGCGAGAACTGGCAAATTCTCTCTCCGGTGCGCGGCCGGGCACACGGCACCGTGCAGCTCAACCGCCACCTCAAGCTCACACACCGGGAATTCGAGCTGAAGAAGGCCACCAGCCGGTACCGGTCCGTGCCGAAACCGCTTGGTAGCGAGCAAATCGTGCTAGGCGACAAGGTGGTCAACCTGGCCAACCAGATGCTGAAATCCTGGGCACCCGGCCAGCAGGGCAGGACTAGGAGCTATGTCGCCAACGGTGAGATCGGTGTGGTCATCGGTCAACTCGCCGGCAAGGGCAAGAAAGCGCCATGGGAAACGCAGGTCGAGTTCTCCACCCAGCCGGGCACGCGGATAACCATGAACAACGCGGTCAGCGACGACGATGCCAGCGTGGAGCTGGCCTGGGCGCTGACCGTGCACAAGGCACAGGGCAGCGAGTTCGGCAGGGTCTTCCTGGTCGTCCCCTCCGGCACCCGTGCGCTGTCCAGGGAACTGCTCTACACCGCGCTGACCAGGCAGACCGACCGGATTGTGCTATGCCACGAAGGCCCGCTCGACGATCTGATCATGCTTACCCGCGCGACTGGATCGGACACCGCCCGCCGGTTCACCGACCTGGTCCGCCCGGCCGACCCGCGCCCGGCGGTCAGTCCGGACGGCCACGACCTCGGCATACTCGACGCCAGCCTGGTGCACCTGACCAGCAACGGGGTCCTGGTGCGGTCGAAAAATGAGGTGATCATTGCGGAGATCCTGAATGAGCTCGCCCGCAGCTCGTGGTTTTACGAGAAACGCCTCACCGGCTCGGACGGGCGGGTCCGGCTGCCTGACTTCACCATCGAGGCACCTGACGGCCGCACGGTCTACTGGGAGCACCTCGGCCTCCTGCATGACCCCAAGTACCGCCACGGCTGGGAGAAGAAGAAGGCGTGGTATGCCGGGCAGGGAATCCTGCCACTGCAGGAAGGTGGCGGTGAGAATGGCAGTTTGGTGTGGACGGACGATCGGAGCGGCGTGGATGTTCCGGGATGGCGCGCGCTCGCCGAGTCTTTCCTCTCCGCTGGTCCGCGCCGGCCGAAGCGCCGCCGCATTGGGGGTGGGTGATGTATCCGTCGCTCGTGGCCGAGGATGCCAAGCTCGCGCTCACCGAGTACCTCTCCACCACGTTCACGCTGGCCGACGACGAGGCGCGGGCCAAGGACCCCGAGCGATGAGCCAGGCTCCGGTGTCGCCGTCGTCAGCGAACCTCTCCGGACACCATGCGGCACTGCACGCGTAACGGTTCGATGCTCGGATCAAACGCCGACGATCCACGAGGGGCGCAGTGTCACGACCGACCGTTCGACCGGCGCGCGCCGTTGAGCGGAGAGTAGTCAGTTCCTGACCCTTGCCGAGATTGCCGGTAGCCATCCCGCCGAACCTTGGCGTGGGCGGGTTTCACCGACACCGGTAAACCGCTGACCAGCAGGTTTAGGTTCGTATATTGCCTTGTTGGATGCGCAATCCAGGCAATATCCGAACCCATTCGGGATTTTGCCCGTCGAACGGAAACGGTAATCGGATCGTTGTCTCGTCACTCGGAGTGTCGACAGTCGGGCCCGTACACAGCCGACTGCCCGCCAAGGTCGATCCAGGTCGCGCTCGTCGCGCGCTGCCAGCGGCATGAGCGTACGTCTCGCTATCCAGAACCTCCGGGGCGGCTCACTGCACAGCGCTAATCCGCCCCAAGCATTCGGATGTGCCGCCATACGTGGGCGTAGCTGCGGTGTAACGCGCGCATCCAGGAAGGAACAGAGTGCCAGTCGGCGGCAACCCCTCGCTCGCCCCAGACCACTTGCATGATCCGGCGATCACCGACGAAGCTCTCGACGAGATCGCGGCGCAGGTAGAGCAGGTGGCCGCGCCAAGGCTTGTCCGCGCGGAAGACTGCGGAGGCACGTCGGCCGTCCAGGCCCACGAGGTCCACGGTGCCGGGCAATTGGCGCAGGCCGAACCGGGCGGCGAACTCGAACGACGGCACGTCGTAGCCCCCGCCGAGCCCGATCTCCGAAGTGCTGTCGGGGGAGAAGTCCACGGCGACCTGGTCGAACCCGATGCCGTCGTCCTGCCAGTCGCCACGCAGCGCTCGGTGTGGGAAGGCGCCCGGGGCATCGTCGTCGAACGTCAGCTCGAACCGGGGGCTCCAAGGCATCTCAGCGGCCAGCACGTCGCGGACCATCGGCAGCCGAGGAAAGAAGTCGTTTCCCGGATACTGGCGCTCGCTGGCGAGCTGCCGAGCGGGTTCCACGTCCTCCGGCTTCAGCAGGAGGGTGCGGAAGAACCCGAACACCGTCCGCCCGTCGTGGCGGTGGTCCAGGTATCCCTCGACCAGAAGCCAGCCGCCGTCCACTCCGTGGATCTCCTCGGGTGACCACAGATAGTCCGGGACAGCCACCGTCCCCGAGGCAAGCCAGGTCTGGTCGTCGGTCGGCTCCATGGGCGCCCACAGCGGTAAGGACATGGGTGCTACCGGGGGGCTGGCGGGGAAGGTCGGGTCGATGTCTGGCATCAAGCGTTCTGCGTCCCCGAAGGGGGCTGGTGCGCGGCCGACGTCAACGAGGCGGCCAACCATTTCGTGGTAGGCGATCCAGCCGTACTTCTTGCCGTACCGCTCTACCCTCCTTTTGGTGCTGTAAGGCCGCTCAGCGCTCGCGGCAATGGATTGATCGACGCTGCCGAAATTCTTCTCGCGCCAGCCCAGTTCCCAGACGCGAGCCATGACCTCGGCGCGGGCCCTGCGGTAGTCGGGTTGGTTGAAGTCGTAGTTGGCCCTGCCGTTGATGGCGGCTCCGATGATGTAGTTCTCGAAGTCGAAGCCGAAGGTGCGGTCGCATTCGTCGGCGTTGGGGTCGTCGTCCTCCATCACCTCAGCGGGCGCCACGGCGGCGAACCTCGGCGCAAAGGCATCGACACCGTCAGGGACGGCGGCAGGATGGAGAGTGCCAGCGAATTCAAAGGTCGCCCGTACGTAGCCGCGCAGTTGCTCGTGCGAGATGGGCGTGGTCCCGCCGTCCAGGAAGCGGTCGCGCAACTGCACCAGCCAGTCCCGCAGGGCGCGTTCGAGCGGTCCGCCAGGATCAGGCATCTGGTGGGTACTAGCGGCCCCGAACGCTGCGGCGACGATGCGTTCGACGACGTAGGGGTCGTCGACGTCGAGCATCCGGGCGGCGAGGTCGAACAGCCGCTTGGGTTCTGGCTGGCCGTAGCGCTGGAGGGCCTTCGTCGCCAGGTCCCGCATGCTCAAGTCCGTGGAAGTCAGCAGCCAGGCGATGGCCTGCGCGTCCAGGTCGTCGCCCTGGGCGCGATTGCTGCTTCCCGACCACCTGTGGATCGCTCGTTCCAGGTCTGCTGTGAGCCGATCTGGAGCCTGACCTCGAGCCCATTCGGTCCAGCGCAGGTCACGTTCGGGTAGGGACAGCTGGCGCAGGACGCGGTCGAGGAATACGGCATTCAGGGGGTGGGGGGCGGACCTGCGGATCTCCCACAGACGGCCGAATGCTGGTCGTCCCTTCCTCTTGCTGGGCTGCGCGGTAATGAGCGCGGTTGCGAGCTCGTCGACGGTCTCGTTGTCGAGGAAGTCCGACTCGGTGTTGAGTTCCTGGGTGAGCACAAACGAACGGTGCTCATCCGGGGCGACACGCCACAGGTGGCGCCGGGTGAAGCGGCGTGGCAGCAACGAGATGAGACCGATGAGGATGTCCTCGCCGAGGGGGTGCGCTTGGTTGCCCAGGAGGGACTGCCAGAGAGCCGCCTCCGCGAGCCGCTCGTTGACTTCCGCGGGGGGAATGCGTACCAGAATCGCGTCGGCGATCAAGTATCCAGCAAGGCGGTCAAAGATGAAGCCGCACTCAGTGTCGTCGGAACCCTGGATCTCCTCGCGGAAGATCACTCCTTCCTCTACGAGCCGCCGGAGCAGACTTTCGTCCCAATTCGGCTGGTCGGTGTCGAGGATTCGTCGCGCTTCATCGAAGGGAAGCCGACGGACGTTGTGTGTCCACAGGTGTCTCGCCAGAGCGGCGAGGCGGTGCTGGATCTGGTCGGCTGGCACCGGGATGCGGGCCGGGTCCTCGGCCAGCCGTTCGACCACGCCCTCGCGGTACAGTTCGAAGACGCCGATGAGGGAATGAGGCAGCGCTTCCACGCCCACCGGCGCTCGGCGGTCATGGTTCGCGGCCTCGCAGTACATGCGCACGAACAGCGGGTTGTGGAACTCTTCGATCGGCAGCCAGGCCTCGGCAGGGTTGATCAGGTAGTGGCTGAAGTAGACGCGGAGGATGTCGTCGACTTCCGCGCGCTGCCACTCCAGTTCCAGGCGCACCGTGCCCTTGGGGAGGGCCTGGTCGGCGAGTGGTTCGCGGAGGGTGACGATCACCGCCACGTGAGGGTAGCCGTCCAGGACCGGTGCCAACCCCGCGAGCAGTGGCCTCCATTCGGAGGGCCGCTCGGCTTCGTTCAGGCCGTCGATGATCAACGGGATCTGGCAGCCGGCGCGGTTGCCGGCTGAGTTGAGCGCTTCCAGGAGGTCTTCGAAGTGGTCGACCTTCAGTCCGGGGATCCGTCGCGCGAGGTCGTCGAGGGTCTTGCCAGCGCGCAGATTCCCGCCCTGGATGAAGACTCCTGCCGTGGGCTGGCCGTTAGGTGAGGTCATCTGCGCGGCGAGGTGCGTCTTGCCCTGTCCCGCGGCGGCGATGACGGCGAGCAGGGGGGCTTTGGTGTCCGCCCGCGTGTTGTGCAGCCACTGGACGATGTCGCGGATCTCCGCGCCAAGGCCGGTGACGAGCAGCGCCTCGGGCAGGCGACGCTGCCTCAGTTTGAGCACCAGGCGTCGCAGCGTGCTGGGAGAGGTTGCGGGTGGCCGCTGTGCGGCCAGGCGCTCGCGGACCTCCCAGGGCCGGAGGCTCCTCCCGGCGTCGAGGATCTCCCGCAGGTCGTCGACGAACCGGTCCAGGTCGTCGGCGATCTCGACGGCGCCTTGGCGGAAGGTGGTGTCGAGGCCGTCGAGGGCTGCGCGCAGTGCCTGGATCCGGGTTGCGATGTCGTCTGTGCGCTGCTCCAGCCACTCGAATGACGCCGGGCGTAGCAAGGCCCGGTCGATGCGGTGCTCCACGTGGTGGGAGGTGTGCAACCGTGGCGTCCACCGGGCCTCGACGGGCGCAACAGATCGCTTGTGGGCTTGCGCCAGTACGTCTGCGGTGAGGGCTAGTTCGCCGAAGAAGGTGGAGCGGAGTTCATCGTGTCCGGCGAGTTGTGCGTCGTAGTTCTCGGTGGACCAGAGTTTGACGCTGACGCCCTGCCCACCGAGTCCGTCGATCCACTCCTCGTCGTTCTTCGCGGGCCGCTGTGGAAGGCAGAGCACGAAGTCGGTCAGGCCGGCGACGTGCTTGATTGCCTTGGAGAGCGAGTCCTCGATCTGATCACGCTGGTCCATGGTGAGGCGGTTCTTGCTGTCGAGGATGAACCACTTGCACGACCAACCCCATACCCGGCCGGGATCGCCCAGGGCACCGGCGTGGTCTACACGCAGGTAGAACTCGACGCCGGGCTGGTTCCGGCGCTCCCGCATCGTGCCCAGCGCGCCGTAGCGGCGGGACACGATGGCCCGCGTGAGCGCTTCAAAGTTCTGGTCGGCGGCGCCGGGCAGGCGTGCCAGATCAGTCAGATCCACCGTCGCTCCGGTTGCTCGCATCCGGCCGCGTGATCGCGTCCTCGTCCCATTCGTGGCGGGAGAAGACCTCGACCCTCGCGCCGTAGTGGAGAAGCACCTTCAGGAATCCCTGAACGTCGGACTCGTCGGTCCAGATCCGGACCGTCTCCGCTGTGCGGGTGACGCTGTGATCAAGCGCGTAGTTGTCGACGTCGTGCCGCCCCATGTCGTACAGCTTCATTTCGCGCAGTGCTTGCCCGAGTTCGGGAGGCATGCGTTCATCGGGGCTCCGCCAGTCGTCGTCGGACCACGCGGCCTCGGCGAGCGCCTGCAGAGCCTCGATGCGCTCCTCGGCTGCCTTCGCGCCGGTAACCGTCTGGAACCGGCCGATCAGAACCAGGTCCATCGAATGCTCCGAGCCGTAGCCGTTCCAGATCCTCATGGTGCCTCCCTCAACGCCTGCACGGCTTCCATGATGGAACTTCCGACTGACAATCCCGTGTGCGCGTAGGCGTGAGGGCGCAGGACGCCAGTCGCGTCGACGTGCATGTGCGCGTCGAGAGGGCGCTCGCCTGGCACGGCCTCCGCCGTGGGCAGCGCAGCTTCGAGGCCAGTACGGGAGATGGCGAGCCGAACCCTGTTCCTGGGGATCGCGGCCCATTCGACGAGGCGCTGAGCGTCGGCGTCGCTGATACCGGGAGTCGCCGCGGTCGGCTGCTCCGGCAGAAGCAGGAGTTCGGACGCGCCGACCTTGTCGGCGAACTCGGCGAGGTCATCTAGTTCGCTGACCGTGTCGGCATTGATGACGGCGTTGATGCCGAACGGGGCGAGGGTGCCGAGCAACGCCGCCGCCTGGACCACGGCCGCGAACGGTCGGCCGCGGAGCCGCTCGTAGGTGGCTCCGACCCCGTCGACTGACAGGCGGACGAAGTGCACGGCCCCGCGCAGGGATTCGACGAGTTCGGGTGTGAGCCGGTGCCCATGGGTCGTGAAGGTCACCGCCATAGACGTGGACTGGGCTATGTCCGAACACAGCTGGGCGAACCTTCGGTATGCGGTCGGTTCCCCTCCTCCGAAGCCGACACCGAGGCACCCGGCAGCATCGAGTTCGGCCGACCACGCGACTACACGCTCCATGTCGAGCGCTGCGGCGTGCTTGGGCGCGTAGCAGTAGGCACAGTGGAGCTCGCAGGCGTTGGTCAGCGCGACGGACAGGTACCGGGGAGCACGGGAGAACTGCTCAGCGGGAACAGCCATCTCGTCGAGCAGCACGTTCATCCCGGAGACACGGTCAAACAGGTGAACACCAGCTGCGGACAGACGAGTCTTGCACCTCACCGACAGCATGATGCCACCGCCGCGAGCCGCTTGTCCGACGCACCCGTCGAGCTGAACCAGGACCGAGGCAAGACGACTTCGAAGAGGTACCGTTTCTTGCTGCAAAGCGCCATGTCGCACCGAAATCGTCGTTCTCCGGCCCGGTGCCGCCACGTCGGTGACAAGGTCCCTTCACCGGATACTTCGGAATGAACTACCAGGCATCGAACGCGGTGTTCACCGGACGAGGCACCCGACACCCTGATCGTGCTGCCGGACGGTACCACCTGGAAAGGCCCTTCCCGGGCACTCAGCCGCGTACAGGGAGGCGATCGGGTTCATCGACCTCTACATCGAGGAGCTGGAGCTCAACTTCAGACGATGACCCGCGGAGTCTGGCCTGACCTTGTGGCGCCGGTGGCAGAATCCCTTCGTGGCCGGCTCAGACCGTTCCGCACCTCGTCCGCCTCCGCCGACCACAATCGCGTCACAAAAGACAAATCACTGATCATCTCTCGCATGGCGAAACGCCCTCTCATCGGCATAAGTGTGCGTTCGCACCCGGCAGACGAAGGAGCGCGTGGCGCGTGTTGACAGCACGGCTCCGGCGACCAAGGGCGGCTACCACTACCCTCCGCTACGGATCACCGGGTCCGCCGGTATCCATCACGCCGAATCTTCGAGTGTGCGGGCTTCACGGAGACCGACAGGCCGCTGACCAGCAGGTTTAGGTTCGTATATTGCCTTGTTGGGGGCTCTCCACAGGGTTCGAACCTACCTGCGACGACGCCGAGCTACTGTGGCTTGCCCAGTAATCCGCAGCTCACAACGTGCCTGGTTTCGTGTGGATGCTGTTCGAACCGCACCGGGGGCACGAGTTGTGAGCGCTGAACGAGACCAGCTGTCGCGCCCGGTGCCGGCGCTGTCGGAGGAGCAGCCCAGGTGCTGCCCAACGTGCGCAAGTACGTCCAACCCGTGAGCGGTACGCAAACGTCCAGGCAGCCCGAGCTGATCGGCGGGACAGAACGATCCGAAGGCGTAGGAAGGCTGCCAACGCGGTGCTGCCGCAACTTCCGTTGGTCAGCCCTCGCGTCCGGTCAACCAGATCAACAAACTCAGTGCCTCGGCTTGGCAATGCTCCCGGAATCCGACCGCCGGCCCCGTGCTCCACACCATAATGATCCGGCTCTTCTCGCTCTCGGGAGCGAGCTGTTCACGACACGACGCCGGCCGCCATCCTGGGCGACCTCCAGCGCCACCGCCAGTCGCCGAGTCAGCGACGGTTTCACCTTCGTGACGGCTTCGTCGAGCGAAAACAGCCCGGCCGACAAGTTCTCCGGATCGGTGAGGGACAAGTCGTCTACTTGTGCGTCGGTGATCGTCCCACCATCGAAGATGAACGCCAGTCCTTCCGGCATCCGGTCGTCGCGGGGCAGGTAATCGATCACGAGAAGCCGCCCGGGTGGCGGGTCGATACCGAGTTCCTCGCGGACTTCGCGGACAGCCGTCGTCCATGGCGCCTCGTCGGCGTCGACCGGAAGATCCCAGTGGGCTGCCGGGCTGCTGCACCTGTGAGACAACGGCTACGTCGAGCCGGTGACACCGCCGCCGGAGCCACGCCACCGGTTCGGTCGGCGGCATTTCATGGACATGATGGCAGTGTTCACCGCGCCACCGCAATTCACCGCGCTGGACGGGCGGCGGGAGATCGGGCGCACCGACCCGTCGCTCACCGAGAAGGTCGACGGGCCCCGGCTGCTGCTGCTCGGTGGACGCAGCTGGAAGGTGACCTGGATCGACTGGAAACGCCGGCGCTGCTTCGTCGAGGCCGCGGACAGCGGCGGGCGGGCCCGCTGGCACACCCCCGGTGTCGGTGGCGCGGGGTTCGCGCTGGCCCGCGCCGCCCGCGATGTGCTGCTCGGGACGGACCCAGCCGTGCGGCTCACCCAGCGCGCGCAACGGGTTCTCGCCGAGTTCGCGAGGATCTCGGCGTCACCGCGCACCCTGGCGGAACGGTGATCTCCCGCGGCGGCAGGGACATCCGGTGGTGGACCTGGGCCGGCTACCGCGCGAACGCGACCCTTGCCGCCACGCTGGGTTCGCTGGCAGATGAGAAGCAGCGCGTCGACGAGGCCTCCATCCGCCTCCGCGGCGATTTGACCAGGGAAATGTGGCACGCAGTCACCGCAGACGCGGCCGCACAGCTCAGCCTGCCCGACATCGACGAACGCGCACTCAACGGCCTGAAATTCAACGAAGCACTCCCCCGCCGCCTCGCCGTCGCCACCCTCTCCGCCTCGCCGACCTCAACGGCGTCACCACCGTACTCAGCGAACCGGCCCGCTGGGTCGGTGACTGCACGCACCGTTTAGTGATCGATTGAGGCGCGTCCTCAGGAGCCATCTCGGCTCCCAGGGGTCAGCCGACGTAGCCTGGCTGTGGACTTGACGGAAGGGAGCTCGCCATTTCAATCGAGAAGGCAGCGCTGGTGGTTAACGTGGGTTCGCGCACCGGGCTCAAGGCATGCGATGTGGCTGTCGAGACGTTGCGCGACGTTGGCGTGCCGCTGCACGCTGTGTACAGGCTCAGCGATGCGTCCCGGCTTCCCGAGACGGTGTCCGGTGCGATTGACGCAGGTCACGACCTGGTGGTCCTCGGCGGTGGAGACGGCACCGTGAGTGCCGCGGTGGATGTGCTCGCACACCGCGAGGTCCCGATAGGCCTGCTACCGCTGGGCACGGCCAACGACTTCGCCCGCACCATGCATATCCCGACAGACATCGACGGTGCGTGCCGGACGATCGCCGACGGCCACGTGGTCGACGTCGACCTCGGGCTGTGCGGCGACAACTACTACGTCAACAGGGCATCGGTGGGCATGGGAGCGCACGTCGCACAAGCCATGTCACCGTGGTTGAAGCGGCGCCTCCGCCCGCTCGCCTATCCGACGGCGACGGTGAAAGCGTTGCTGCGGCACCAGCCTTTCCGGGCTCGGCTGACCTTCCCCGACGGGGACCACGAACCGTGCGAGTTCCCGCGACTGATGCAGGTCAGCGTCGCCAACGGGCGCTACTTCGGCGGGGGACAGCAGGCAGTCTCGGATGCGGGTATTGACGACGACGCGCTGGACGTCACTGTCATCCGGCACGGCGGACCACTGCAGATGGCAAGTATCGCGCGGGAAATGCGCTCCGGCAGCGAGGCCGACAGTGCGCACGTCACGCACATCCGGACCAGGCGGGTGGAGGTGCACACCGACGACGAGCTCCCGATCAACATCGACGGTGAAGTGGTCGCGCAGACCCCGCAGGTGTTCGCGCTGGCGCGCAACGCGCTGCACGTCGTCGCGCCCCAGACATGGGTCGACGGCACGGGAATGTGAGTGGCGCCTGCCGTGCTCGTTCCTTAGGACGTGAGCATCTGCTACTGGTGGTTCAGCGCTCAGACGACCCTCCAGTGGGTCGTGAGTGTTGCGGCCGGTTAGAACCGGTCTGTCCACTCACGAGGGAAGCCCCTCGTCGGATGGAGTCCGCCGGTAGCTACTGAGAGAAGTACCAAGGTTGTCGTCACGGCGATGTTCGCCGACCTAGTGGTCCGTTGTTTGAAGTGGTCTGACGGTTGGCTTTGGCGAGGTTCTGGCCGGGGGTTCTGGTCCAGATAAAGGGGTGGCAGCGGTTGTTCCGGAGGTTGATGAAGGCGCGGATCTTGGCGTTGAGGTCGTGCACCGAGCGGAAGCTACCGCGGCGGATGGCCTGACGTTCGATGATGCCGAACCACACCTCGACCAGCTTGAGCCACGACCCGGAAGTCGGGGTGAAGTGCAGCCAGGCGGTGTGAGACCCGCTTCGCCCGCTCCGCTGATGATGATCAGCGCTGTGCCGGTGCAGCCGAAGATCGCCGCGACGACCGCCATCCTTACCAGCTCCTCATCGGGGTGGGAGTGGGTTGGATGTCCAGTGCACCGAGCCCGCCCAACGCACTCGCGACTGCTGACTTGTGCTCCGGCGGCGTAGAGGCCGCTGCGCCGCCAGAACCCTTGCACCGAATCCTGTATACAGGATACATTCGGGCGCTGTCAGCACACTCGACGCCGAACCGAAACGTCCACCACCACAAGGCACATGCCTTCCGGAACAAGGGCGTAGTCGCGCCCGCCCAACACATGGCCCACCGGCAGCAGCCACATAGACCGAGGAGTGGATATGCAATCACCCGAACGGCGTGCCAGAAGAGCGCCTTTCAAGCGCATCCTGATCTGCCTTTCAGTCCTCCTGTTGTTTGTCGGCGCCTGTGCCTCTCCAAACTCGTCCGGCGGGGCGGAGGGCAGCGACTATCCCCAGAAGGCCATCCAGTTGATCGTCCCCTGGTCTGCGGGCGGGGACACGGACGCCATCTTCCGCCTGGTTGGCGAAGGGCTCACGGAAGAACTCGGACAGTCCGTTGTTATCCGCAACGTCGCTGGTGGTGGCGGGTCGGTGGGGGCCCAACAAGCCCTCAATGCAGAGAACGACGGCTACACTTTGCTGGCCGGCCACGACTCCATCGCCATCTCCAACCTTACTGGACAGACCGATTTCGGGTACTTCGACTTCGAACCAGTGGCGCTCATGACGTCCACGTACGACTTCGTAGCTACACCGGCAGACAGTCCATGGAACAGCATGGAAGAGATGATCAAGGACGCCGAGACCAACCCCGGAAAGGTTACCTTCGGTGCTTCCATCGGCTCCACGTCGGAACTGGAACCCGCCCTGATCCAGGCAGCCACCGGTGTGCAGTTCAACATCGTCGGCTACCAGGACACAGCAGCACGGATGCAGGCTCTGGCCGGCAGCCACGTCGATCTCGGCGGAGTATCCGTCGTGGCAGGCAAGGAATACCTCGACGCGGGCAAACTCAAGCTCTTGGGTTACTTCGGTGACGAGCGCTCCGATGCGGTACCGGACGTCCCGACTCTGAAGGAGCAGGGGATTGACGTCTCGACGGCGACCAACCGGGGCGTGTTCGCACCCAAGGGCACCCCGGATGCCATCGTCGAAAAGCTAAGCACGGCCATGGAAAAGGTCGCCAGCAGCGAAGACTTCGCCACGACGCTGCGCAATCTGGGAACAGAAGTCAACTACATGGGCCACAAGGACTACCGCAGCTTCCTGCAGAAGAACACGAAGGAAATGGAGTCTGCGATGAAGAAGGCAGGTATGATTTAGGTTTCTGGGCGATCTCGTCTCATGATCAACGCGAAACGAGACTGTGTCAACGCCCTGGTGGTGCTCACATTCTCGGCAGTCCTGTACTTTTCCATCGACACGATCCCTGATCCAGGTGTGCGGCGGACAGGGGCCGCGTTCTTTCCCAAGATCGTCGTCCCTGTGCTGGCTTTGCTCGGGTTCGTACTCCTCGTCGACAGCGTCCGACGAATTATCACGGAGCCGAGGGAACGGCTAACCCTCGCCCCGAGAGAGCTGTACCGGAAGAACCGCAAGGTCATCTACATCTTCCTCGCGTGCGGCGCGTACGTCCCGGCCCTGTACTACCTCGGCTACCTGGTGTCGACACCTTTCTTCCTCTTGGCCGTGTACTTCCTCTTGGCCAGGCAGAGGACTCGGCGACTGTGGGCGGTCATCCTGGGATACCTCCTGTTCACGGCAGCGCTTTACGTTGTCTTTCAGCAAGTCCTGTACGTCTTCCTCCCACCCGGTCGGCTCTTCTTCTAGAGGTTACATTGTGGATAACCTTCTTATAAGCCTTCAATCGGTCGCCAATGTCGAGACGCTCGCCCTGCTGCTTGCCGGCGTGATTGCTGGGATCATCATTGGGAGTATCCCTGGGTTCACCATTACGATGGGCGTCGCGTTAACCCTCCCATTCAGTTTTGGTATGGATCCGATCAACGGCATCGCACTCATGATCGGCGTCATGGTCGGCGGGAGTTCCGGCGGCTTACTTCCTTCCATCCTCCTGGGCATACCGGGGACACCGTCCGCAATGGCGACAACCTTCGACGGCTACCCCATGGCACGGAAAGGAGAAGCGGGAAAAGCTCTCGCGATAGGACTGCTCGCGTCCGTCGTCGGCTCACTGATATCGGGGATCATCCTGATATTCCTCGCACCAACACTGGCGAGCTTCGCGACCAGCTTCGGCCCCTGGGAACTGTTCTCTCTGATGCTGTTCGGACTGACCGCGATCGCCGGACTCGGTGGAGGATCAGTCCTCAAGGGCCTCATCTCGGGGGGGCTCGGTGTCTCATTCGCGCTGGTGGGGATCGACCTGCTCACGGGGACCCAGCGCTTCACCTTCGGCCTCGTCGAGCTCCAGGGCGGCTTCAACTTCCTTCCAGTCCTGATCGGACTCTTTGCGTTCTCTCAGCTGCTCGGTGACGTCAAGAGGCCACCCCCAGCCAGCGACATGCACCAACGTAACGTCGCCTACCCCATCACCAAGGCCGCCGCAGGTCTCGTTCGATCCGGTGTGAATCTTCTGCGCTCCAGCCTGGTGGGAACGTTCGTCGGGATCTTGCCCGGAGCTGGCGGCAGCATCGCCAACGTGATGAGCTACGACATTGCCAAGAAGTTCTCCCGCACGCCGAGGAAGTACGGCAGCGGCATCCAGGACGGTGTCATCGCGTCCGAAGCGGCCAACAACTCATCCGTAGGGGGCGCTCTGGTACCCACGATGGCTTTCGGCATCCCCGGGGATGCCACGACAGCGATGATACTCGGCGCCCTTTTGATCCACGGCATTCAACCGGGGCCGATGTTCCTCACATCGCAACCGACCCTCGCCTATGGCATCTTCATCACGTTCTTCATCGCAGCCATCTTCATGCTCATCGTCCAGAGCTACGGCATCAGACTGTTCCTCCTGGTGAACCGCGTTCCGCAGCACCATCTCGTCCCGGGAGTCCTGCTTCTCTCCACTGTCGGGAGCTTTGCGATCAACAACCGCATATTCGACGTCATGGTGCTGCTGCTGTTCGGCGTGATCGGATACTGGATGAAGGAGAACGGCTTCTCCCTGGCGCCCTTCATCCTGGGCATCATCCTGGGCCCCATGTTGGAGACCAACCTGCGGCAGGCCGTCACAACCGATAGCAACCTATTGCTGTTCCTCACCCGCCCCATCTCCGGCGTGCTGGTCGCCCTCGCTGCCATCTCGCTGACCTACGGGCTCTATGCCGCGACAAAGTCCTCACGTGATGCGCGGAGAACACCAGTACCGGACAGGACGGAGGAGTGAGACGGGCCGTTCACCACGGCTGGTGCGCATGCGGACATCCAGATCGTGGCCGCGACAAGTGGAGTAAGAGGAGCGATACATGACCTTCACCACCCGGCCGACGCTGCAGGGAACCTTCGGCATGGCCTCGTCAACGCACTGGCTGGCGTCGCAGAGCGCCATGGGTCAGTTGGAGCTGGGCGGGAACGCCTTCGACGGGGCCGTGTGTGCGGGTTTCGTGCTGCACCTCGTCGAGCCTCACCTCAATGGTCCCGGTGGGGAGGTTCCCGCGATCGTCGCTACCGCCGCCGATCCCGCCCCCAGGGTGCTGTGCGGTCAAGGGGTTGCCCCCGCTGCGGCCACGATCGAGCATTTCCGCTCTTTGGGGATCACGCAGATCCCCGCCTCGGGACCTCTCGCCGCCGCCGTGCCTGGTGCGGTCGACGCCTGGCTCCTGCTCCTGCGGGATGAGGGCACAAGGACTCTGGAGGAGGTCCTGGAACCGGCCATCTCCTACGCGCGCCATGGCCACCCTCTGGTGTCCCGAGTGGGGAACACAGTGGCATCGGTCCAGGAGCTCTTCGAACGTGACTGGCCCACGTCTGCGCGGTTGTGGCTCAAGGACGGACGACCGCCAGGCGACAACGAGCTCTTTCGTAACCCTGTCTACGCCGACACCCTGGAGCGTCTCGTCACCGAGAGCAAGGCCGGCGGAGGAAGTCGCGAGGTGCAGATCGACCGCGCGCGCCACGCGTGGCGGGAGGGGTTCGTCGCCGAGGCCGTGGACACCTTCTTCCGCAGGCCCGTGCCCACCGGGGGCGGTGAGCCGCAGGCGGGACTGGTCACCGCCTCGGACATGGCGGCGTGGCAGGCCGGCTGGGAAGAGCCAGCCACACTGGACTGGCAGGGCCACACCATCTCCAAGACCGGCCCGTGGGGCCAGGGACCGGCGTTGTTGCAAGCTCTTGCGACACTGGATGCCGTCGGCGATCCGTCGGCCCTTGACCCTTCGTCGGCGGAGGGCATCCACCACGTCGTCGAGAGCATCAAACTATCGTTCGCCGACCGAGAGGCGTGGTACGGCGACGGTTACGACACCCCCTTGAACACGCTCCTGTCGCCGGAGTACGCAACGGAGAGAGCGGCGCTGATCGGGCACGAGGCGTCCCACGAGATACGCCCCGGAAGCCCGGGCGGCCGCCAACCGCGACTCGCGAAGTACATCACCGATCCCGCAGCGCGAGGCCCGCTGGTCCGGGACGCCACCACCGGAGAGCCCACCGTCCAACGCGAGGGCACCACACGCGGAGACACGTGCCACATCGATGTCGTCGACCGCTGGGGCAACATGATCTCAGCGACGCCCAGCGGGGGGTGGCTGCAAAGCAGTCCCACCATCCCCGAACTCGGGTTCTGCCTCGGCAGCCGAATGCAGATGTTCTGGCTGGAGGAAGGCCTGGCGTCTTCCCTCGCGCCGGGACGGCGACCCCGCACCACGCTGACTCCCACCCTGATTCACCGTGACGGGGTACCGGTCATGGCCTGCGGCTCACCCGGGGGAGACCAGCAGGACCAATGGCAACTGGTCTTCCTCCTGCGCGTCCTGGCGGGCGGACAGTCCCTGCAGGAAGCCATCGACGCTCCGATGTTCCACACCACCAGCTTTCCGGGGTCCTTCTGGCCACGGCTGACGGAGCCGGGAGTGGTCGTGGCCGAGGACCGGGTACCCGTCGAGAGCAGGAAGGCCCTGGGCGCGCGTGGTCACGAACTCGAGGTGCAGGGCCCCTGGAGCCTAGGCCGACTGTGCGCGGTCAGGCGGGACCCTGACACTGGCGCGCTGTGGGCCGGGGCCAACCCTCGCGGAATGCAGGGCTATGCGGTCGGTCGGTAGAAGTGCCGCGCTGGGCGGCGCCGCTCACTTGAAGGAGCGAAGACTCTCCGAAGCGGCCGAACCCGCCATGTTCACGTGTCTCCACGCGGCCGCCTCGGCCTCTTCGGCATTACCGGCAGCGATGGCGTCAACTAACTGGGTGTGCTCTGCCCAGGAGTGGGGGGCGCGATCGGCGGCAGAGATACGGAACACCCATTGCACGTGCAGGTACATAGAGGTGGCGATTGAGGCCAACCACCTGTTTCCGCTGATCTCGATCACTCTCAGGTGCAGCGCACTGTTCAGTTCCGAAACTTGCGCGAAGTCCTCAGCATCGGTGGCTTCGCGGGCACGGGAGAGCAACTCCCGCAGGGAGGCGACATCGTCCGGTGTGGCGCGCTCGGCGGCCAGCCGCGCGGCGAGAGTCTCCAATCGGCCACGCACCATGAACATGTCCCGGACCGAGTCGAGGTCAGGAGTACGCACGATGGCTCCGCGCCGCGGAAGCATCTCGATGAATCCCTCGGCCTCGACCACACGTAGCGCTTCGCGTACCGGATTGCGCGAGACGCCGAAGTCGTCTGCGAGACGCTCCTCCCTGAGCCGCTCCCCTGGCGGGTAGTGGCCGTTGACGATTCGGCTTCTCAACTCGACCATCACTTGATCCCGCAGCGACAGGTGCCGGCCGCCGATCGTCATCTCGCCCTTACCCATATCGTCCGTGCTCCTTCTGGCCCTGGAGCCCAGAACCTTTGCTCCCATCCAAACCGTATACGAAAGACAAGCCATGCCATGGATTGAGGCGGTTCCTGTGCAGGGAGTCATGCAGGAGATAACCGGCGTCCCGCTCGGACGCTGGCTGCTCGCAGCGAGCCCGGTGCTGGTCTTGCTGACCCTGGTTCTGTGGGGCCGGTGGTCGACACTGGTCAACGCCCTGCTCACCGTGGCCGGAGCGTTGGTGGTCGGGATGCTGGTGTTCGACGCCGACATGCAGACCGTCGCCGTCGGGCTGGGCAAGGGCGCCTGGGTAGGAGTCTGGATCCTCTACGTCATCGGGCCCGCCCTCTTGATGCACCACCTGACAGCCAGGATGGGCATGAAGGAGCTCGGGCGAGCTCTGTCATCCCTGCTTCCCACCAGAACGGCCACCGTGCTGCTGCTGGCCTGGGTCCTGCCGTCCTTCATCCAGGGTGTCTCCGGCTTCGGCACGCCAATCGCCGTGGCGGCACCACTGCTGGTGGCGATCGGAGTCCGGCCGGTCCGCGCCGTGGCCCTGTCGCTGATCGGTTATCACTGGGCCGTCGGCTTCGGATCCATGGGTTCCTCCTTCTATATGGGCGCTCTCACCGCCGGACTTGACGCGAACGGTATCGCCGCTTTCGCCACCTCGGGTGCCATCGTGCTGGGGGTCAACTGCATCCTCGCGGGTGTACTCGTCGCGCTCATGCATGACGGGTGGCGCGGGCTGCGGGAGGGCGCCTGGATGCTGGCGGTCACAGGCCCCACCATGGCGATGGCGCAACTGATCGTGGCCCAGCTCGAGCCGGGGATCGCGTCCCTGTGTGCCGGCGCCGCCGGAATCGGCGCCGTGCTGCTGGTGCGCGTGCTGCCCCACCCGAAGACAGCAACTTTGGTGGCACCGGGACTCCCGGACACCGTGCGCTCAGGCGAACAGGAGAAGGTCCAGGAGACCGTGGGAGCCGATCAGACCCGTGCCCGCGCAGGCAACGCCGCAGTGCCGTACGTCCTGCTGGCGGTCATCGCCCTGACGGTGTTCCTCCCTCCCGCTCTGCGCTCGTGGGCCAAGGAGAATCTGCTGATCGGCCCCTCCTTCCCCGCCACGGGCGGTGGTGCGCAGGTGCGCAACGAGGCGGTCTCGACTTATAGCCCGATTGCGGTACTGGGCCACCCCGGAACGTTCCTGCTACTCGCCTGCCTGGCGAGCGTTCTGGTGTGGTGGGCGCGAGGGCGGTGGCGGGCAGGCACTTGGCGACCGGTCTGGCGTGGTGCGTTGCGCCAGACCTGGAAGACCGCACCATCGGTAATCCTCCTGACCTCGCTGGCCGGTGTTCTCGTGGATACCGGCATGGTGCGCACGATGGCCCAAGGGATCGCCGACGTAGCAGGCTCCAGTTACCCGCTTGTGGCGCCCCTGATCGGGGCGATGGGCTCCTTCGTCACCGGCTCGACGACCAGCTCCAACGCGCTGTTCAGCGCATTGCAGGCAGAGGTCGCTCAGCTACTGGACCAGCGACCCACAGACCTGCTCGCCGGTCAGCTTGCCGGCGGCAACATCGGCAACTCGTTGGCCCCGGTCGTCATCCTGTTGGGGTTGAGCGCCGTAGGCGTGGGCAGGGAGGTAGGGCGGGTCCTGCGGCTGACACTGCCGCCAGCAGCCGTGTTGCTGGTATCGGCGGTGACCGTGACACGGGTGCTCGTCGCAATAAATGAGTGATCTCGACGGACTGGAGCCGCCACAAAGTAGACGAGGGAGCTCCATCCCCAGACAAACTGGTGCTCATGTCCGGGAGTGAGAAACCGGTCGTTGAGCTGGCGAAGCGTCTCGGGATCAGCGAATCGTGTCTGCGGAACTGGATGCCCCAAGCTGAGACCGGCGAGCGCGATACTGGCGCGATACTTCGACGAAACCGAGCGCGGAGAAATAGAGCTCTGACCAGTGACATGGCATTGGCGGGCGGCCGGAAGCCCGCTGACATCAACGCACCCATTGCCTGCGCGTTCTCCGCACCGATCACCAGCACGGCCAGCGGAAGTGACACGGCGAGGACAGCCCCGGGGTCAAATATCGAGTGGCGCCCGACGAGTTCGGCACTCAACGCTTCCATGTTGCTGCGACGGAATGCGAATGCCTTCTACGCGTCAATTCCCACCGGGCAACTATCTCGCGTCCCTTACCGCTCGGTCGCGCCGACCGCCATCCTCACCATCGTCCGGTACTTCTCCGCGAGCTCATGAGGCGTCAGTTCCCCGCCAGGTCGGTACCACTGCGAAACACCGGTGCACATCGTCACCACGGCGCGACTGATCTCGCGGGGAAAGGGGGCGGAGAACAGCGTCTGCTCAACACCCGCGTCAATGATGTTGTCCATCAGGCGCTGCTGGCGGTCACGGGCGGCGATGTGTGCTTCCCGCGCGTCACCGAGCAGGCTGCGGATTTCGTTGTAGGCGATGAACGCCAGTTCGCGCCGATGGGCATGGAAGAGCACTAGACATTCGACGAGCAGGTCGAGGCGGCGGCGTGCGTCTTCTCCCGCCTCATCCAGCGCCGCCAAGCTCCGCCTCCAGAGATCGACCATTGCCGTGTCGACGATGGCGACGAGGAGTGCTTGCTTCGAGGGGTAGTGGTGGTACAGCCCTGGGACGGAGAGATTCGCACTGGCCGCGACCGTCCGGATCGTGGTGCCGTGGTAGCCGTGCTCGACGAAGCAGGTGAGGGCGGCGTCGAGGATCGGCGGCATGACGTTCTGCGAGTAGTCGCGCCAGTCAGCGTCAACTCGGCTATGCGTCTCAGTTGCGATGGTGTCCACCCCTTTCTATCGGCGCCCCAGTATGCCCGCCAAGCGGCCACCCCCTTGACAGACCTCGTGCTGTAGTCAACAGTAACGCCTCAACCGATCGAGCGCTCGGTCTGTCGCGTGAAGTGCCGTCGATCTACCAAGAGGGAGTTGTGACGTGGAGCCGAAGTCGTGGACATCCCTGTACCCGCCGGATGTCGACGCCAGGATGCCGGTCCGGCACGCGTCGCTGGTCGATGCCTGGCATGCGCGGGTCGAGCGGAACCCGGACAGCGTCGCGCTGGCTTACTTCGACGGCGAGCTGACCGCGCGACAGCTCGACGAGGAGTCCGACGCGCTCGCGGTCGCTCTGCAGTCCCTTGGCGCCGGCAGGGGTGACCGCGTCGGCATATACCTGCAGAACATTCCGCAGTACGCGATCGTCCTGCTGGCCCTGTGGAAGCTCGGCGCCACCGCCCTGATCCTCAACCCGATGTACCGGCGCCAGGAGCTGCGCCGCCTCGTCGACGACTCCGGGGCCATCGGGCTGGTCTGCGCCGACACCGACGTGGAAGAGCTCACGCAGACCCTCACCGAGGGCACCGTCGGCTGGCTGGTGAGTACCTCGGCGCTGGATTACCAGACCCGCAACGACCCAAGGATCTTCCCCACAACCGAGCGCTCGATGGCAGCCCGGCAGGGCGACCTGGTCGAACTGGTCAACAGGTTCCGCGGCTCTCGCCCGGCGGCGGTCGACCTCACCCGCGACGACGTCGCGCTGCTGGCCTACACCTCCGGCACCACCGGACCGCCGAAGGGTGCGATGAACACCCACGGCAATCTGCTCGCGGTGACCTCCACCTACGGCGCCTGGATCGGGTTGGAGCCGGGAGACGTGGTCTTCGCCATGGCGCCCCTGTTCCACATCACCGGTGTGGTGGTGAACGCCAGCATCGCCCTGCTCGCCGACACGACCCTGGTACTGGCCAATCGGTTCCAGGCGGAGGTGACGCTGGACGCGTTCGCCGAGCACGAGATGACCTTCACCATCGGCTCCATCACCGCATACAACGCCCTCTACGAGCTACCGCACGCGACTCGGGAGCACTTCGCCTCGGCCAAGGCACTCTATTCCGGTGGGGCGCCGATCCCGCCGGCCACCGTCGACCGGTTCGAGGAGCGGTTCGGGGTCTACATCCACAACGGTTACGGCATGACCGAGACCAGCTCGGCGGTGATCGCCGTACCGCCGGGAGTGCGGGCCCCGGTGCACCAGCCCAGCGGGACGCTCTCGATCGGGGTTCCGCTGCCCAACCTGAACGCCCGGGTCGTCGACGCCGGTGGCACCCCACTGCCCCCGGGAGAGCAGGGCGAACTCGAGCTGAGCGGCCCCGCGGTGGTGCCCGGCTACTGGAACAAGCCCGAGGCCACATCCGCCACGATGCCCGGCGGCCGACTCCGTACCGGCGACGGGGCGATCATCGACGAGCAGGGCTGGGTCTACCTGGTCGACCGGCTCAAGGACCAGATCAACGTCTCCGGCTACAAGGTGTGGCCCCGGGAGGTGGAGGACGCGCTCTACGAGCACCCAGCGGTGCACGAGGCCGCGGTGGTCGGCGAACCGGACGACTACCGCGGCGAGAGCGTGGTCGCGTACGTGTCGCTCACGGCCGGAAGCGAGGCGACCGGCGAGGAACTCATCACCTTCACCCGGGAGCGGTTGGCGGCCTACAAGTCGCCAAGAACCGTGCACATCATCCCCGAACTGCCCAAGACCCAGACCGGCAAGATCCGCCGCAACGTGCTGCGGGAAAGCGCCGCCGCCGATGCCGGCCGCTGAATCCGCGCGCAAACAGATCCGGCAAGCAGCAAGCTGCATGAAAGGCACCGTGTGAATCAGCATGTCCAGAACCGGCTCGAGGGCCGGATCGCGATCGTGACCGGAGCCAGCCGTGGGATCGGGCTGGCCATCGCGCAGCGTCTCGTGCGCGAGGGCGCCCGGGTCTGCATCACCGCCCGTAACGCCGAACCGCTGGCCGAGGCCGCGGCCACCATGCCCGAGGGCAGCGTCGTCACCATGCCCGGCAAGGCCGACGACGCCGGGCATCGGCAGGAAGTGTTCGACCGAGTCGTCGAGGAGTTCGGCGGACTCGACATCCTGGTCAACAACGCCGGCATCAACCCGGCATACGGGCCGCTGATCGACCTCGACCTCGCCGCCGCCCGCAAGATCCTGGAGGTCAACGTACTGACCTCCCTGGCCTGGGTGCAGGAGGCGGTACGACGTCCCGGGACCGGCTTCGCCGACCGCGGCAGCGTGGTGAACCTGTCCTCGGTCACCGGCGAGACACCTGCCCCAGGCATCGGCATGTACGGCGTCAGCAAGGCCGCCCTCGCGCACCTGACTCGCACCCTCGCCGCCGAGCTCGGCCCGAACATCAGGGTCAACGCCGTCGCCCCTGCCGTGGTGAAGACGCAGTTCGCCAAGGCGCTCTACGAGGGCAAGGAGGCCGAGACGGCCGCGATGTACCCGATGAAAAGGCTGGGCCAGCCCGACGACGTCGCGGCAGCGGTCACCTACCTCGCCTCCGATGACGCGGCCTGGGTGACCGGTCACGTCATCACTGTCGACGGCGGGCTGCAGACCGTCGGCGGCACCGCCTGATCGAGAGGAAACACACCACATGAATCCGGACCGCCTGCCACCCGAGGTGGCGGACCTACGACTGCGCACCCGTCGGTTCATCCGTGACACCGTGATGGCCCACGAGCCGGCGCCCGGGCAGCAGCTGCCCCAGGCGACCCGCGAGAAGCTCCAGGCCGCGGCCAAGGAGGCCAAGGTCTTCGCCCCGCACGTCCCCCGCGAGTACGGCGGGCAGGGGCTCCCGATCGAGCACTGGTCACCGGTGTTCCAGGAGGCCGGATACTCCCCCATCGGCCCGAGCGTGCTCAACTGTATGGCCCCCGACGAGGGCAACATGCACATGCTCAACCTCGTCGCCACCGAGGAGCAGAAGCGCCGCTACCTCGCCCCGCTGGCGGCAGGCGAGGCACGCTCCTGCTTCGGGATGACCGAGCCGCACCCCGGCGCCGGCTCCGATCCGGCCGCGCTGCAGACCACCGCCACCCGTCGGAGCGGCCGCTGGATCATCGATGGGCACAAGCGCTTCACCAGCGGTGCGGTCGGCGCCGCCTTCTGCATCGTCATGGCACATACCGAAGCCGACGGTGACGCACCGGCCGGCGCCACGATGTTCTTGGTAGACATGGAAAGCCCCGGAGTCCGGCTCGGCGAGCCGATTCACACCATGGACCGCTCCATCGCCGGCGGCCACCCGCACCTGTACTTCGAGGGCTGCGAGGTCGACGACGACGCGGTGCTCGGTGAGGTGGGGCAGGGCTTCCGGTACGCCCAGGTCCGCCTCGGCCCGGCCCGGCTCACGCACTGCATGCGGTGGCTGGGGCTGGCACGCCGGTCCCTCGACATCGCGCTGGACCGCGCGCAGGAGCGCGAGCTGTTCGGCGCCCCGATGAAGGACCTTGGCCTGGCACAGCACCTGATCGCCGAGTCCGTGATCGACATCGAGACCTCCGACGCGATCATCAGTAAGACCGCGCAGCTGCTGGAAACCGACCCCAGGTCCGGTTCGGCCATGTCGTCGGTGGCGAAGGTGCACTGCTCCGACGCCATCCATCGGGTGATCGACCGCGCAGTCCAGATCTGTGGCGGCGACGGCGTGTCGGACGGCCTGCCGCTGGCCCAATACCTCAACGAGGTACGCCCGTTCCGCATCTACGACGGTCCGAATGAGACGCACAAGTGGGCGATCGCGCGCCGTGCCTCCACGGCTCGCCGGAGGGCCGTCGAGGGCGGCGAGCCTCGTCAGGGCCACGCCGTGGTGCGGGACGGGATCGCACACTGATGCTGAGCATTCCGGACGGCGTCGAGGTCGTCGCGACCGCCGCCGACGCAGCTGCACTGCCGAACCCCCCGCTGCTGGTGCTGGACCGCGTCACCACGTTCCTCGACACCCACGGCATCGGCCACGGACCCCTGGCGTGGGAACGGATCGGCGACGGCCAGTCGAACATCACCTACCGGCTCAGCCGCGGGAAGGAGGAGGTCGTACTCCGGCGCGGGCCCCGGCCCCCGTTGCCACGCTCCACCCACGACATGGTTCGTGAGGCACGCATCCAGCAACTGCTCCACCCTGCCGGCGTGCCGGTCCCCCGCGTCCTCGCGGTGTGCGCCGACGAGTCGGTCCTCGGCGTGCCGTTCTACCTGATGGAGAATCTCGACGGCATCGTCATCACCGACACCGTCCCGACACGACTGGACTCCACAGCCGACCGAGCCGCCACCGGCCACGCCCTGGTCGACACCCTGGTGCGGCTGCACAGCATCGACGTACGCCACGGCGAGCTCGCCGCGTTCGGCCGCCCGGACGGCTATGTGGCACGGCAGGTGGAGCGCTTCGCCGGGCTGTGGCAGGTCAACACGACCCGGGTCCTACCCGAGGTCGGCGCGCTGGCCACTTGGCTCGGCGACAACGTACCGGCCAGCCAGGCCGCCACCGTGGTGCACGGGGACTACCGGCTGGGCAACCTGATGTACCACCGGACCTCCCCCGCCCGGGTCCTTGCGGTGCTCGACTGGGAGATGGCCACCCTCGGTGACCCGCTCGCCGACCTCGGCTACCTGACCGCCACCTACGCCGAACCAGGCGCCTTCCCCACCCCGCTCGAGCTCACCTCGGTCACCAGGGAGCCCGGCTACCCGTCCAGACAGGAGCTGGCCGAGCGGTACGCCGCGAGGACGGGACTCGACCTCACCCCACTGCCGTGGTACCAGGCGCTGGCGCTGTGGAAGGCAGCGATCTTCTGCGAGGCCATCTACACCCGATGGCTGAAGGGGGAGCGTCCGCACGACCACCACTTCGGCCCTTCCCTGGAGGCCGGTGTGCCACGGCTGCTGGAGTCCGCCCTCGAGTACGCCGGCATCGCAGTGGCGAGCGCGCGCCGCTGATCCCGCCCCTCGCCCAGGCCGAGCGGTCCCACGAACAACCCACGACCACCACCTCGTCCCTGTCGCACACCATAAGGAGAGACCTCAGTGGGCAACGACGAAGCCACCCTCACCCCGCAACCGGCGCTGGCCGGCACGGGGCCCCAGACCCAGCGTTCGAAGCGGAAGTCACTGCTGGCGAGCACCGTCGGCAACGTCATGGAGTGGTACGAGTGGAGCGCCTACGCCGTCTTCGCTCCCTTCATCGCCGCCGCGATGTTCAACTCCGGCGACCCCGTCTCAGCGCTGCTGTCGACCCTGGCTGTCTTCGCGGTCGGGTTCCTCATGCGCCCGCTCGGCGGCATCGTCTTCGGGCGGATCGCCGACCGGCGTGGTCGCAAGTTCGTTCTGGTGACCACCATGCTCACCATGGCGGCCGGTAGCCTGGTCATCGGCCTCATGCCGACGTATGCCTCCATCGGCGCGTGGGCGTCGCTGATCCTGCTGCTCTGCCGCGTCGCCCAGGGCTTCGCCCACGGCGGCGAGTCGGCGACGGCCAACACCTACGTCGCCGAGATCGCGCCCAACGACCGCCGGGGCATGTGGGGCAGCATTGTCTTCGTCGCCATCTTCGGCGGCTCGGTCATCGCCTACACAGTCGGCGGCGCGGTCACCTCAGTCCTCTCCGAGAGTGCCGTCGCCCAGTGGGGCTGGCGGATCCCCTTTCTTCTCGGCGCGCTCCTGGCGGTCGCCGCGCTCTACCTCCGCCGCAACATGGACGAGAGCGAGGTCTTCGAGCAGCATGACTCCGCGACGGACAGCGCTCCCATGCCCCGCGCGAAGATCGTCCGCGGCATCGTCCTGGTGGTCGCGATGACCTCCGGCATCACCGCCGCGCACTACACCTGGACCTCCTACGTCTCCACGTACGCGATCACCGAGCAGGGCATGGAGGCCGGCGCGGCGTACTGGGCCACCGTCGCCGCGCAGATCATCGCCCTGGCCACGCTCCCCTTCTGGGGCCGGCTGTCCGACCAGGTCGGGCGGCGTCCACTGATGATCGGCTTCGCCGTCGCCATGACGATCCTGCAGATCCCGCTACTGGGCCTCATCGGTTCCTCCGGCTGGACGCTGCTGCTCGCCTCCGCGATCGCTCTCATGATCGTCGCCATCCCCGGGGCGCTGCTGTCGGCCACCATGTCGGAGAACTTCCCGACCCGGGTCAGGACCCAGGCCATCGGCTTCGCCTACTCGATCTCCGTGGCCGTCTTCGGCGGCACCGCGCCCTACCTCAACCAGCTCCTCATCGGAGTGGGAGTGGGTTGGATGTCCAGTGTCTACATCATGCTGCTGTGTGTCTGCACCGGCGTCGCGGTCTACCTGATGCCCGAGACCAAGGGGATCGACCTCAAGGACGCATAAGGCTCGCTCACACCCTCACCGCCATCCCGGCACTCCGTTCGAGGAGCGCCGGGATGGCGAGCGTTCGGCCGGTACCGCGGCTACGACGGCCGCACACGCCGCGTGGAGCGCTGCGGCTCCACCGAAACGAAGGCGATCCATAGCCTCCGGATGTGCTCACAACGCGCCAGCGCCGCCACCGCGACGATTCTCGAGCCGACGAGAAACGCAGGATCTGCACGTCTGTCCGAACTGGACGACAGGTGACTCAGCCGGCGACCCGGAAGTAGCGCCGTGGCAGTGCGGTGACCGTGTACTCGCCGACCGGGAACAGCTGCGGGTGGCCATCGATGGTCCCGCGCGTCGGCTCCTCGAGCCGCACGGTGAGCGAAGTGTCCACTGTGCGCAGTGTCTTGCGATCACATCCGGCGATCCTCTCGACCAGCACACCGGTCACGGCGGGCTCCACGGCGATCGCGGCTGTCGTCGCCGTTGGATCACGTTCACGGTGGTATCTGCTCGGACCGGAAAGTTCGAAGCGGGACGCAATCGTGTCGTACTGGCCTTCCGATGTCGTCACGGCCAGCGCGGGCCGGGGCTGCCAATCAGCACCGCGCATGCCCTGCGATGCGGCCGCGGGGTCCAGGACCGGTCGTACCGCCACGACCAGGCCGATATCGTCGGTCACGGGAATGCGGCCGAAAGCGGGAATGGTGGGCAGGTCCAACACCGACCAGCCATGCCTGACTGCTGCCGCACGTACCGCATCGCGCAATGCCCGGCTGTCACGATCGAATCCTCGGACCACCGCGATTCGCCCCGGGCCGTCGTCTGGCGACCAGCGATCAGTCCATGGGATGGGCGTCACACCGGGGCAGGTCCGGTAACTCGTTCAGCACATCAGCCATCGACTCGAACTCGCGCGGAGGAAGGCGGTTCACGGCGGCGAACACGACGGGGCGGGCGTGGCTGCGTATCGCCGCGTCGAGCAGATCCACCACTGTGGGACGATCGGAGACAAACGCGTTCTCGATGTGATCGCTGAGTTCTCGCGCCGTCAGGGGCGCGAATCCGGAGTCCCAGTTCACCCGCACTACTCTACCTTAACGTGAGAGTAGAGTAGGCCAGTGTTCAGCCTACTCGCGCCGACCGGGCGGGCTCGTGCACCAGGCGCTCCCGCAGCATTTCAGCGAATTCTTCCGCAGTTTCCAGTTTCGCGCGCAATTCGGCGCAGCGCTCTTCCGCGGTGCCGGCGAAGCTCCGCAACTGTTCCAGCTGATCCTTACGCAGTTTGCGGGGCTGCGCGGTGCGGCTGGTGGCGGGCTGCAGGAGCGCGAGCAGGTCGCGCATTTCGTCGAGCTGGAAACCCAGTGGCTTCATCTGCCGGGCGAGTTTCAACCGCGCTACGTCTGGTTCGGTGTAAAGGCGGAATCCGCCTTGGCTGCGCGCACTCGGCGTGACCAGTCCGACTTCTTCGTAATAGCGGATCGTGCGCAAGGACAGGCCGGTGTGCTCGGCCACCGCACCGATCTGCATATGCTTGGCCACGCGACCATCCTCGCTCTCTCGGCGCCAATTCCCTCAAGGTACCGGTTGCTCAAGTCGAAGACGGTCGACACACGCGCCAGGAGGTGCACGCGACCCCATCCCGCCGGAACCAGTCCGGCGTGTCCGAGCCAAAGACACCGATCCTGAGACAGTCCCGACCACGACGGCGGAATGACGAGCGTGGGGACGGGTGTTGGAAGTGGATATGAGGATAGATATTTGGTCGGACATAGTGTGCCCGTGGTGCGCCATCGGGAAAGCACAGCTGGATGCCGCACTCGCCCAGTTCGAACACGCCGACGAGATCGAGTTGGTGTGGCGCAGCTTCGAACTCGATCCGGGCGCGCCCGCGGTCCGCGACGGTGACTACGCAGCCATGCTGGCCCGAAAGTACGGCACGTCAGCGGCCGGTGGTGAGGCGATGGTCCAGCGTATGACCGCGACCGCTGCTGAAGCCGGCGTCGAGTTCCATCTCGACCGTGCCCGTCCCGGCAACTCCTTCGATGCTCACCGGCTGGTGCATCTCGCCGCCGACCGTGACCTGCAGCTGGTGGTCAAGCAGCGTTTCCTCCAGGCATACCTGTCCGAGGGGGAAGCCATCGGCGAACATGAGACGCTCACACGTTTAGCTACTCAAGCCGGTCTGGATCCGGATGAAGTGCGCGACGTGCTGGCGTCGGACGCCTACGCCGACGCGGTGCGCGCCGACGAGAGCGAAGCACTCCGGCTGCAGATCAGCGGAGTGCCGCTGTTCCTCGTCGACGGCCGGCTCGCCATCCCCGGCGCCCAACCACCTGAGGTCATTCTGCAGACCTTGCACCGCGCCTGGAGGGAACGGCCGGTGCTGGCGGTCAACAGCGAGATCGGTGACGCGCCGAGCTGCGGCCCACAGGGGTGCAGCACCTGATCTGCCCTCGCCGAGGCGTACGGCACCGAGGTGGCCTGGCAAGCACCGGCTGGTAGACGCCGGTCACTGTTGGGCCGAACCTCAGAGCGGCGGGGTCAAGACGTGGGCACAACGCGCCGGTCAGGCCTGCGGGGTCTGCGGGGCCTTCGCGGCCTGCAGCGTCCCCGGCTGCAGCCGGTCGGCTCCCCAACTGCGTTCGATGTGGCCGATGATCCGCGCGACGTCCTCGGCCGGCACCTTCTCCGGCTCCCCGCGCTCGAGCGGGTCGACGTGGAAGATGTAGAGCCGCGAGGCGAACTGGTCGAACGGCAGCGAGGCCTCGCCGAACCGCTCGCCGTTTCCCGCGGTGGAGACCACGACACCGTCGCCCCAGTCCTGGCCGCTGTCGTTGTTCGGGTTGTAGAAGTACACCCGCATCTCGTCCTGTGGGTCCGGCACGACCCGCAGGATCGTGATCGCGTGCCAGCCGACATACCGGGCGGCGCTGTCGGTGACGGCGACGCCCGCAGGCTGCGGGTGGACCAGCGGTTGCCCGCCGTTGTAGGACGGGTGGTAGCTCGCGTGGAACTGCCGCAGGAACTCGTCCAGGTCGATCAGGTTCCCGGTCTCGACGTCAACGTTGATCCGGAACCCACGGGCCGCCCACCAGCCGTGGAACTCGGGGTTGACCCACCTGTGTGGGTCGCCGGGCCGGCCTGCGCAGCGCCGCCCCATCTCGGCGTAGATCCGGTCCAGGTGGGGCACCACGAGCAACGACACAGGGTCCAGATCCATCGGAAGCGTGGTCGCGACCCCGGTCCCGCTGTCCTTCGACGAGATCGGCTGACCCTCGAAGTGCATGATGATCTCGTCGTCGCGGGCTGCCCAGACCACCATCTGCAGCAGGTAGTCCGGGTCGTTGTAGGCCCACATCGACAGTGCGCGGGCCGACTGGCAGGTCGGGTTGTCGCCCTGCCCGACCCCGAGCGGCTGGCCCAGCATCGACAGCACGCCCGCGATCAGCCGGGCCTCCGGCGTCGGCTGGTCGCCGAACACCGTCGTGAGCCGCTCCCTGGCAGCCGGAGCGAGGTGCAGAGCCAGCTGCCGCCACAGCGCGGGCACTACCGGCGGCTCGTAGAGGATGCCGCGGTCGAGTAGCAGCGCCAGCCCGTAGATGCACTGCGCGGTCTCCGGGTGCACGGCCTCCTCGATCAGCCGGTGCACCAGGTTGCGGTAGCGCAGCAGGCAGTTCCGGCCGGTGTCAGACAACCCGAGCGCCTCGCCGACGAGATAGTCGCTCTCGTGCAGCAGGAACCGCAGCAACTCGGCGTGGTACGGCGACACCAGACCGGTGTCGTGCATGGCCCTGGCGAACCCGGTGGCCTCGTACTGCAGGCCGCCGGTGTCCATCGCCTCCAGCCGGGAGCGGAAGACGTCGACTCCCGGGTCCTCCCGGCACGCCTCGGTGGTACCGAACAGGCTGGTGATGAGCCGGTCGATGCCCTGCCCGGACATCGCGCTCAGGTCAATGTCCGGATCGTCGCGATAGGTCGCGATGCGGATGATCAGCGACTGCACCTGGTCGACCTGGATCGGGCGCTGACGCAGGATCCGCCAGATCTCATCGACCAGCTTGTCCAGCACGCTGTCGTAGCCGATCTCGTCGGCAAGGTACCGGAACAGGTCCCGGATCAGCTGCGCGGTCCGGCCCTGCTGAGTCCGCTCCGCCTCGTCGGGCGGGGTGAACAGCAACTCCAGGTTCATCGCCAGTACCTGGGACAGGAACTGGCGAGCGTCCTCGGCGGAGAGTGTCGGGTGCGGGAAGTCGCCACGGGCGACGGCGAGCATCCGCAGCTCGCTGGTCGTCTCCATCACCACCGTGTCCACGTCTTTGCTGCGCAAACCGGGACCGACCAGCGACGGGACGAGGATCTCCGGGGAGGCCCAGTCCGTCTCCTGGAACAGGCCGGCTTCCTCCAGCGCCTGTGCCCGCGTCTGGACCACCGCGGCACCGCCCGGCTGCTGCAGCACCCGCCGCAGTGCCTCCAGCACCCGCCGCAGCTTCGTGTGCTTGCCGAAGTCCCGGGTCTCGGCCATGGCCTGGATGGCGTCGTCGAGCGAGGCAGTGCGCTTGTCCAGCGTCGTGGCCTCGCCCGTGACGTCGGCGTGCGGTTTCACAGGTTTCCTTCGGGTAGGTCTCCAACGTCCACGGCGTCGTCAGACGTAGAAGTCGAGCTCTTCCTGCTTCTTCAGCAGATCGCGCATTCGGTAGGGATCTTCGCCGAAGAAGTACAGCAGACCCCAGTGATTGCCGAACGCGGTCCTCTTGGTAACTGTCTCCTCCAGCGGCGTCGACAGGTCGTGTGACTCATAGTAGTCATCGTCCTCGGTCTCTTCCGGGATCCGCAGCTCGTTGACGACCCGGCGGCGCGGGTAGACACCGAAGCAGCCCGCGACCCCGGTCGCGTCGACGAGCTCGTTCGGGAAGAAGGCGTCGATCTCCTCCTCGGTCGTCTTCGGGTCGAAGGCCAGTACGAGCGCCTGGTAGGCGTTGAACCCGTAGGCCCGCTCGAGCAGTTCGAAGACCTTGAAGCCCGGCGGACGATACGCGACCTCACCGAAGTACATCTCGCCGTCACTGGTGACGAAGTACTCCGGGTGCACGAAGCCGAACTCGATGTCGAACGTCTTGATGAGCTTCTCGATCTGTGCCCTGATCTGCGGCCGGTACTGCTCCAGTTCCGGGGTCGCCGGAACGAACACCGAGTATCCGAGCTTGACGTACTCGGAGATGTTCAGAAACTTGATCTTCCCTTGGTAGATCCATGCCTCGACGGCGAACTCCCAGCCGTCGAGGTGCGATTCCATGAGGACAGGGAACTCCTCCTCCGGAATCGTGTCGATCTCGTCGGGGGTGCTGATGACGCGGTGCCCGAGACACCCGGCCTTGTCGAACGCCTTGAGGTGGATCGGGTCGTTCGGGTCGCCGTCAAGCTTGAGCAGGGTCTGGTTGACGCGCTTGAGGAAGCGGATCACGTCGTCCCGGTCGTGGGCCTCCTCGAAGATCCCGACCCGGATGCCGCCGAGCTGTGCGCGCCGCTTCATCAGCGCCTTGTCCCTGAGCAACATGGCCTGGCCGAACAGACGCGGGTTGTCCAGCAGGACGGAGTTGATCGCCCCTGCCCACTCAACCGTCTCCTCGAACAGCGGGATCGCGACGTTGACGCCCTCCTGCCTGAGGGTCTCGGCGATCTCCATCGAGCGGTCGTTGAGCCGCTCGAAGTTCCAGGGCAGGTAGGGGATGCCGTGTTCGGTGCAGTACTTCTCAGCCCAGTCCGGCGCCACGACGACATAACGCCGGTCGAACCGGTCGAGAGCCTCCACCGCGTTGAGACTCCAACCGAGTAGCGCTACGTAACCCTTGTCCGCATCCTTCGTGGCCGATTCAGGCTGTGGCATGGACCGCTCCTCCGTTTCGGCGTATTTACTTGTAGGGGCGTGGCGAACCAACCGTACCCCGGCACCCGGACGTCGTCCGGACACCACGGAGGTGCCGCGCGCCCGGTCGCCTCCAGCACCGCATGCCCGTGAATCAGGCTGCCAGTCACGCGTGAACACCAGGTCGAGCGAAGCCGCCGCTGATCGGAGCCAAGCTTCGCGCAGGGCCGCGGTTGACGGCAGCTCGGTGACCACCAGTCGATCGACCACAGTGCCTTCGGCCGTGTCTAACGCCCAGGAGACGGTGACCGCGCGTCAGCTCGCGCCGCGTCCGAAGACCCGCACCTCCGCCATGTTGAGCTCCTGTGGCACCGAGCTGGCGAGCCAGACCCGCAGATACCGGCCCGTGGCCGGGATCTCGATGACGGTCGGGCGCCCTGCCTGTTCGGCCTCATGGTGGCTGCGTACCGCCGGGTTCGCCAGCGCCTCGTCCAGTGTTCCCGTGAATGGCTGCTCGGACACCAGCACGTGGTAGTCCCTGAGCCGATCCGCGCAACAGTCGAGGCGGTTGTAGATCTCCACCTTCTCGATGTCCACACTGCTGCCGAGGTCGACCTGCCACCACGGCTGCGACTCCTGACCTGAGGTGGTCGAGAAGTTGTTGAGGTCCCCGTCGACGGATTTCGCCGCCCCGTACGCCGACGACCAGTCGGAGATCTGGGTGGCCGTCCTGCCCTGCGAGAGGTTGCGCAGCGGCGGGATACCGAGGTACTCGTCGTGGCGCGCGATCACCTGGTCGATGAAGACGTCCACGACGCCGTCCCCGATCCGCACCTGCCCCTCGACCCGGTTCTCGCCGGGGACCGAGCGGATCTGCTCGGCCTGCTTGACGAAACGTTCCATCGCGTCCCGTGCACGAGACGCCCCCGCCGCGTCGTCGGACTCGATGGAGGTCAGGACGTCCACGGCCTCGTTCAGCGCCTGCCCCCACAACCGGGTCGCGTCGAGCCATCGGTCGGCGTCGTCGAGGAACGCCTCGTCGGTCACCGTGGCTCGGATAGTCCCAGGAGCCTGCGCGACCCGGTCCAGGTAGGTCGCCAGCTCGTCGAGGGCCGCTCGCTGGCCACTGTCGTAGGCGGTCCAGAAGCGCTCGAAACGGGAGGCGAGCTCGGGCGCCTGCGGCTGCCACGGCTGCGATCCGAAGGTCGGCGCGAGGTGGTTGAGGTCGAAGAACACCAGCAGCGCTCGTACACCTGCTGGGTCCCCCTCGGCGAGGTACGACGCGGCCTGCCGCCAGCTCACGTCACGGTCGTAGCCGCCGTCGTTCCAGGAGAAATCCGCCATGGTGAAGACCACGACCTTGCTCGCGGACGCCTGGTTCATCGGGTTGGAGACGATGCCGGACACGTGTTCCGACAGCCCCGGCTCGCGCTTGTCGTAGGGCGCCATGAGCAGTCGTCCCGCGGTCTGGCCGAAGTCGTTGACGGGATAGTTGTCCCACACGAACACGTCCCGGCCGAACAGCTCGGAGGCGCGCTCGGCCTGCTCCACGGTGATACTCGGCGGCACGACGTCCGTTCCCGTCCACATGACGAGAACCTCGGGATCGAGGTTGTTCCGCAGAATCTGTTTGTAGGCGGTGTCGGTGAGATCGCCGTACTCGGTGGGCACCGTCTGCAGCGGTTGTACCCCAGGGTGCGAGGCGACGAAATCCCGCTGCACTTCGTTCAGCAGATCAACCTGGGCGTGCGCCGCCGCCGAACGTCCCGGAGCGCCGTACTTCGCCTGATCACCGGAACAGTTCCAGCGGGTGTAGCTGATGTCGTCGAGCGGGATGGAGAAGGAGCGCACCCCCAGGTCGTACATCGCCTGCAACTTGCCGGCCAGGGCCTGCCGATCACTGGCGCTGGAGTAGCAGATGGATGTGCCAGGAGAGAGCGCGAAGGTGAACCGCACATGGTGGGCGGTGGCCTGCTCGACCAGTTCCCCCAGCTCCGCCAGCTTGGCCGCCGGGTAGGGATCACGCCACCGGTCCCGGTGGTAGGGATCGTCCTTCGGCGCGTAGATGTAGGTGTTGGCCTTGACGTCGCCGTAGAAGGCGAGCTGGTCGAGCCGTTCGGCATGGGTCCACGGGGAGCCGTAGAAGCCTTCGATGGTGCCGCGCAGCGGCATGCCCGGGTAGTCGGTGACGCTGACGCCCGCGATACGCCAGCCACCGTCGTCGGCCGGGACGAACAGCTGCCGCAGCGTCTGAACGGAGTAGTACTGACCTGCTGCGTCGACCCCGCCAAGGGCCACCGAACCGAGCGCGTGTCCCGTGCTGTCGATGTTGAGTGCGTAGCCTTCCGCGACATCGGGGACCTCGGTGTCGCCGAGCGACCGTGCGACGCCGGGCCGGTCAGCGGGTCCGAGGTGGACGACCAGTGGCGCGTGCCCCGAAGCCGTGGCTCGGATCTCCACCCGGTCGGCGCCATGCGCGCGCAGTGTTCGCACCAGAAGCTCGCGAGCGGCGGGATCGGTGGCGCCGTCGGCGACGACCTCGACCCTGCCCGGCACTACGACGTCGGGACCGCTGCGCTGCAATCGTTGTGGTGTCGGGGAAACCACCGGCAACGAGCCGCTCGACGAGCCTGCGACCTCCGGATGCGGACCTGCGTGCGTGCGGGCGACGGCAGTGGATGCACCAGACAACATCCCGGTCACCAGGGTCACCACGGCTGCGAGTGCCACCAGAGTTCTGCGGAACCGGGACATACGGTCTCCCTATGCGAGGCGGCAGGGTCGGCATGGTCTAGACCAGCACGAACACCTTCACCTGTCTGATCACTTCATGTCAAGACGCCGGACGGGCTCCGTCCGGCGTGCCCGCGGGCTGATCGAACCGCGGCGTCTCACCGAGCAGGGCGGACAGGTCCGCTCCCGGCGCGATCTCCTGCGCCTGAACTCCTCGCCGGAACAGCCGGGCACCGGTCTTCCCGCCGAGGGTGGCGCGCTCGTCGCGCACCGACAACCACGCGGCTTCGCGCAGCCCCAGGACCGCGACGTCGTTCTCCTCGTGAAACTCGGCCAGTCGCTCCTCCCTGGTCTCAACCATCGACAAGAGTCGTGGCGTTCGGGTTTTCGTCGTCTCCTGATGGACCGGCGTCCGAGCAAGGCAAGAACCCTGATCGGCACGAGATGTACGGCCGCGAGTTTCGCGAGCGCGGCTATCCGTGTGTCACCAGAGCGTGTCGTCCTCGCTGTCGGATTGGATCGTCGTGATCGCGATAGCGAGCGCATCGAGCGCCTGGCGAGGTTTCTTCTGGATCTCCGGGAAACGTTCGAGTGCGGCGATCTCCAGCTGGGACAGGTTCCGCGAGAGCACGATCGGTCCACTGTCACCCGGATACTTCACGATCATGATGGAACCGACGCGCAAGCAGGCCTGGGGAACGTCCTGCAGCGCCGCCAGCAACTGGGCAACCGCCTCCGCGGACCGAACGTCAACCTCCGCCTGCTGCCGATCGAGGGTAGCGACCTCGATCGCACGCTCCACCTTGATCAAACGCGTTGCCAACTCCTCAGAGGCCACGGCACGGCCGAGAGCCGCCTTCGCCCGGCGCCACCACGAGCCTCGCTGTAGCTGCTCCCACTCGGGGCGTTCGAATCCGAGCACCGAAGCCATATGGTCCAGTGCGGACAGAACCGCGCGGGCCGTCACGAAATCGTCGATGTCGAGGTAGGCGTCCACAACCAGGGCGCCCTCGATGACCTCGTCGTCCCGGCCACCGATGTGCTGCTGCTCGACAACCACAGCGAGGCGGTTGATCTCATGCCGAAGTGCCGCGATCTCGCTGGTGACCGAACGACTTCCACCGCTGCGATCGGACACGGACAGTCGTTCGCCGCGACGGTGAACCGCGGCGGTGAACAGGGCGAGCAAGAACACCAGCGACACGACGACAGTGACCAGCAGCAGCCATCTGCCTACCGTCCCGCCGGCCACGAGGGCCCCCGCCGACACGGCGATACCCAGCAGCACCACGAGCCAACCGAATGCGCGCGACGGCCGGTAGCCGTAACCGACCATGGATCGCTGCAACCAGCTCCAGAACCAGATTCCGCCACCGAGCAGCCGTGAGCCGTGGGCCAGCGCCTCGTAGCGGAACTGCTGCTTCTTCAGCTGAACGGTTCCAGCTTGCCGCTCGTGCCCGTGTGCGCGCAGGATCTCGGACAGCTGGTCGTAGGGACCTGGCCGAAAGCCGTCCATCGCGTCGTGCAGCATCGTCAGCCGCGTCCGGACGGTTGTGTCGACGTTCGGGGCGATCGGGATGTCGAGAGTGTCGTAACTGAAGTCTTCCAACCGGATGCCGCCGGTCGCCTGCCACAGTGCGGGTGTGTCGTTCAGCTTCCCGCACCGGGCGCGGCGCAGTACGACCTCGCCCGTCGGCGGCACATCTGGCCGCAGCTCGAATTCCGCGGCGCCGGCGCCGCTGGCGTCGAGTGCTATCCCGTGCTCTGGAAGAGATTCCAGGACAGCGCCGCTGAAATCCATTCGTTGTGCCACATTCGCGCCGGCCACGGTGACCCCGCCCGCCGCGTAGAAGCGACGATCGCCCGACGTGGTGATGTTGATGCTGTCGCCTACCTGCACGGAACGCAGATCGACCGACCAGCTCGACCCGGTCACCTCGGGTTGCAGCGCCTCCGTACCACGCAGATCGATACTGCCGCCAACGTTCATGCCCTGAAGGCGAAGACTGCCGGCCACAGTGGAATCGGTGAGCAGGAAGTTTCCGGACACCGTGCTGCGCCGGAACGAAATGGCGTCGCATCGCGGATGAAAGAAGTCCGCGTTGCGTATCACCACGTCGCCACGCACGGACACATCGGGCAGCCGGAGCTGTCCCACGATTCGCAGGTCCCTGCTGTCGATGCCGCCATCGATCGTGCTGCCGTCGAGTTGGATGGCACCCGCATGGTGGTTGGGACTCGGGCCCTGCGGAACACGCACCCGCGCGTCAGCCAGCCGCAGCGCCCCGCCGAGATGCGCGTTGAGCATGCGGATACTCCCCGTGACGTCGAACTGGTCGCTCAGCTCGACGTTGCCGTCCACGCGCATTCGGTCGGCGATCAGCGCAGGACGCGGGCCCAGGTACCAGTCGCCGGACTTCCATACGTCCGCGACGGTGTCGCCGACCTGGTCCACCTCCAGCCGCGCACCACGAAACACGATGTCGCCCACGACCCGGAGCCTGGGCATGAACAAAATTCCCCGTGCACTGAACCGGCGCAGGCGCGAGCGCGACCCGACGCTGTCGAAGTCGCAGCGCAGGCTGCCACCGACCCGCAGGTCACTGCCGTTGAGCGCGAGGCCCTCCTGGTTGTCGAGAGTCGCGCCGGAGAAACTGACGTCGCCCCCGGCTCGCAGGCCGGTGATGCCGACCTCGCCACGGGTTTCCAGCCGGCGGGCGATCAGGGAGCCGGTAACCACGAGACGGTCGGCCTGGACCGCGTTGCCACCAGGATTGCTGATCCTGGTCCCGCTGAGGACGAGCGAGCCGCCGATGGTCGCGTCGATGAGGTTCACCGCGGCCGGCGAGCCGCGCTCATCTCTGGCGGTGTACCGCGATGTCTCCTTGGTACCGGGGCTGTCCGCGCCGGCTCGCACAACGCTTCGGATCAGCTGGAGGTCGTTGTGGGTGCGCAGGTTGCCGGCTTCCAGGCCCGGCAGCCAGCACCTACGGAAGACCAGTTCCACCAGGTTCGCGTTGCGTACGTCTGGCGGCTGCTCGAATCGGCAGCGCACGAAGCGGAACAGGTACGGCAGATCGGCGGCACGGAGATCGAACACCCCGGTGATATAGGCATCCTCAACCTCCACGATCGGCGCTTTGGTAGTGGCCGGCTCGCGTCCGCCCACCGGCTCGGAGTCGTCCGGTTCCACGAACGTGCGCAGCAGGTCAGCAGCCCTGACCTCGTACCGGGGATGCGGATCTGGCAGGAACGGATCCAACGGAGGACGTGCGGATTCTGTCGGTTCTTCGCCATCCGCCATCAGCGCCTCCTCCGCCAGACCTGGCTCACCCTACTGCGACGACGAACGCATCGGACACGTTCCGTTTCCGGGTGTGACGGTCTCAAGCGGGTGCTCAGCGAGGACTTGTCGCGACCGATGCGCTCACCGCCGAACTCCGCTCCAGGGATTCGCGGCCACCTTCTCCCGATGACGATCGTGGGTACGCGGTGTCGATACTCGGCCCGCGATGATCGGGCCGGCGATACGATGACGCCTCCGACTCGCGAGGAGACCATGAACGCCGAACGGCCCCCACACAACTTCGGCCCGCCACCCTTTCCGCCCCCTTACCCGGCTCCGGGACAGTTTCCGCAACCACCTGCGTCGTATCCGAAGCGGACCAGCGGCACGACGTCGTTCGGGCGGTGCCTTCTCGCGAGCCTGGTCTGGGTCGGCGTGACACTGGTGATCAGTTTCGCGGCTCTCGGCCCGCCGAGCTCCGGGCGGGCTTTGGGGCAGGTGCTCGGCGGGATGCTGATCCCACTTCTGCTCGCCGCCCTCACCACGTGGCTCTTCTTCCGCCGCAAGCACACCGCGTTCTGGATTCTCGCGATCACCGCACTACCGGCGTTCGTCATCCTCGTTTTCCTGGTCACTGCCGCCCGCCTCGCCGGCCAGCAGTGACCTTCTGTACCGCTGTGGGCACCGGGATGTAACGGACTCGCGTTGATCCCGATTCCCGGAGATATGAACATCGGTGGCAAGTAGTGCGGGTTTCACGTCGCCCGCCCATCCGGAAGACAGCGAGCCCCGGCCGCCGTGAGTGAGGCCGCGAGCGAGCCGGCGGTCATCGGATGGGACGGAGATATCCGATTCCAGCCCTGGCAGGACGGGCTGGTCTATCAATGCCGGCGTGACATCCAGGAGTTGCAGCAACGTGCGATCGACACCGGCCACGGCAACTGCCTGTGGGAGGGCAGCCCCGGAGAATGCCTGGACGACCACCTGACAACGGTCATCTACTGGTGCCGGGATCATGATGAGGCGATGTACCTCGATCTGGAGTGCGTCCGCGACGCCTGCCGTGACTGCTCACCAGAACCAGCGTTCTACACCGGCGAGGGAAACCGTTGACCCCATCTCCCACTACCGACAACGCCGATCCCACACTCGGCCGGCGATGCGGGGCAACCGGCCGAGTGGGACGGGACGCTCGCGGAGCCTGGCGGGTCCCTCAACGAGACGAAGCCCAACTACCCGGGCGACAGTGTGGCCGGAACCAGGCCGGGGCTTTCGACTCGCCTCATCAGCCGGACCCCGGTCAAGGACGTCGCGGCCCATCCCGCGATCTCACTGAGTGTGGTGATCCACATGCCGTCGAGCGTGCGGACATCCTCTATGAGTCGTTCCAATGCGACCGCCTTCGATGGCCGGCCCGAAATGAACGGATGGTTCGTCAATACGAAGCAGCCGCCTTCCGCGTGGTGCGCCTCGGCTTCCAGCAGCCACATCTCGTGAACCTTTCTGGGGCTCTCGATCACTCCGCTGCCGGTCCAGCCCGGATAGAACGCGTACTGCTCCCAATCGTCCAGTGCCCAGTCCACCGGGATCTCCACCAGGCTCCCCTGCCGGCTCCCACCCTGGAGTCGGTATGGGACATCGTCGTCCAGCAGGCTCGAGTCGTAGAGGAACCCGCGTTCGATCAGTAGGTCCGGCGTATGCCAGTTCGTCTCCCACCAGGGGGCGCGATAGCCGACGGGCCGCACACCCAGTCGATCCAGTGCTTCGAGTCCACGATCGATATAAGAGGCCTCCGTCCGCGCGGAGATGCCTTGCATCGGCTCGTGGAGGTAGCCGTGATGCGCGACCTCGTGCCCGGCGTCCACGATCCGGCGCACCGTGTCGGGGTAGGTGTCGGCCGTGAACCCGGGCACGAAGAAGGTCGACGTGACCTGTTGCCGATCGAGCAGTCGCAGTAGCCGGGGAACTCCGACCCGTGGTCCGTACGACTGGTGTGTCATCAGGGACATGCGCGATGACGCACCCGGGTCGTGCGCCAGCACGCAGGACTCGGCGTCGACATCGAACGTGAACGCGGCTGCGGCTCGGTAGCCGTTCGGCCACAAGAAGCTCATACTCCCACCTCCGGCTGCTTGGCGACCGCCGGCACGGGGGCGCGCTGATATTTGGCCGCTGCGATCGGGCCGAGCACGGCGTACACGGACGCACTGGTGAGGCCGCCAGCCAGCCAGCTGAGGTCCACTCCGCCCATGGCGGTGGCGATTGGGCCTCGGAACAACGGGATGAGCCCGTACATGAACAACCACGTCGCGAGAATTCCCGCGAAGAACGCGGTGTAGCCGGCCCAGTTCACGTCGGCGATACGGGACGTCCTGACCGGCTCGAAGAGCCTGTCCACATCAAACCGGCCACGCTCGATCCGGTAGTAGTGCACGAGCATGATGCCGCCCCAGGTCGCCACCCAGGCGACGAGACCGACGAGCCACGTGTCCAGTACCGCGGCGAAGTCTTCCTGGAAGATGAGGAAGATGACCGCGACCATCGCCAGTACGCCGACGAACGCGCTGAGAGTTCTACGAGGCAGCTTGATGTCGAGCGCCTGAGTCGCGACCGTGAACGTGTAGATGTTGAGGATGTTCGTCGCAATCGGACCGTGCAGCACGAGCAGCAGCACGGGGACGGCCAGTACGCCGTAGTTCTCCGCGATGAGCTGCCCAGGATCGACGTCTCCGTTCTTGGTCGCCAGGGTGGCGCCGAGGACGCCGAGCCACACAACGGGAATGAACTGGCCGAGGGTACTGGCCAGGTAGAGCCGCCGCCGCGGCATCGCGGTGCTGACGAAACGCGAGTAGTCGGCGGCATAGGTGAACCAGGTGATCCCCCAGCCGATCCCGATAGCGGTCATGATGGCCGTCATCGCCGCGATTCGCTCGCTCCCGGCGAGCACCGCATTCTCCGGTCCGGCATATGACCAGTCGATGTCGAGGAAGAACCAGGCGACCACCGACATCAGGACCAGCACCACGATGGTCGGCGGGACGGTCCATCGCTCGAACGCCGAAATAGCGCGGTACCCGAGCCACGAGATGATCACTTGAATCGCCATCAACAGGGCCGCGACCCCGATTCGCGCGGCGTAGTTGTGGGCCGCGGGATCGACCAGGCCCAGTTCCCCCAGGAGTGCCATCACCAGGTCGAGGATGATCCAGGTGTTCACCGCACACCAGCCGATGGCCAGAGTGGCCTGGATCAGTGCGGGCAGGTAGTTGCCGCGCCTGCCGAACGCTGCCCTGGACAGGACCATTCCCGTGACGCCGGTCTTCTGCCCCATGAGCACGAAGAGGCCGAATACCGACATGCCGATCAGGTTCCCTGAGATCAGAACGATCAACGTGTCAGCGAGGCCCAGTCCGAGGTTGACGCCGAGAGCGCCGAGGACCCAGTTGATCGGTGCGATGTTCGCACCGCACCAGATCCAGAACTGCCCGGACACGCTGGCGGTCCTGGCCTCCTCGGGAATGGGTTGGAGTCGTTGTTCGACGTCGACGATGCTCGACGTCTCGCTGGCGGATTTGCGGGACATGCGCGAGAACCTCCGAGAGAAGTGGGGAGGGGCGGCGGCTGTGGCAGTCCATCTTGCGTGGTGCCGATCACACACAACAAGATGCATAATGTCAGGATGATTGGCCGATTAGTGGACGTTTCGTCGTGACTCTGACGCTGAGTCAGGTTCTCGCTCACCCGAGCCTTACTGTGGCGGACCCGGCGGTGCTCGCGGGTTCCAGCAATCTGGAACGAAGGGTGCGATGGATCCACTCGAGCGAGGTTCTCGACATAGCAACACTTCTGCGCGGTGGTGAACTCCTGCTCACCGGTGGCCAGGTACTCGGCACCGCCTCGGAGTCCGAGCAGCGTCGCTACATCCGGGGATTGTCCGAGCGCCGGGTCGCGGGTGTGGCGATCGAGACCGGGCCGGACCTGCCGGCCGTTCCCGGCGTGGTGCTCGATGAAGCGCGGGCATACGAGTTCCCGGTGATCGAGCTGCGCCGGGTCGTCCCCTTTGTCGGGGTGACCGAGGCCGTGAACGCGGAACTGGTCAACAACTCCGTGGCAAGGTTCAGGTACGGCGGCGAGCTCGCTCATTCCTTGGCCGCCATTCTCAGCAGGGGCGGCGGTGTGCAGTCGTTGCTCGAGGAGTTGGCTCACCGCACCACCTCCTCCGTGGCACTGTTCGACAGTGCTGGTGAACTGATCACGGAGGCGCATCCGGACGAGGAGGCACCGGCCGTATCGCCACTCAACGGGATGACCAGCCGGATCACGATCCGAGGCGCGCACGCCGCCACACTGATGTTCTATCCGAGCCAGGACTCCGATGTGGACCTGCTCGCCGTGGCAGGCGATCGGGCGGGTGAGGCGATCACGCTCGCGTTGTTGCGCACCAATCCCCCGTCGCCTCGGGACTTCGCCGCCAGCGAACTCGCACGCCTGACGGCTCGCGCCCCGGACCAGCGCCACCGGATTCTGCACCTCGGCGAAGTGGTCGGCCTGCGCGTTGACGACCCTGTGGTGGCCGTCGCGATTCATGGCCCGGCCGGCAGTCCGGCGCTACCCGGATTGGACGGAGTACTTCGCCGGTACGGCCGCGTGGCGCTCGACATGGGGGAAGCCGAAGTGCTCGGCGTCGTATCGTTGACCGATCGCAGCAACGCCGCCGTTGTGCGCAACGCCCTGATCTCCGGCCTTACGGCGTGGGCACGGGACGTCGACGAACTGGTCGTGGCGATCGGCCCCGTCGTGCCCGGCCTTTCGGCCGCGCCCGAATCGATGAGCCCCGCACTGTCCTGTCTGGAGCACAGAGTGGCGTACGGCGGCAGCGTGGTGGTCGATGCCGCCGCCACCATGGTCCTCGACTGGTTGCGCTCGGAAGCCCTCAGGCCGAAGGCGGAACAGATCGCCTACTCTCAGCTGGCCATGCTGAACGCTCTTCGCCGTCGCGAGGCGGATGTCTTGATGAGCACGCTCGAGGCGTACTTCGATGCGGGATGCAACAAGACCCGCACCGCGGAGGCGTTGCACCTGCAGCGGCAGTCCCTGTACGGACGTCTCGAGCGGGCGTTCGCGATGCTGGGCGGTGACCCAACCGGAACCGAACGCGCATTGGCGCTGCACCTCGCCTTGAAGCTGCGCCACATCCCTCGCGGTCTGGCCGGATTGCCCGGCGAATCGCCGATACACGGCCGGCGGATGCCCGACATCTGAACCGAACAGAGCGTCAGGCTGCGCCACCGAGCCGGGAACTGATCTCCCGGGCAGCTTCCGTGATCGCCTCGCCGATGACCGTGACCTGCTCGGCGGAGATTCGGAAGCGTGGAGCGGAGACGAGCACGGCCGCCACCGGGATTCCGCGGTGGTCTGTCACCGGAGCCGCGACGCCCACCTCCTCGAGCGAGGTCTCGCCGTAGTTCACGGCGAATCCCCGCTCGGCGACCTCCTGGAGGCGAGCCAGGTACGCGTCGAAGGCGACCTCGTCCAGATGTGGATGGTCGATCGTTCCGTTCATCAGCAGGCTGCGCGCGGTGAAGTTGTCGGTCTGGGCCAGAAACACCTGCACCGAGGAACTCAACGCGGTGTTGTAGCGGGTTCCCAACGGTGTCGTGTGCTTGACCTGGTGACGGCTGGGGACCTGCTCGACGCAGACGGCCTCGCGGCCGTCCCACACCATGAGCGCCGCGGTCTCACTGGTGCGGCGGCTCAACTCGGTCAGGACCGGATAGGCGACCCGGCGTACATCGAGGTCGGCCAGCAGCGGGCCGGCCATCCCGATGACACCGAGCCCGAGCCGGAACCGCTTGGTGCCGGCATCCCGCTCGACCAGTTCCTCGAGTTCCAGGGTGGCCAGGATGCGTGACACCGTGCTCTTGTGCAGACCGACTTTCGCGGCGATGTCGGTGACGCCGAGCGACGGCTGATCGACGCTGAAGCAGCGGAGGACGGCGAGACCGTTACGCAGTACGGAGATGCCGCGGGATTCGCCGCTGTCGTCGTCATCCTCACCGGAAGCGGTGTTCTTCGATGCCGTCATGGTGCCCCATCCTTGCGTATCGTCCGGGCCGGGACCGGGCCAGGCCGCAGCGAGATCTGCGATGCGGCCTGGCCGGACGGAAACAGCGGTGGTCAGGCCTGCAGAATGTTGTGTTCCGGGCCGAAGGGGAACTTGGTGATGTTCTCGATCCCGTCCTCGTGGATCACGAGAATGTCGTGCTCGCGGTATCCACCGGCGCCCGGCTGGCCCTCGGGCATCATGATCATGGGCTCCATGGAGACCACCATGCCCGGTTGCAGCACCGTGTCGATGTCCTCACGCAGTTCCAGTCCCGCTTCCCGGCCGTAGTAGTGGCTGAGCACCCCGAAGGAGTGTCCATAGCCGAAGGTGCGGTGCCCCAGCAGATCGTGCCGAAGGTAGATCTCGTTGAGCGTGTGCGCGATCTCGGAGCATGTGACTCCCGGCTTGATCAGCTCCAAGCCGGCACGGTGCACCTCGACGTTGATCTCCCACAACTCGAGCGACCGCTTGTCGGGCTCGCCGTAGAACATCGTCCGCTCGAGCGCGGTGTAATAACCCGAGGTCATCGGAAAGCAGTTCAGGCTCAGAATGTCACCGCGACGCACTCGGCGCGTGGTCGGCCAGTTGTGCGCTCCGTCGGTGTTGATGCCGGACTGGAACCAGACCCAGGTGTCCCTGATCTCGGTGTGCGGGAAGGTCCGAGCGATCTCGCGGACCATCGCGTTCGTACCGGCCAGCGCGACCTCGAATTCCTGGACGCCTTCGGATATCGCCTCCCGGATCGCCTCCCCTCCGAGGTCACCGATGCGGGCGCCCTGCCTGATGACGTCGATCTCCTCGGCGGACTTGATCATCCGCTGGCGCATCAGGCCCTGGGAGACATCGGTCACGACGGCATCGGAGAAGGCTGCCTCGAACTTCTGCCGCATCTGCAGGGGCACACTGTCGTCCTCCACACCGACGCGGGACGGCGAGATTCCGCGCGAACGCAGGCTCTCGCGGATCACCCAGATGTAGTTGTCACGATGCCAGTCGGTGTAGACGACGTTGTCGCCGAAGGTGCGGCGCCACGGCATACCGGCGTCGATGTTCGCGGAAACGGTGAACTGCTCGTCCTGGGTGACGACGTAGGCATAAGGCCTTCCGAACGAGGTGTAGAGGAAGTCCGAGTAATACTTGACGTTGTGGTAGGACGTCAGCAGGACGACGTCCACACCCTCGTCGGCCATGAGCTTGCGCAGACCCGAGAGCCGCCGCCGCATCTCCGCCGCGGAGAATGTCTGCCGCTCCTTCTCACCGTTGGGGATCAATTTCAGACGTTCGAGTTCGGTGATCGACATTCGGACGCTCCTTTTCGTGTTGCGTGTGGTGGAGTCAGTTCTCCCGAAGGGGTTCGCGGGAGGTCTCGCGGCTCGCGAGTACCGCGACAAGGGAGACGGCGGCTGCCGCGACGAGGTACCAGGCCGGGGCGATCTCGCTACCGGTCTGGGAGATGAGCAGGGTCGCCACGAACGGCGCGGTCCCACCGAAGATCGCGTTGGCCAGGTTGAAGCTGACCGCGAATCCGGTGTACCGGACCCTGGTCGGGAACATCTCGGCGAGGAAGCTCGGCAGGGCACCGTCGTTGACGGTGAGCATCGCCGCGAGCACGACCTGCAGCAGCAGTATCGTCAGGAAGCCGGCGCCGTCGAGCAGGACGAAGGTGGGCACCGCGGCGACGATGAACAGAACCGACGCCAGGATCAGCATGGTCCTTCGACCGAACCGGTCCGAGGCAAGACCGGTGAGGAACGTGAAGCCGACGTAGGCGGCCAGAGCGACGGTGGTCGTCACCAGGGACTCGGTCGCGCCGAAGCCGAGTTCCTGCGCGAGGTAGGTCGGCATGTAGCTCAGCAGCATGTAGAAGGCGACGGCGTTCAACAACGTGGCACCGAGTGCGAGCAGCAGTGGCTTCCGGTAGACCCTGAACATCTCCTTGACGGGAGTCTTGGAGACCTCTTCGCCGACCTCCAGCGCCTTGAACACCGGAGTGTCCTCGAGCCGGTACCTGATGTAGCGGCCGATCAGGCCCATGGGAGCCGCCAGCAGGAACGGCAGACGCCAGCCCCAGTCGTGCATCTGCGCGTCGGAGAGCAGTGCGGTGAGTAGTGCCGTCAGGAGCGAGCCGAACAGCAGACCTGCCGCGGTGCTGGCGGGTACCACCGCGGCATAGAGACCGCGCCTGCCGTCGGGCGCGTATTCGACCAGAAACGACGAGGCGCCCGCGTACTCCCCGGAGGCGGAGAAGCCCTGCACGATACGGATCACGAGCAGCAGGATCGGGGCGGCGATTCCCACGGCCGAGTAGGTCGGGAGGAACGCGATCGCGAACGTGGCGATCGACATGATCAGGATCGAGTAGGAAAGCGCCGCCCGTCGTCCGACCTTGTCCCCGATGTGGCCCCACACGATGCCACCGAGCGGCCGGACGAGGAACGAAATGGCAAAGACCCCGAACGTGAGCAGCAGACCGGTGGTCGGGTCGCTGGCCGGGAAGAAAACCGTCGAGATCGTGGCAGCGAGATAGCCGTAGACGGCGTAGTCGAACCATTCGACAAAGTTGCCGACGAAGCTGGCGGCAACGACTCGGCGCCTCGTGCCGCGATCCACCACGAGGGACTTCGTGTCAGCCGTGGACCCGACCGTTTCGGGCCCGGGAGTCGCAGGAGTGGTCATCGGGCACTCCATCCAGAGAAGGACTAGGAGTTGCGTGTGAAGCAACCCAGTTGCACTGTAGAAGTGAGAGAGGTCACCGTCAAGACTGATTCCCGCTCCCGTTCCCGGGCGACCCAACTACCTTGTTGCTTTACAGACAACCCGGTTGCCGGTTATGGCTGCCGCTGGACCCCGCGTCAGGCATCCTGCTCCCGTGCGCTCGTCGCGACCTTCTCCACCTCCTGAAGCAGGATCCGCGACGCCGGCGACAGCGGATCGACCCAGGCGACATCGAGCGGCAGCCAGCCAGGGACGCTGAGTGGAACGGCGCGCAGGTCAGGCGCCTCCGCGAGGGCGAAGTCCCGTGGAACCAGGGAGAACGCTCGACCGTCGTGCAGGAAGTACGACCGCGATCCCGAGATCCGTGAGGTTCCGGTGAGAATCAACGGGTCCAGGCGCCTGTCGTGGCAGATCGTGAGGAGCGCGTCGTAGTACGCGGGGTTGTGCTCGCGCGGCCAGAGCAGCAGTGGCAGCTTTTCCAGGCGGGCGAGATCAACAGCCGCTACATCCGGGCCGACCAGTTCCTCGGCGATGAGGACGTACACCTCGTCGTGGCCGATCGTGCGCACGTGTCCACTGTGCACAGGACCCACGTGATGGCCGAGCCCGACATCGGCCTCGCCGTTCTCGACCGCCTGACCGACCTCGCCCGTTTCCACCTCGACCGTGGTGATGCTGAGCTGGGGATGGGCGACTTCGAGGTAGCGCAGGATCTCGGGCATGAGCCGGTTGACGATGCTGGGAGAGGTGGCGACGCGCACTTCCGACGCGAGCCGTCGCTTGACGGTCGAAGCCGCCTCACCGAGGCGCGCGAGCGCATCGAGGGCCCGTTCGGCATGCGGCAGTAGTTCTTCGCCCTCCGCGGTGAGCGCTGTCCCCCCGGACGAGCGCTGAAACAGCTCGAGGTCGAGCGCTCGCTCCAGGCGGTGCAGCTCTTTGCTCACCGTCGGTTGCGACAACCGCAGCGAGGATGCGGCCCGGCCGAAATGCAGCTCCGTGGCGACCGCCCGGAACGCCTCAAGCTGACGCACCGTGAACTTCATAGACAAACACTATCAAGACATTCCTTCTTGATTCTCGACTGGAATGGGAAGCGTTCCTACGATGAGCCGGCAAGCAGTCAGATCGCGAGTAGAGGAGCAGCATGAGGGCACCGTCGGCCATTCGTCTCGGAGACCACGTCGCCAACGCGCTCAAGAACGACGTTCCGGTCGTCGCCCTGGAGTCCACCATCTTCACCCACGGTCTGCCGCGTCCGCGCAACATCGAGGTCGCCATCGAGGGTGAGGAGATCATCCGCGCGGCCGGTGCCGTCCCCGCCACCATCGGTGTGCACCGCGGGGTTCCGGTCGTCGGCCTGACACACGAGGAGATCAGCGAGCTCGCCGAGGACGACGACGCCGACAAGGCATCAATCCGGGAGCTGCCGCTGGGCGCGGTCACGAAGAAGAACGCCGGCACGACGATCGCCGCGACCGCGTTTCTGGCCAAGGCCGTGGGGATCGATGTCTTCGCCACCGGCGGGCTGGGCGGGGTGCACCACGGCGCCGAGAAGACCTTCGACGAATCCGCCGACCTGGTGGCACTTTCGAAGACCTCGATCGTCCTCATCAGCTCGGGCGCGAAGGCGATTCTCGACATCGGTGCCACCCTCGAACGCTTCGAAACCCTCAGCGTCCCGGTCGTCGGCTACCGCACCAACCGCTATCCGGGCTTCTACGTCACGGACTCGGGTTTCGAGGTGAACGCGCGCGCGGACTCGCCGGAGGACATCGCCACCATGCTCACCGCGCAGCGCGACCTCGGGATCCGCAGCGGCATTCTCATCGCCAACCCTGTGCCGGAGGACGAGCAGCTCGACCCCGCCGAGCTCGACGGCGTCGTGGAACGCGCGTGGGCCGCGGCCGAGAAGGACGGCATCAAGGGACAGGCCTCTACCCCGTACCTGCTCGACTTCATCCGTCGCGCCACGCAGGACCGCAGTCTCGAGGTCAACGTCGCGCTGTACAAGAACAACGTCCGCCTCGCGTCCGAGGTCGCAAAGGCGCTGATCGATCGGGAGAACTAGTGCTCGGCGTCGTGGGCGACATCGTCCAGGATGTCGTCGTCTGGCAACTCGAGCGGAGCCGCGAAGCGACCGACACGAAGGCCGAGATCTCCATGCAGCGCGGCGGATCGGCCGCCAATGTCGCCGCATTCGCAGGACCTCGGTACCCGACGCGCTTCATCGGCTGCGTCGGTGACGACCTCGGCGGGCCGGTTCTCCGTAAGGACCTCGAGGATCGTCAGGTGGAGGTGAAACTCCAGGTGCGGGACAGGACCGGAATGATCGTGGTCCTGATCGACGAGCAGGGGGAGCGGAAGATGTTCCCCTCACGGGGCGCTTCCGCCTGTCTCGAGCCGATCGAGCCGTCGTGGCTCGACGACCTCGAGATCCTCCACGTGACCGCCTACTCGTTCGAATCGGGATCCACCCCCGGAGCCGTCATGCACGCGGTTCAGGAGCACAAACGGCGCGGCGGCAAGGTGTCCATCGACGTCTCGTCGACTGGCATGATCGAGCACTACGGAGTCGACGCGTTCCTCGGCCTCATGACCGAATGCGACCCGGACTTCATCTCGGCCAATCGCGATGAAAGCCGCTTGCTCGGCCTGGCCGACGGAAACGAGCCCGGCGCCGGTCTCGCCCGTTTCCCCCGTGCGACGCTGCTGGCGCGCGACGGCAAGGAACCCACCAACATCTTCACCGGAGGGAAGCTGGCCGCGAGCGTGCCTGTCGCCCCCGTCCACGATGTCCGCGATCTGACCGGCGCGGGCGACTCCTTCAACGCGGGCTTCCTCGCGTCGTACCTGCGCACAGGCGGAGATCTGACCGCCAGTTGCGAAACGGCGCACGCCCTCTCCGCTCGGGTCCTGCGCTGCCCTGGCGCGACGGAGCCCGACACCGACTGACCGGCGGTTCCACACAGAAGTCCCCATCACACAGAGAGGTGTGACGTGACATGACGGATCAAACCGTCTCCCGCTCGCGTGGCAGCAACGTATTCGCGGTCGTCCTCGCGCTTCTGGCGGCGATCTTCGCTTTCCAGCTCAACGCCTCGATGCTCTCGCCCGCACTCGCCACCATGCGGGAGGAGTTGAGCGCCACCGACGCGGAGATCGGGCTGACGCAGACCGCGTTCTTCACGGCGGCGGCGCTCTTCTCGCTCTTCCTGCCGCGCTGGGGAGATCTGATCGGCCGGCGTCGCGTCATGATCGGGATGCTCGTGGTCACCATCGTCGGCAGCGTGGTCGCGGCGCTCGCGACGAACGTGACGATGTTGTTCGTCGGGCGGGTCGTGCAGGGGGTGTCGGGTCCCATCGTGCCGATGTGCCTGATCATGTTGCGCGTCCAGATCCTCGACCAGAAGCGATACGCGACGCTGCTCGGTGTGCTCACCGCGGTCAACGGCGGGATCGCCGGCGTGGACGCACTGGCGGGCGGCTGGCTCGCCGAGCACTTCGGCTTCCGTTCCATCTTCTGGGTCATGGCCGTCGTCGGCCTGGTGGCAGTGGTCGCGATCCGGTTCGCCACCGTCGAGTCGACCGCGACCGAGACGCCACCCATGGACTGGAAGGGCGTCGTTCCCCTGGTCATCGCACTCGGCACGGTCCTCACCGCCTTCAACGAGGCCGGAAAACTCGGGGAGGCCAACTGGCCGATCGTGGCGGTCCTCATCGTCGCAGGCATCGCGGCGTTCGCCGTTTTCTGGCGGATCGAGCACCATTCCGCGCATCCGCTGGTCAGCACGACCTACATGCGGCAGCGCCGCACCTGGGCACTGCTGCTCACCACGCTGCTGACGATGACCGGGGTCTTCGCGGTCATGAACGGCCTGATCCCCAACTTCGCGCAGGACAGCGCGGTCGGGGCGGGTATCCACGCAGACACCGTGTCCTGGGTGACGCTCACGCCGTACGCGCTCGCGGGTCTGGTCATGGGCCCGATCGCCGGGCGTCTTGCGGCATCGCTCGGCTACAAACGTGTCCTGCAGATCGGCCTGATCGGCACGGCCTTCGGCCTCGGGATCGCGGTGCTCGTCGTCGATGAGCCCAGCGGCGCGATGTTGCTGTTCATCTCGACCTTCATCGGCATCACCTACGCGGGAATCAGCAACATCATGCTCAACGGGCTCGGCATCGTCCTGAGTCCCAAGGACAACCAGGGATACCTGCCGGGCATGAACTCCGGTGCGTTCAACCTCGGTGCCGGGCTGAGCTTCGCGATCCTCTTTGCCGTGAACACCTTCCTCACCACGAATTTCGGCGCCGAAGCCGGCTACCGGGGTGGCGTCCTCACCGGCGCCGCCATCCTGCTGCTGGCCTTCGCCGTGTCATTCCTCATTCCCAGCGAGATTCCCGATTCCGAAGTGGAACGCGAGGACGCAGCCGTCGTCGGCGCGAACGCGCGACAGGAACGAAAGGCACGTGGAGCGGCATGACACGCAAGATCATCCTCGACTGCGATCCCGGGCACGACGACGCCATCGCGATCATCCTGGCGCTGGGCACTCCCGGCATCGACGTCCTGGGCATCACGACCGTCGGCGGAAACCAGACCCTGGAGAAGGTGACACGAAACGCCCTGAGCGTGCTGCGTGTCTGCCGGGACACCGATCTCCGGGTCTATCCAGGGTGTGCACGTCCGCTGGTCCGGCAACCCGAAGCCGCCCCCAGCATTCACGGCGAGTCCGGCCTCGACGGTGTCGAACTGCCCGAGCCGGCAGGTCCGCCGCAGGACGAGCACGCGGTCGACTACATCATCCGAACTGTGATGGAACACGAACCGAACACGGTCACGCTCGTGCCGACCGGCCCGCTGACCAACATCGCCCTCGCCGTCCGGCGAGAACCACGCATCGTGGAGCGCGTCCGGGAGGTCGTGCTCATGGGCGGCGGCTATCACACCGGCAACTGGAGTGCGACCGCCGAGTTCAACATCAAGGTCGACCCCGAGTCCGCGCACATCGTGTTCAACGAGCCGTGGCCGCTGACCATGGTCGGGCTCGACCTGACGCACCAGGCGCTCGCGACGCCAGAGGTCGAGGAACAGATCCGCGCCATCGGCTCCGACTGCGGCGGATTCGTACTCGGCCTGCTGGACTTCTTCCGGCAGAGCTACCGGGCGAACCAGGGCTTCGAGCACCCGCCGGTCCATGACGCGTGCGCCGTCGCCTACCTCGTCGACTCGTCCGTCGTGACCACCCGCCGGGTGCCACTGGATGTGGAACTACGCGGGGAACTGACGGTCGGCATGACGGTCGCCGATTTCCGGATGCCCGCCCCGGAGAACTGCACGACACAGGTCGCGGTCGACCTCGACCACAGGAAGTTCTGGCGCATGGTGACGGAGGCCATCGCGAGGGTGTCCTGACCCGAGCACTCGCACGCCTGCCGTCCACAGCAGATCGGCGGTCGGCGATCCTGACTGACCGAAGCCATCGAACTCCAAGGTTTGCTGATGCGCGATGGGGGTAGTCACGGCGTCAATGTGCCGGATCAGGAGGGTGTGTGATGAGCGATCGGGATCCGACCTGGCAGGACCTGCGGGATCAGGCCGAACACCTTGGCATCGAGAACTGCGCCTCGCTCACGACCGAACAGTTGCGCGCCGCCATCGACGAACGCCATCGCGCGGATCCGCCTCGATCGTCGAACCACGACGACGACCAGCGGCAGTAGCTGGCGGGAAGCGAGACCGGCGCTGCGCGCGGGACACCAGCCGTGATCAGCGCGGCCGCGGTCAAGCGCGCGCAACATCGCAACCCACGCGTCAGGAGGACCAACATGGACTACGCCCGTACGATCACGCTCGATCTACCGTACGAACAGGCCGTGCCGACAGTGAAGGAAGCGTTTCAGGCGCAGGGATTCGGAACGCTCACCGAGATCGATGTGCGGGCCACACTGAAGAACAAGCTCGACGCCGACGTGGAGCCTTACGTCATCCTCGGCGCTTGCAATCCCCAACTCGCGCATCGCGCCCTCGACATCGACCGGCAAATCGGACTGCTTTTGCCCTGCAACGTCGTAGTCCGCGCTGACGGGGAGGACAGGACCGTGGTCCAGGCTCTCGATCCCCAGGTCATGGTCACCGTGCCCGGACTCGACCAGCTTCAGCCCATCGCCGACGAGGCCGGACAACGTATCGACTCCGCCCTCGAAGCTCTGAGCCAGCGCGGCGGTTAGCGGTATCGCAGGCAGTGGAGCCCGGGGACGCAACCGAGCACGGGCCACCATTCGGAGCCGGAGGACCGTCCACGTGGACAACGACGGCCCCGTGCCGGTGCGACTTCCACCGGCACGGGGCTGTTCGCCGTTACCGCTCGCTCACTCGTGCGGGTCGGAGATGTAGTCGCCTCGCTCGCGGATCTGCTCGACCGGCTCCAGGCTCGTGGTCTCCCACGACCCGTCGGCCACGGCCTCGAGCACGGACATACCCGCGACCTCGGCGGTCTTGGTGATGTAGCCGTTGGACTTCGCGTCGATACCGCCGCGCATCTCGAACAGCACCGAAGCCGATCCCAGCAGGCCGTACGCGTTGCGTGCGATGCCGGGAGTCGTCGTGCTGGGATAGCGGGTGATGTTGGCGTAGCCGTACTGCTCCAACTCGGTGAGCATCACCGACACCGCCCGCTGTGACCTGGTGATCGTCTCGGCGAACTCGTCCTCGATGCCGAGTGCTTCCGCCTCCTCCAGGGCGTTCGGCCACATCGTCGACCCGGTGATCATCCGGCCGTCCTCGTCGACGTAGGTGCCCTGGTGGTGGAAGTCCATGACGAGCTCTGGCTTGCGCTCCTCCCAGAGCAGGCGCATGGCGATCGACTCGGGAACGGGGTTGAGGTTGTCGTCGCCTTCCAGGTACGGATGGTCGTACGCGTTGTCGCTGTAGGAGTGGTAGCGGTTCATGTCGTAGCCCCTGCCCACCTCGTAGAAGGGGTCGCAGGGTTCAACGGTGCAACTCGGGTCGTAGTTCTGCCGCCACGGCGTGGTGTTGCCTGCCGCGTCCTGAACATCGGCGTCGAACCCGTCGACGTTGACCCGCGGCACGATGGTGACGGTCAGGGCGTCGCGCATGGCCGTGGCCGTCGGCGAGTTTCCGCTGATGTTGCGCACCAGGTTGATCATCGCCTCGGAGACGACGTACTCGTTCCCGTGCTGGTTGGCGACGTACATGACCGACGTGGGCCCGTCCCCGACGGTGACGACGGGGATCTCCCGGCCGGTGTTGCTCTTGAGCGGCGCGGACGACAGATCGAACGCTCCCTTGGCGTGGTTCTCGATGCGCTCCAGCGCGTCCCACAGCTCTTCATAGCTGTGGATCGCGGCCAGATTGGACGAGTTCTCCCCCGGCCACGGGCCGTTCGGGGTGCTCTGTGGCTCGGCCACCGCGGTCGCCATGAGTCCCATCGGGACCAGGGCGACCGCGGCGGCAAGGGTGACCAGACGTTTCATAGCAAGCCTCCGGTAGAGAAGCAGCGTCGCGACGTTTACAGGGCTTCCACCTTCTACCGGCAACTCGTTAGCCAACGCAACGGTCTGGCCGGATTTCCACGCTTACGCCAACTCCGGTCGCCCTGCTGCTTCCCTCTCCAGCCGTCGTCATCGTCTCGATTGGAGACTCGACGCGCGTGCCTTGAGCTCAGGCTGGAGCGCGATCGATTCGCAATCCTCGCCGTCGATGAGGCGAACGAGGGTGCGTGCCGCTTCATGGCCCATCTCCCACATCGGCGAGCGCACCGAGCTCAGCGGCACCGAGAGTTCGGCGGCGAGTGGCACATCATTGAAACCAACCACGGCCACGTCCTGTCCCACCTGCAGTCCCGAGTCCCGAATCGCCCCCATCGCACCTATCGCGGCGAAGTCGTTGACCACGAACAGGGCTGTCGGTCTCGGGTCGCGCCGTAGCAGAACTTCTGCGGCTTCTCTGCCTCCCCGGACGTCGAAGCGCGAGTGCAGAACATGCGTGTCCGGGATCTCGACGCCCTCCTTCGCGCAGACCTCGCGAAAACCCTGTGTCCGATCGATCCCGGTAGAGGCGTACGGCTCGCCGGCGATCACGGCGAGATGGCGATGGCCGAGTTCGAGTAGATGCTCGGCGGCGAGCCTGCCTCCGAGCAGATCGTCGCAAGTGACCGACAGGATGCCTGGTATCCGCCGAGAAGTGAGCACCACTTTGCTTCCGCGGTCGATCAGCCCCTGTATCAGTGACGAGTCATTGCGCGCGTCACCGAGGATCAACCCGTCGACCCTTGCGGCGAGCAATGCCTCCACCCGCACTCGCTGGGTTTCCCGTTCGTCGCCACTGTTGGCCACGACGGCCTGGTAACTGGCTCCCGCCGAGCCGCTTTCGATGCCCTCGTAGATCGTGGCCAGCACTATGTCGGTCAGTCGCGGAACGACGACGCCGATCATCTTCGACCGGCCGGTGCGCAAACTCGTTGCCCCCGGATGAGGCAGATAACCCAGTTCTGCGGCCACGACACGAACACGTTCCGCCGTCTTGCGCCCGACCCCCTCACCACCACGCAAGGCTCTGGAAACGGTCGTGACATGCACCCCGGCGGTCTGTGCGATGTCGGCGAGTGTCGCGGGCCGCGAGATGCCGGTCGAAGGCCCCCGCTTCGAGGCCCCGGTCGCCTCGAGATCGGCCGAGCTGTCACTCAACGTTTTCCTGCCCCTTCCGCGCAGCCGCAGTATCCCGCATTGTCTCCCATCCCCTGCCCAACGCGAATCCTCCTCGGATCCGGTCCGGCGAAATTCCCCTTGACTGTCGTCCGTCGGTCAGCTCATGATACTACGCAATCGTTAGCGCTAACGTTAGCGAAGGAGGACAGTGCGACATCTTGCTCTGCTAGGTACGGGCGGCACCATTGCCACCCGTGGCACCGCTTTCGGCCGCAAGGTCGAGGTTGGGGCTGCCGAGCTGCTCCGGACCGCGAGGGACACCTGGGACCTCAGCGGTATCCAGGTCGAGGCCAGGGATCTGGCCGGTATCCCCAGCTTCGCCGCTTCAGTTCCCGATGTACTCGCGCTGGTCGAGGCCGTTCGCTCCGCGGCCGAAGAGGTCGACGGTGTCGTGGTCACGCACGGAACCGACTCGCTCGAGGAAACGGCGTTCCTGCTGGCTCTGGCTCACTCCGGACCGCAGCCCGTGGTGATCACCGGCGCACAGCGCCCTTTCGACGATCCGTCGCCGGACGGACCGCGCAACCTCGCCACAGCGCTGCGCTGGGCGGGGGCGCCGGAAGCGGAAGCGACCGGAGTCAGCGTCGCGTTCGCCGATGAGATCCTGCCCGCGGTCGGTGTGCGCAAGTCGCACAGCCTGGCACTTCGAGCCTTCTCCGCACCGGGCCGGTCGCCGATCGGTCAGGTCGACGAAGCGGGTGTTCGTGCGCACGGATCGGCCCCCCGCGTGGCTCTGCTGCGGCCAGGCACGACAGAGCTGCCCAAAGTGGACGTCATCCCGCAGTACCTGGGCGTGGACGCATCGGCACTGGACCACGCCGTTGCCGGTGGCGCGCGCGGTCTCGTGATCGCTGGTTTCGGCTCCGGCAACACCACCCCGGCAACGACACAAGCGTGTCTGCGACTGCTGTCCGACGGGGTCCCCGTGTTGATCACCAGTCGTACCGGCGCGGGACCAGTCACCGGGCTTTATGCCGGGGGCAGCACCGACCTCGCGGCAGCAGGAGCGGTGTTCGCGGGAGACCTTTCACCCTGGCAGGCCCGGCTGCTACTTGCCGCCGCCCTGTCGGTCGAGGAATTCCAGGACCGGGCGGCCCAGAGATGCCTGACCTGGCTACGCGAGACACATGTGGTGTCAGCCGACTACCGACTGGGCGTAGCCGAATAATTCGCAATTCACGCCCGTCTACGAAAGGAAGTGAATACCATGGCCAAGGAAATCCTCGTGGCGTACGGGGTTGACGTCGATGCGGTCGGCGGATGGCTTGGATCGTACGGGGGCGAAGACTCGCCTTGCGATATTTCCCGCGGCCTGTTCGCCGGCGAGGTCGCCGTCCCTCGGATGCTGGAAATGTTCCGGCGCGCGGACCTGCCGACGACCTGGTTCTGGCCGGGCCACTCGATCGAGACGTTTCCTGAGCAGTTCGACGCCTGCGTCAACGCCGGCCACGAGATCGGTGTACACGGATACAGTCACGAAAACCCAATCGCGATGTCTCGTTCGCAGGAATCCGCCATCCTGGACCACTGCATCGAACTGATCGAGACCCGCGCGGGCAGGCGACCCACTGGGTACGTCGCGCCGTGGTGGGAATTCTCCCCGGTCACCAACGAACTACTGCTCGAACGGCGCATCAAGTACGACCACTCACTGATGCACCGGGACTTCGAGCCGTACTACGTCCGCGTTGGAGATTCCTGGACCAAGATCGACTATGCAGAGCCTGCCGAAACCTGGATGAAGCCGTTGGAACGGGGCAAGGAAACCGGCCTGGTCGAGATTCCGGCTTCCTGGTATCTCGACGACCTGCCGCCGATGATGTTCATCAAGGCAAGCCCGAACAGCCACGGCTTCGTCAGTCCTCGCGATCTCGAAACGATGTGGCGAGACCAGTTCGACTGGGTCTATCGGGAGTCCGACTATGCGGTCTTCACGATGACCGTCCACCCGGACGTGTCGGGACGTCCGCAGAATCTGCTCATGCACGAGCGGCTCATCGAGCACATCAACGGGCACGAGGGCGTCCGGTGGGTCACCTTCGACGAGATCGCCGACGACTTCATCCGCCGCACACAGCGGCACTGAAACCGTCCGCAGGGGAGCGAAATCCGTTTGCTCCCCCACTCTCCCCTCCCCACCCCACTGCGCGGACCTCGCTCCTGTCCGCCTTCATATCCCATCCGGGAGTCCCGCTATGCCTGGACCACTCGATCTCCTACCACCCGGCGGCGCACCACTGAGTACGCGCATGATCCGCCGTGTCTCCCTGGTCTGCTTCCTCGCCTGGGTTTTCAGCGTTTTCGACCACACACTGTTCGGCACCCTGCTTCCTCAGATCGCGGCGGATTTCGGTTGGAGTTCGGCCGAGAGCACCGCCGTGGCCACGTGGGTCACGGCGGGAACATTCGTCGTGTCCCTCGCCGTGGGGCCAATGCTTGACCGCCTCGGTCGTAAACCCTCGCTGATGATCACCACGGCCGGCGCAGCCCTCACATCCGGATTCAGCGCGATCACCGGCGGCAAGTTCTCGATGATCCTGGTGCGATCCTTTTCCGGCCTCGGCTATTCCGAGGAAGTTGTCAACAGCGTCTACCTCAACGAGGTTTACGGCCGCAACGGCAAGCGCGGTTTCATGTACAGCTTCGTCCAGAGCGGCTGGCCGGTCGGGGCGATGCTGGGCGCCGCTCTGACAGCCGCGTTCCTGCCGCTTATCGGCTGGCGTGGCGTCTTCTTGTTCGCGACGTTCCCTGCGATCGTCATCGTCCTGCTCGCTCGGCGATTGCCTGAATCACCGGTGTTCGTGAACTTGCGCCACATTCGCAAGCTCCGCCGCGAGGGACGCGTGAGCGACGCTGACGAGGTAGCCGCTGCCGCAGGCATCGACGACGAACGCGCAGGCACCGTCCGCGACGTGTTCGCACCAGGACTGCGAATGCACACGATCAGCCTCTCTCTGGCGTGGCTACTGAACTGGATGGCGATCCAGGTCTTCTCCGTGCTGGGCACGACCGTGTTGACCGAGGGCAAGGGTGTCTCGTTCGACAGTGCGCTGCTCGTGCTGATCCTGGCCAATGCGGCGGGCTTCACCGGCTACCTTTTTCACGGCTATCTCGGCGACCGAGTCGGACGTCGCAACACGATCATCATCGGCTGGCTCATCGGGGGCGTGGTGATGACGGTGATGTTGTTCGGCCCGGACAGTTCCGGCTTCGTCATCCCTCTCTACGCCCTCGGTCTCTTCTTCCTCACCGGCCCGTACGCCGCACTGCTGTTCTACATGGGCGAGTCATTCCCGGCTCACGTTCGCGGCATCGGCCCCAACACCGCTCACATCATGGGCCCAATCGGAGCCATAGTCGGTTCCGCGGTGCTCACCGTGCTGATCGGTGCCGGACTGTCGATGACGATCGCGGCATTCTGCGCGGGTTCCCTAGGCCTGATCGGCTCTGGCATCGCCATGCTCGGCACCCGGAAGGTCGACCAGAACACTGCCGGCGAGCTCCCGTCGTTGACCACCACCACGTCCTGAGGAGGTCCATCATGAATCTCGGCCAGATTTCGGTTCCTGGGCGCGACGACGGCCTGGCCGGCAAGGTCGCGGTGATCACCGGTGGCGCGAGCGGCATCGGCCGCGCACTCGCACTGGCCTACGCCCGCGCCGGTGTCAGCACCGTCCTGGGTTACCACCCGGGTGACCCACACGATCCCGCCGCCGCGGTCGCCGACGTCGAAGCCCTAGGAGGGCGCACACTCGCGGTCGAGGCTGACGTCACCGACTCCAACGCGGTCCGTGTTCTCGTCCAGAACGCGGTCAGCGAGTTCGGCGGACTCGATATCGCCGTTGCCAATGCCGGGATCCTGCGCAGGGCAACCCTCGCTGACATGACCGACGAGCACTGGAACAGCATGCTCGATGTGGACCTCACCGGGGTCGTGCGACTACTTCGCGCGGCAGCAGGAGCGATGCACGGCAGCGGCGCCCTGGTCGCGGTCTCGTCGATCGCAGGTGGCGTCTACGGCTGGGGCGAGCACGCCCACTATGCCGCCGCCAAGGCCGGCGTTCTCGGCCTGATCCGTTCGGTCGCCGTCGAACTGGCACCGCGCGGAATCCGCGCCAACGCGGTGATTCCCGGCCTCATCGAAACACCCCAGTCGCTGGACGCGGAGAACTCGTTGGGCCCGGACGGACTCGAAGCGGCCGGGCACGGCATTCCCGCAGGCAGGGTCGGTCATGCCGACGAAGTGGCGCGAGCGATCCGATTCCTCACTTCCGACGACGCGTCCTACATCACTGGCGAACACCTCGTCGTCGATGGCGGACTCACTGTGCGCTTCCCCAGCTGACAAGCCAAAGGACCGTGATGAATGACGAACCCACCGGCGCCCTGGCAGGGCGTCGCTGCCTGATAACCGGGGCCGCGAGCGGAATCGGCGCAGCAATCGCCACCGCGTTCGACCGAGCGGGCGCCACCCTCGCGCTGGCCGACCTCGACGGCGATCAGTTGGAGCGATCGGCCGCCTCGCGAAACGCCTCCCGGCACCCGGTCGATCTCACCGATCCCCCTGCGGTGACCGCCCTGGTCGAGGACGTTCTCGAACAGCATGGCCAGATAGACGTCCTCGTCAACTGCGCCGGGATCCTCACCGAGGTGCCACTGATCGACATGGACCTGGCTACCTGGCAGCGCATGATCGACGTCGATCTCACCACGGTGTTTCTGACCTGCCGTGCGGTGGTCCCGCATATGCTCGCCGCCAACGGCGGGCGAATCATCAACATCGCCTCCCAGCTGGGCCAGAAGGGTGGATCAGGGCTCACCCACTACAGCGCGGCCAAGGCAGGCGTCATCGGATTCACCAAAGCACTGGCCAGGGAGGTCTCCGCGCGTGGAGTGCTGGTCAACGCAATCGCCCCCGGCCCGATCAGCACGCCGATGATCGACGGCCTCAGCCAGGAATGGAAGAGCGCGAAGGAAGCCGAACTCCCCCTCGGCCGCTTCGGGCTCCCGTACGAGGTCGCACCCACCGCCCTCCTGCTCGCCTCCGATCCCGGAGGCAACCTCTACACCGGCCAGACCCTGGGCCCCAACAGCGGCGATGTGATGGCATAGAAAATGTGCGGAGCTTGTGCGCCTGTCGGCGGGGGCTGGCCGGAACGCATCGCCCCCTTACATCCCGGAGCAGCCGCGCGCCGCGCCAGGGTGGTGACGACACTGCTCCAATCCCTGGATTCGCAGGCCGTACGGCGAGTGACGGTCACTCCCTGGCCCGGCGGGGGCCTTCGCTGGATGACCAACGGTGGTCTGCGGTTCGCCCGATCACTTTCGGAAGCGATACGAACCCTGACCCGCCAGTACGGCCAGTTGGTGCCGCTACCGGACGCGACATCGCTGTCCGGTAAGCATCGGGACCTGCCTTTCCCGGTGGTCCCCGAGGCTGCCGCGGTCTGGTGCGTCGCAGTGGTGGAAGCGGGATGGGCTACCGGACATCCCTGTTTCCTGAACCTCGGCGATCGCGAGATCGCCCTGCACGGCGAGCATGTGCGAATACGCGATCTACCCCGCGCGAATCCCAGCTTGCGAACGCCCTACGACTCTTCGGAACTGCTCGCTCACTGGGCGAGCACCTTCGGTGATTTCCGAGTTGAACAAGGGACACACCCGCGCCATCAACAGGCATGAACCCGAAGTCATAAGTCGCGGGTCGCCTGGAATTCACAACGCTACTGCAAGCCAAGCGCCTTGCGAACCGCCAGGTAGTTCAAGCCGGGGGTCGCCAGCAGGTAACCCCAAGGCAACACCTTCGGCACCCTCTTCCTCGAAACCTGTGACAGATGCCGACGGGCTCGCTCGCAGGCTGGACCGAGCGGCTTCGACGCGTGCGCGGCAGACCCATTGGGACGCATGTCAGTCACGGCTTCGGGGTACAAGCGAATGGCCACTGCGCTCGTGCAACTTGCCACCGAGCTGACCGGCGGAAAGATCGTGTTCTCGCACGAAGGCGGATACTCGCCGGTATATGTCCCCTTCTGTGGACCGGCTGTCCTCGAAGCACTTTCCGGGACGGAGACCAAGGGGGCGACCCCTACGCGGCAGCGTTCGAGGATTCGCCTGCGCACTCGCTCAAAGAATGGCAGGCCGACGTGATCGAGCAAGCTCGTCGGATCGCCCTCACATTACAACTCGAGTGTCCATGAGTGCGCCTTCCCGCGCCCTTGGTGCGACAGTCCGGTTGGCAGGTGGCGACTACTGTGGACTGTCGTTCGGGTTGGCGTGGGCTTTGGCAAGGTCTTCCAGGCCGAGGTCCGCTTCGGCGATGCGGTCACGTTCGGCTTCAAGGTCGAGGGAGCGAGTCAGAAACCAGTAGGCGATGCCGGAGGCCGCGATTCCGACGAAGTGGGCGACATCGATGCCGTCCAGCGCCTTCGCGATCGGACCGGTGTAGATGGCGGTGCTCTGGAAGGGAACGCTGGCGGCGAAGCCGATCAGGTAGGCGGCAAGGCCCGGACGGCTCCATCGACCGTACATACCGTGGGGGTTGAAGATTTCCCGAATCGAGTAGTGACCTTTTCGTACGACGAAGAAGTCGACGAGGTTGATCGCGGTCCAGGGCCCGAAAAAGTAGAGCAGGAAAACCAGGAACGTGCCGATGGCGGTCAGGAAGTCGGGCGGCAGGGCGTACTGCAGCGCTAGGCCCACGACGGACACCGAAAGTACGGCCGTGAGCCGGACCCTGGCGGTGGGTCGCACTGGTTTGAACGAGTCGACGATGGCAAGCAGGGTGAGCGACGCACCGTAGAGGTTGAGCGCGATAACGATGATCAGCCCCGGGAGCGCGACGAGCAGGGCGGTGGCTCCGAATCCTGGGAAGATCGCGTCTCCTGCGGTTCGGATCGTTTCGATCGGGCCAAGATCGGTGAATGCCTGGGCGATCAGGGCACCCAGGCTGAGCAACCAGATGCTGCTCAGCGCCATCCCGAGATATGTCCACAGGAAGGTCGACCGCACGCCCACGTCCGGCGGCAGGTAGCGCGAGTAGTCCGATACGTACGGTGCCCAACTGATCAGGTAGCCGGCGGAAACCGCGAACTGGAGCAGAAACGGCAACCAGCTGAAGCGTCCCGGGTCGAGCGCGCCATCGGGCAGGTCGAAGGTGGTGATCGCCGCGACGGAAAAGAACGCGTAGGCGACCAGAAACAGCGCGAGCAGCCAGCGGGACAACCGGTGGATCGAGTCGTACCCGAAGACGGCGAGAAGCAGAGCCGCACCCACGACCACCGGCGCCCACGCCTTCGAGGACCCGCCAACGACATTCTGGAGGGTGTCGCCACCGAGCGCGCCGGCGAAGACGTTATAGCCGATGTAGCTGATCAGCACGAACACCCAGACGAGTACCGCACCGCGGTAGCCGAACTGCGGGCGTGACTGGACCATCTGGGGCAGCCCGAGTTGCGGTCCCTGCGCGGAGTGGAACGCGCTGAAAAAGGTACCGAACAGCGAGCCCAGGACAATTCCGGCCAGTGACCAGAAGAGGTTCGCCCCTGCCGCGACGCCGATGAGGCCGATGGCCACACTCGCCACGGTGGCCGTGGCCATGATCCAGACCGGCCCGAGGTGCCAGGCTTTGCCATGACGCTCGGCAAGCGGCACATAGTCGATCGAGCGAACCTCGACCCGCCCCGCGCTCGGTTTGGTCGCCGACTCCGCCCCAGCTGGTGCTGCTGGTCTCGACATGCGCCTCGCCTCCGTTCGTACTGATTTGAATACTTAAGTGCCTTTGGTATACAAGAGAGCATCAAGTATGTAAATAGCCGATGGGTATGCTCAGGATGGTGGTGCTGTGCCGATACGGGGTGAGGCGATGCGAGCAGAGCGGGTGACGGCGGTGCGGCGCCCGTTCGCGCCAGTGCCGGATTCGGCCAGGCAGCACGCGGTGCGCATGTCCGATGGGGTGTTACTGGCCACCGACGTGTATTTGCCGGCGCGCGGTGCACGCTGGCCCGTGCTGGTGGTCCGCCTGCCATATGACAAAGCCGGCGACGAGTGCTTCGTGCCGGACATCGGCGCGTGGTTCGCCGAGCGCGGTTACGCCGTGGTGGCGCAGGACGTACGCGGCAAGGTGCGGTCCGACGGGCCGGTCGATCCCTTTGTCGCCGAGGTCACCGACGGCTACGACACCATCGACTGGGTGGCGTCCCAGCCGTGGTGCGACGGTTCGGTCGGCATGTTCGGCGACTCCTACTACGGCTTCACCCAGTGGGCAGCGGCGGCGTCGGCACACCCGGCCCTGCGCGCGATCACCCCGCGCGCGGCAGCCGCCGACCTCACCCACGCGCTCTACCGGCAGGGCGTGTTCATGCTCGAGATGGGTGCCTACTGGGCGGTCGAGACCTGGGTCGACGAGGCGCTCTACGACTATGACGGCGCGCTGGACTGGTCCGTCCGGCCGCTGTCGGACATCGCGCCCAGGGCATTGGATGGCCGCCGGCCCACCGGGCTGGACGCTTGGGCACACAGACGTTTCAGCGACACCGTGAGGTTGCCGGTGCGAGGCGACATCCCGGCGCTGCACATAGGTGGCTACTACGACTTCCTGCTTCGCGGCCAGCTCAGCACCTGGCGGCAGGCACGTACCGCGGGCCGGGCCACACAGCACTTGATGCTCGGGGCGGTTGACCACGTCGCCACACCCCTGCGCGAACCCGGCGAACCAGCGGTGGACCCCACCACGTCACCGGCGCTGCTGCGCCGGATGCTCGACGTCTACCTCGGTCCGCTGCTGCCGTTCTTCGAGCACCATCTCCGTGGCCGGGGCGACTACGACGTGGCGCCGGTGCGTTGGCAGTTGGCACGTGCGGACGATCGGTGGCGCGAAGATCACCAATGGCCGCCCACCGGCAGCCGGCCGGCCACCTGGTATCTGGGCGGCGATCCCAGCCACGATGATGGCGCCCTGCGCCTGCGTTCGGACACCACCGCTCGCACCGCCACGTGGACCCATGATCCGCATCATCCGGTGCCCAGCCGGGTCCATCCTTACTACACGTTGCTCGAACCGCCGGACGAGCACGACCTGCACATCCGCCCCGACGTACTCACCTTCACCACCGAGCCGCTGCCCCGCCCGCTCGATCTCGCCGGACCTGTCGAACTGCGGATGAAAGTTTCCGGGAGTGCGGCATCAGCGCATGTGATCGCAACCGTATGCGACGTGCTGCCCGATGGCCGCACCCAGCCCGTGCTCGACGGCGCCGCACTGGCAGCGGCCCCCTGGCCTGCGCGGCTGCGGATCGATCTCGGCGACACCGGGTATCGGTTGCGGCAAGGCCACCGCCTGCGACTGACCCTGGCCGCTTCGGCATTCCCCCGCTACGCCCTGCATCCGGGCACCGATGGACACTTCTGGACTACCACCCGCACCGCACTCGCTGAGCAGTCGGTCATCCTTGGTGGCCCCGAAGGCGCCCAGGTCACCTGCCACGTCCTTGCCGAGAGAGAGCAGCACCCATGAGAGGAATCCGACCGCAGGCCCAGCCACCTGGGCCAGACCGGCCCCCTGCCGTCGTCCGTGCCTACAGCGAGCTTCGCCGCAAAATCCTGCACGGCGAACTGCGGGCGGGGACGACGATCAGCGAAGCCGACACCGCCACCGTGCTCGGTGTCTCGCGCACCCCCGTGCGGGAAGCCCTGCGCGAATTACTCAACGAGGGCCTACTCGAAGAAGGTCGCCGCCGCCAGGTCGTCGTCGCGTCGTTGTCGGCCGAGCTCAATCGCGAGGTGCGGCTCATGCGAACCGCGCTGGAACGACTCGCCGCGCGTGAAGCCGCCGTCCATGCCACCGAGTCCGACCTCGACCAGCTCCGCCTGGTCATGATCCGCACTCGCCGTGCCCTTGCCGCCGAGGACACGAACACCTTCCTCGACTGCGACGACGAGTTCCACCTTGGCATCGCCCGCGCCGCGGGCCTCGCTATCGTCGAGGACACTGTCCGCAGGCTCCGCGGGTACACCCGGCTCGCCGGTCTCACCGCGGGCTGGAGCAGCGTCCACCTCGCCAGCTCCGCCGACGAACACGACGCAATTGTCGATGCCCTCGAGACCCACGACCCGGACATCGCCGAACATGCCCTGGCCCAGCACCTGGCCTCCCTGACCTCGCCGTCGCCGAAGGCCGGTCAGGGATAGAGGCCGCGCAACTGGTGTGCCTGAGCGACGCGTTCCACTGCCAGGCAGGTCGCGGCCGTGCGTAGTGGCACGCCGAGCCGCTCCGCGTGCCGGCTGACGTGCTCCCAGGCACTGAGCATCCGATCGGCCAGGCGCAACTCGACCTCGTCGGCGCTCCACCAGTACGCCTGATTGGCCTGCACCCACTCGAAATAGGAGACGATCACACCTCCCGCGTTGGCGAGGATGTCCGGGACGACGAGCCGGTCCGCGGCTCGCAGGACCAGGTCGGCCTCGGGGGTCGTCGGCCCGTTCGCGCCCTCCACGATCACCTGGGCACGAATCCGGTGGGCGTTGCCTCCGTGCAGCACCCCCTCGACCGCCGCCGGAACCAACAGGTCGACCTCGCTGGTCAGCAGATCGTCGTGGGTGATCTCCTCCCCGCAACCGAAACCGACGACCGAGCCGGTCGCGTCGACGTGCCGCTCGAGGGCGGCGATGTCGAGCCCGGAGCTCGACGCGACCGCACCGTACTGGTCGCTGACGGCTATCACTCGGACGCCGGTCTCGTCGAGAAACCGGGCAGCGTAACGGCCGACCTTGCCGAAGCCCTGCACCGCGGCGGTCGCCCGGGCGGGTTCGATGCCCCGGCTGCGCAGCGCGGCACCGGCGACGTGCACGACACCGCGCGAGGTGGCGGTGGCGCGGCCGAGCGAACCACCGAGGCTCACCGGCTTGCCGGTGGTGACCCCGAGGACGGTGTGCCCGTGCTGAACCGAGTACGTGTCCATCATCCAGGCCATGGTCTGCTCGTCAGTGCCGACGTCCGGGGCGGGAATATCGCGCTCCGGGCCGATCATCGGGCTGATCTCGCTGGTGTAGCGGCGGGTCACCCGCTCCAGCTCGGCCGTGGAGTACTGGCGCGGGTCGATTCGGACCCCGCCCTTCGCTCCCCCGTACGGCACGTTGAGCAGGGCGCACTTCCAGGTCATCCACATCGCCAGTGCCCGCACCTCGTCGAGGGTGACGTCCTTGCTGTAGCGCAGTCCGCCCTTCGCCGGGCCCCTGGAGAAGTTGTGCTGCACACGGTGCCCCGTCAGCAGCTCCGTGGTGCCGTCGTCGCGGCGCAACGGAATACTCACCGTGACCTCGCGCCGTGGCGAGGCGAGCATCGCGAACATGCCCTCGTCGTAACCGAGCAGACCCACGGCTTGCCGCAACTGGGTACGGGCGTCATCGAGCGGTTGCGGCGTGGAGACGGCGGGGTCGAGTACGTCCATCACCGGGTCTCCCCGAAGACGCGTTCGAGGACGTCGAGGCCCTCGGTGAGCAGATGGTCCGGAATGGACAGTGGGGGCAGGAAACGCAGCACGTTGCCGTACGTGCCACAGGTGAGCACGACCAGACCTTCGGCGTGCGCCGCGGCGGCGATCCGCTTGGTGAGGTCTGCGTCCGGGGTCGTGGTGTCCTGCTCCACCAGCTCGACCGCGATCATCGCGCCGCGTCCTCGCACCTCCCCGATGCGGGGATCGGCCTGCTGGAGCGCGGTGAGCCGCTCCTTCATGGTCTTCTCGATCGACCTGGCGCGGTCGATGAGGCCATCCGCTTCGATCGTCTCGATCACCCCGAGCGCGGCGGCGACGGCCAGCGGGTTGCCCCCGTACGTTCCGCCAAGGCCCCCACCGTGCGGCGCGTCCATGATCTCGGCCCGGCCGGTGACCGCCGAGAGCGGCAAGCCACCGGCGATGCCCTTGGCCGTGACGATCAGGTCGGGCACCACGCCCTCATGATCGACCGCGAACAGGGCGCCGGTACGGGCGAAACCGGACTGCACCTCGTCGGCGATGAACACCACGCCGTTCGCCCGGCACCAGTCGGCGAGCGTGGCCAGGAAGCCGGGCGCGGGGACGATGAAGCCGCCTTCGCCCTGAATCGGCTCGATCACGAACGCGGCGAGGTTCTCCACACCCACCTGCTGCTCGACCACCTCGATCGCCTGGCGTGCGGCCGCGACGCCGTCCATCCCGCCGTCGCGGAACGGGTAGGACACGGGAGCGCGATACACCTCTGCGGCGAACGGACCGAAGCCGTTCTTGTACGGCATGTTCTTGGCGGTCAGCGCCATGGTCAGGTTGGTACGGCCGTGATAGGCGTGGTCGAACGCGACGACGGCCGGCCTGCGGGTCCACGAACGCGCGATCTTGACAGCGTTCTCCACGGCCTCGGCGCCGGAGTTGAACAGAACGGTGCGCTTCTCCTCCGAACCGGGCGTCAGCCGGTTGAGCTCCTCGGCCAGGCGCACGTAACCCTCGTAGGGCGTCACCATGAAGCAGGTGTGGGTGAAGGCCTGGACCTGCTCGGTGACCGCCTCCGCGACACGCGGAGCACTGTTGCCGACCGTGGTCACGGCGATGCCGGAGCCGAAGTCGATCAGCGAGTTGCCGTCCACGTCCACCACGACGCCCCCGCCCGCGGCGACGGTGTAGACCGGCAGCACAGTGCCCACGCCCTGCGCCACGGCACTCACCTTTCGGGCGTGCAACTCGCGCGACTTCGGGCCGGGGACCTCGGTTACGAGCCGGCGCTCCTGGACGAGGGCGGGGCCACCGTTGTAGCCGGCGCTGTGACTCTCGGACATCGATGCTCCTGAAGTGAGGCGGTGATGAGTTGCTCCGACAGTAGAGAAATCATGCCCAGCCCGACATGCCAGGATCGCCCTCCTCCAGCAGGCCCAACTGTGCAACTATGTCACTCATGGTCGCGGTCGAGGAACTAGTTGGGCACCACTCGCTCGCGCTTGCCGGGGTGCACCTGCCACAGCCGGCGGCCGAGATCAGATGGGTGGCGACGAGCGAACTCCCCGATCCCTCGCCCTTCCTCGAGGGCGGCGAGGTCCTGCTCACCACCGGCCTGGAGATGAGGCAGTGGCGCAGCCAATGGAAGGGCTACGTCGCCCGGCTGGCCGCACGGAAGGTCGTCGCGCTCGGCTTCGCCACCGGCCTCACCCACCGCACCGTCCCAACAGGATTGATCGCCGCCTGCCGGCATGAGGGCCTGAACGTGTTCGAGGTGCCGAGGGAGACAACCTTCGTGGCCATCAGCCACACCCTCGCATCGATGAAGGAGACCGACGCCGAGCACGCTGCCCGCAGATCACTGGAGGCCCAGCGGCAGCTGACGCAGACCGCTCTTCGCCGGGATGATCCCGCGGCTCTCGTGAGCCGGTTGGCGGACATCGTCGACGGTGCGGCGACACTGGTCGGCCGCGACGCCATCGAGCCAACAGGACCCGCGCGCGCCGAGCTCGACCCGGCCCTTGTGGCGTCGGAGGTGGACAGGCTGCGACCACAAGGGCTGCGGGCCGCCACTAGCATCCAGACCGGTACCGCGACACTTGTCGTGCAGCCGGTCGGGCTGACAGGACCGCCGGTGGGACACCTCGCGGTGTACCTGCCCCATCGGGTCACCGACCGCGAACGGACGGCGATAGCGACGGCCGTCTCGCTGCTCAGCCTGGCGGCGCAGACCCGCCTCGAACGACGCGACGCTGATCGCCGTCTGCGCGCACGTGCGCTGGAACTGCTCGTCGACGCCGATGCGCGGACCGCGGCGATCGTGCTGGAGGCCAGGAGTGATCGTGGCGCGGCGCTACCGAAACACGTTGTCATCGCTCGGGTCACGGGACCGGACGACGCCTTGCGTGACGCTCTGGAGTCGGTAGAGGACTCCGTATCTTTGGCGGCGCGGGTGCGGGAGGAACTGTGGCTGGCTGGCACCCCCGTCGCCATCGACCAGCACATGCCTGCCATCGCCGCACGAGGTCTCCTCGGCGGCGTCGGCAGCCCCACGACGATCGACGACGCCCGTCGCAGTTGGACGAACGCGGGCCACGCCCTGGCCTCCGCCACCCCGGCCGCGCCAGTCGTGTGGTGGGAGCGGCTGGTCAACGAGGGCGCGATGGCGGTGCTCGACGACGACCGGGCTGCCGCGTTCGCCACTTCGTTCCTCGCCCGGCTGGACGACAAGGAACTGGTCCGGACTTTGAGTTCTTTCCTGCACCACCACGGCTCCCGGCTCAAGGTCGCCGAAGAGCTGGGGATACATCGCAACACCGTGGGCAATCGAATCGCGCAGATCGAAGCCGCGCTGGGGCGCTCACTCGACGATCCCCAGGTACGGGTGAACGCGTGGATCGCCCTTCAGGTAGCCACCGGCTCGGCCTGATCCGGCAGTCGCGTCGCGCCGCTTACACAATCGGATGACCCGCACCGCGGCTGACATGGTGCACAGGCGGGACCCGCCATATTGTGCAGTTCGTCCCTGTCCCGGAATCCGGCGGTCACGTACGTTCTGCGGAACTACACGGAGGTTCACGTGCGACTTCTCCCCGTGCTCCTGGCTCAGGCGAGTCCCCAGCCCCCGGACCGGGCAATTGGTCACCTGCGGCACGACGTCCTGGCCCAGATGGACGAGTTCCCGCGGACCCGCCTGCTCGTCTACCCCGAACTGCACACCTGCACGGTCGAAGGCAACCGCGCCGAGCGTGACCGGAAGTACCGGGAACTGGCCGAGCCACTGGACGGGCCCCGGGTGACCGAGTTGCGCTCGATCGCCAGCGAGGCCGGCGTGTGGCTGATCCCGGGGACGGTGCTCGAGCGCGGGGCCAACGGCGAACTGTTCAACACGGCCCTCGCCATCACACCTGACGGCGAGGTGGCGGCGAGCTATCGGAAGATCTTCCCGTGGCGGCCGGCCGAGCCCTTCGACCCGGGCACGGAGTTCGTCACGTTCGACATTCCCGAGGTCGGACGAATCGGCTTGGCCGTGTGCTACGACCTGTGGTTTCCCGAGGTAGTCCGGCACCTCGCCTGGCTGGGTGCCGAGGTCGTGGTCATCCCGACCCAGACCACGACCGCCGACCGCGAACAGGAACTCGTGCTCACCCGTGCGGCTGCGATCCACAACCAGGTGCTCGTCCTCAGCGCCAATGCCGCCGCACCCCTCGGCACAGGCCGGAGCACCATCGTTGATCCCGAGGGCCTCGTCCGCGTCCAATCGGCGGGCGAGTCGGCGGCTCGCCTCAGCGACGTGATCGACCTCGACAGCGTCACCAAGACCCGAGAGACCGGGACCTGCGGGCTGAACAGGATGTGGTCCCAGGCCAGACCTGGTGATCCCGTTCTCCCCCTCCCGCTCTACGAAGGCCACCTAGACCCCATCCGCTGGGATCCATCCCAGTCGCGCCACAGCGGAGATACCAGTGACATCTGACAAACAGCAACTCGAGCGCACGGTCACGCTCTGGCCACTCGTCCTTTTCGGAATCGCCTACATCACGCCGTTCATCGTCCTGACCACGTTCGGCGTGTTCTCCGAGGCGAGCAACGGGACACTGGCGACCGCCTATGCGGTGACCACCATCGCGATGATCTTCACCGCGCTCAGCTACGGCAAGCTGGCCGGCCTGTATCCCGCCGCGGGCTCGGCGTACACATACGCTCGCAGGGCGATCGACTCGCGAGTCGGGTTCATGGTCGGGTGGGCGGTCCTCCTGGACTACTTCTTCCTGCCGATGGTGGTCTGGCTGTTCGGCACGGTGTACCTGACCGAGCAGTTCCCGGCGGTACCCGGATGGATGTTCCTGCTCGGCTTCATCATTCTCACGACGGCACTGAACGTCATCGGCATGCGGGTAGCGACTCGAATCAACCTCGCCCTGATCGCCTTCCAGGTGCTGGTCCTGCTCTTCTTCGTCATCTTCTCCCTGGACACCGTTATCGGTGACTCCGGCGTCGGCGCCGTACTCAGCCCCGAACCCTTCTGGAACAGCACCTCCACCATCTCGGCGGTCTCTGCGGGCGCGGCGTTGACCGCCTACAGCTTCATCGGCTTCGACGCGGTCAGCACTTTCGCCGAGGAGACGAAGAATCCGCGCAAGACCGTGCCGCGTGCCATCGTGCTGACCGCCGTCATCGCCGGCATCATCTTCGTGCTGGTCGCCTACGTCATCCAGCTGGTCCACCCGGGAGGGCAGTTCCAGAACGCTGGTAGCGCACCACTGCAGATCGCCGAACAGATCGGAGGCGACTTCTTCGGCGCGGTCTTCCTGTCCACCGTCATCGTCGCGCAGTTCACCGCCGGCATCCCGATCCAGGCGGCAGGGGCCAGGTTGATGTACGCCATGGGGCGGGACAACGCACTCCCCCGCCGGATCTTCGCGAAGGTCCATTCCCGGTTCCACACGCCGATCTACAACCTCCTGCTCACCGGCGGGATCGGCCTTCTCGCGCTCGTGCTCAGCGTCACCACCTCGACATCGTTCATCAACTTCGGCGCTTTCACCGCGTTCGCCTTCGTCAACATCTCCGTGATCGCCCAGTACTTCCGCGACCGCGCCACGAAGCCGCGAAATCCCCTGACATGGGTCGTCGCGCCGCTGATCGGGCTCGGTTTCGTCGGCTGGTTGATCACGCACCTGGACTCGAATGCGCTCACACTCGGCTTCATCTGGCTGGCCGTGGGATTCTGCTGGCTTCTCTTTCTGACACGGGGATTCCGAGTCCCACCCCCCGCGGTGGATCTCGACGACAGTCCAGGTCGGAACGAAGACGCCCCGCAGGCCAACCCCGCTCACTGAGCATCCCAGGTGCCTGCGGTCTCGAACGTTCCACGCTCATCGCGCGCGTAGCCAGTCAGGCGCCCGGTGTGGAGAACTCGAAGGGCCGCGGGAAATGCCGCAGCGTCAGCCCGGCCTGCCCGCGGCGATCTCGGTGCTGCTCGTCAGACAGTGATGATCTTCAGGGCGGCCGGTCGCAGCCGGACCGTACGCGGTAGCCGCCCGAGGTCGTCACCATCGGCGCCGACGGGAAGGGGCCGATCCGCGCTGAGCGAGACCTCCTTGGCGCGGATCACCCGCACCTCGGGAAGGTGGACGTGCGCACCGGTCTTGGCTTGACGCATAAAGCGTCCCAGCCGCCGCTTCGGCCCCGCACCGACAATGAGAATGTCGAGCAACCCGTCGTCGAGGACCGCGTCCGGCACGATCCTGAGACCGTGCCCGTAGGCTCCGGAGTTCGCGACGACGACCATATGTGCCTTCGTGGTGATCCGCTCACCGTCGGCGACGATGGTGTAGGTCGGCGGGCGCCAGGTCAGCACCGTCACGACGGGTGCGAGCCGGTACAGCAGCGGCGCGGGGATCCACCGGCTGTTGTTGATCATCGCGGTGGACACCGAGTCGATCCCCGCGTAGATGTTGCCGATCACCAAGGCCCCACTGGATTCGAGCACGTCGATCTGCTGGGCGCGACCGTCGAGCAGCAGCGCCGCCAACTCGGCCGGTTCGGACGGCAGCGCCAGCTTGCGGGCCAGGTCGTTGCCCCGGCCCGCCGGGACCACCGCGAGTGTGCCTCCCGCGGCGGCCACACCCTCCGCGGCGTCTCGCACCAGGCCGTCGCCGCCGACCGCGACGACCACATCACCCCGGGCGGCGGCATCGGCCGCCGCACGCACCGCGTGACCGCGGCTTCGCGTGCGTTCGACGCTCACCTTCGCTCCGGCCTCGGCGAGCAGCTCGGCCAGTTGCTGCCAGCGCCGTGGAGCGACACCGCCACCGGAGATCGGGTTGACCAGCGCATGGAACGACCGCATCAGATCAGTACACCCGGGTTGAGCACACCCTTCGGATCGAGCGAGTCCTTCACCGCGCGAACAGCGCGCACGGCCAGCGGGCCGATCTCCGCGTGATAGGCCTCCCGGTGATCGGTGCCGACACCGTGGTGATGGGTGATGGTGGCGCCCGAGGACCGGATGGCCTCGTTGGCCGCGTGCTTGGCCTGAGCCCACTGTTCGAGCGGGTCGCCCGACTGCGCGCAGATGACGGTGAAGTACAGCGACGCGCCCGCCGCGTACACATGGCTGATGTGACACAGCACGAGTGGTGGCGTGCCCTGACCGGCGAGTGCCTCGGTGATCGACTGGGTCACCGCGGTCTTCAGGTTCGCGAGGTTCGACCAGAACGTCGCGGTCTCGAGCGTCTCCACCAGGCCTCCGGCGTCCAGCATCGGATCCCGCAGGTAAGGGCCACGGAATCGGCCCTCGCGCCAGGCCTCCCCCACCTCGGTGCCCAGCGCCGTGCCGCCAGCCGCGGCGAGGACTTCCGTCGCCGCAGCCCTGCGCGCCTCGACCTCACCCGGCGCGCCCTCATAACCGGTGACGACCAGGCAACCACCCGTGCTGCCGCCCAGTTTGCCGCTCGGATCGGCCAGGTTGACCGCGGTCTCCGCCTCGTCGGACAGCCGGAGCACGGTCGGCAGTGGCCCGTCCTGCGCCAGCGCGCGCAGCGCTTCCGCGCCCGCACCGAAGGACTCGAACCGCCATCCCTCGAACACCCTATGCCGAGGCACCGGTCGCACCTGCACGGTCACGGACGTGATGACGCCGAACGCGCCCTCGGAACCGAGCACCAGCTGCCGCAGATCCGGGCCCGCGGCGGACATCGGCGCCGTGCCGAGTTCGACGGTGCCCCTCGGGGTGGCCAGCACGAGCCCGACCACCATCTCGTCGAACCGTCCGTATCCGGCCGAGGACTGGCCTGCCGAGCGAGCCGCGGCGTAGCCGCCGATGGTGGCGCCTTCATACGACTGCGGGAAGTGGCCGAGGGTGAAGCCCTTGGCGTGCAACAGTTCCTCGGCTTGCGGACCGCGCATTCCGCTCTGCAACGTGGCCGTCCGGGAGACCTCGTCGAGATGCACCAGCTGGTCGAGGCGGTGGAGGTCCAGTGCGATCACCCCGGCGAAACCGTCCCGCACCGGAGTCAGTCCACCGACCACTGATGTGCCACCCCCGAACGGCACGACCGCGATCCGGTGTTCCGAACAGACTCGCAGCAGACCCACGACCTCGTCGTGGTCACCAGGGCTGGCCACCACGTCCGGGGCGTCGGTGCCGTCGCCCGCGCGTAGCTTGAGGATGTCCGGCGTCGAGTAGCCACGGGTGTGTTGCACCCGTGCATCATGTTCCGCCGCGACATACTTCGCGCCCACGACCGACACGATGGCCTCCCGTGCCGCGGCAGGCAGAGCCGAGTCGGGCAGCGAGACGTCGCCGGGATCCACAGCGGCGCTGCTTCGCGCGCCGAGCTGTTCGAGAGCCGTGGCAGCGATTCCGGGCAGTGCGCCCGGGGTCTGCGGGTTACCCCAGCGCGGGCGCCGCATCCGCACCACGGGCACGTCGATTTCGTTCACGATGGCCACTCCTAAAGTCAGGTGCTACACTTTGACACATGATGTCGCAGCGTCGCAATCCCCAGACGTCCGGCCAGTCCACCAATGCGGTCAGCGAAGACGCGATCCTGGACGCGACATACCACCTGCTCCTCGCCGTCGGGCTGCGCCGGATGACCATGGCCGACATCGCCCGGCACGCCGGAGTCTCCCGCGCGACCCTGTACCGCCGGTGGCAGAACGTGCGCGAAGTGGTCGCCGCGTTGCTGACCCGCGAGTGGTCGACCGCCATCAACGACACCGTCGACACCGTCGACGCGACCTCCGACGCCCCGAACGGCCGGCAGCGCCTGGTCGACGTCGTCGTCCGGACCACACACATGAGCCGCACCCACCCGATGCTGCGCAAGATCATCGAACTCGACCCGGAGTTCCTGATGCCGTATCTGCTCCATCGCCGTGGCGCCAACACCGAGCACCAGCTGGCCCTGCTCGAGAAAGCCGTCGGCAACGGCATCGCCGACGGCTCGATTCGCGCCGGAGACGCCTCGGAACTGGCCCGATCAGTGCTGCTGGTCGCCTGGTCGTCGGCGCTCACCGGGCCCGTACTGACCGACGACTTCGACGCGCTGGACAGCCACCTCCGCGACCTTCTGGAGAGGTACCTGACACCATGACCGCCTCCCTCAACGCCAACCGGCGTTCCCGCGAACTCGACGCGCTCTCCGCGGACGGTCCGGTCGACGTACTCGTCATCGGGGGTGGCGTCACCGGCGCCGGCGTCGCCCTCGACGCGGCATCCAGGGGGTTGTCGGTCGTGCTCGCCGAGAAACACGACCTGGCTTTCGGCACCAGCCGGTGGAGCTCGAAGCTCGTGCACGGTGGGCTGCGCTATCTGGCGTCGGGCGCTGTCGGCATCGCCCATGAAAGCGCCGTCGAGCGCGGAATCCTCATCGATCGCACGGCCCCGCATCTGGTGCGGCCGTTGCCTCAGCTGGTGCCGCTGCTACCGGTGGTATCGCGTTCCCAGGCAGCGCTGACCCGCTCCGGTTTCCTTGCCGGTGACGCACTCCGGGCGACGGCAGGCACCTCGCGCCACACCCTGCCCCGATCCCGCCGGATCACCCGCGCGGAAGTGCGACGACTCGCGCCGACCGTGCGGGTCGACGGACTGCGCGGCGGCCTGCTGGCCTGGGACGGCCAGCTTCAGGACGACGCACGCCTGGTGGTGGCTCTCGCCCGCACCGCCGCCGCACACGGAGCCCGGATTCTCACTCGCTGCGCGGCGACCGAAGCCACCGGGCACGGAGCCGTGCTGCGCGACGAACTGTCCGGCACAACTGTCGACGTCGACGCCAGGATGGTGATCAACGCGGCGGGCGTGTGGGCAGGCCAGTTCGCCCCCGGGATGACCCTGCGCCCCAGCAGAGGCAGCCACCTCGTCTTCGCCGCCGAATCCTTCGGTGCCCTCGGTGCCGGTCTGACCGTGCCGGTACCCGGTTCCGTCAGCCGCTTCGTGTTCGCACTGCCCTCTCCCGAAGGCCGGGTCTACGTCGGCCTCACCGACGAAGACGTGTCCGGCGAGATCCCCGACGTACCGCAGGCGGCGCCGGCCGAGATCGACTTCCTCCTGGAGGTGATCAACAGCGCACTGGCCGAATCACTGACCCGCGCGGACATTCTGGGCACGTACTCCGGACTGCGCCCACTGCTGGACACCGGTGGGGCCAGTACCGCCGACATCTCCCGTAAGCATGCCGTCATCACCGCGCCGGACGGCCTGGTCACCATCGTCGGTGGCAAGCTCACCACCTATCGGCGAATGGCCCAGGACGCCCTGGATGCCGCCCTCGCCGCTCGGGCGGCCGAGGCCGCACCCTGTCGCACCGCGCGTCTTCCACTGGTCGGCGCGGCGGCTCCCGCGGAGCTCTCCACCGTGGCGGCACCGCGACACCTGGTGCGGCGGTACGGCACGGAGGCCGCCGCCGTGGTCGCCGAAGCCAATCGCGATCCGGCTCTGCTGCGGCCTGTCGCCGACGGCGTGGACACCGTCGGCGCCGAACTGCGATTCGCCGTACGACATGAGGGTGCGCTGGACGTGGCCGACCTGCTCGACCGTCGCACCCGCGTCGGGCTCTCGCCTGCCGACCGCGAACAGGCCGTGCCCTCGGCCGAACGAGCGCTGTCGGACACGCGAGAGAGCTGACGTGATCCGGCGGCTGCCGCGCGAACCCGGTGCGGGACATGGCGAAAGCCGGTGGCTCGACCTCGAGTCGAGCCACCGGCCAGACGTCAGGTCACGCCGTGCGGTTGTAGAGCTTCTTCGCCCACACGTACCCGAGCAGCGCGATGCCCGCGCACCAGGCCAGCGCGATCCAGATGTCGTTGCCGACGGGGGTGTCCATCAGCAGCGCCCGGATGGATTCCATGATCGGAGTGAACGGCTGGTACTCGGCGAACCAGCGGACCCCGTCGGGCATCGAGTCGGTCGGTACGAACCCGCTGCCGAGGAACGGCAGGAACATCAGCGGCATCGGCAGGCTGCTGGCTCCCTCCACGGTCTTCGAGGCCTGGCCGACGGCCACGGTGAACCAGACCAGGGCGAAGCTCACCGCGGCGAGCAGGCCGACCAGCGCCAGCCAGCCGCCGAAGCCCGCTTCCGGGCGAAAGCCGATCGCCAGGGCGACCCCGACCACCACGGCGAGGCTCAGGAACGCCTGGATGATGCTGCCGACCACGTGGCCGGTCAGGACCGAGACCCTGGCGATGTTCATGGTTCGGAAGCGGGCGATGATTCCTTCGGTCATGTCCATCGCCACCGATATCGCTGTGCCCTGGACGGTGGACGCGATGGTCATCAGCAGGATCGCCGGCACCAGGTAGTTGACATATTCGGCACGGCCACCGGAAGGCCCGCCGATCCCGGCACCGAGCGTGCCCCCGAACACGTATACGAACAGCAACAGCAACAGCACCGGCATGGCGATCAGTTGCACGGTCATCGATGGATATCGCACCATCCGTCGCAGATTGCGACGCACCATCGTCGTCGAATCGCGCAACGGGTGGCTCGCGACTGCGGTGGTCATCTGATCGTCACCTTCTCATTGTCGGAATCACCGGTGAGGGCAAGGAAAACGTCATCCAGATCGGGGGTGTGCACGGAAAATCCGTTCACGTCGATCGACTCGTTGTCGAGCCGGTCAAGGAGTGTCTTCAGCGAGCGCAGGCTGCCGTCGTTCGGCACACGCAGGGCCAGCGCGTCACCGTCGGAGTGCGCGGCCTCACCGAGAACCCGTCGCGCAGTCCGCAGGCCAGTGGGGTCGGTGAACTGAAGCCGGACGTGACCGCCGGAAATCCGGCGCTTGAGTTCCTCCGGCGTGCCCTCGGCGACCAGCCTTCCGCCCTCCAGCACCGCGATCCGGTCGGCCAGTTCGTCGGCCTCCTCCAGATACTGTGTGGTCAGGAAGATGGTCACGCCGCCGGCCACCAGTTCCCGCACGATCTGCCACATCTGCCGCCTGCTGCGCGGATCCAGCCCCGTGGTCGGCTCATCCAGGAAGATCACCCGGGGACTGCCCACAAGCGTCATGGCCAGATCCAGCCGTCGCCGCATACCGCCCGAGTAGGTGGCCGCCGGTTTCCCCGCCGCCTCGGTAAGGTCGAAGCGCCCGAGTAGTTCGGCCGCGGTCCGTTTGCCCTCCTTCTTGGACAGATGGTTGAGGTCCGCCATCAGCCGCAGGTTCTCCTCGCCGGTGAGCAGGTTGTCCACGGCGGAGAACTGGCCGGTGACCCCGATCGCCGCACGCACCGAATCCGGATCGGCCGCCACATCATGTCCCGCGACCTCGGCGTGGCCACCATTCGCCGCGATCAGTGTGGACAGGATCTTGACCGCCGTCGTCTTGCCCGCGCCGTTCGCACCGAGTAGCGAGAAGATCGTGCCCTGTGCGACGGTCAGGCCGATGCCGTCCAGCACCACCTTGTCGCCGAACGATTTCCGCAGCCCGCTCACCGATATCGCCGGCTGGGCGACGTTGTTCGTCATCAGAGTTCCCTTCACGGTAGGAGCTGGGTTCAGGCCCGGTGGATCGTGATGTCGCCGAATCCGGTGCGCCCGCGTACTTCGACGGTCTGACCGGTCTTCTCGGCCGGTTGCTCCGTTTCTTCGAGCGCGTTGCGCACCTGCCCGAAGTTGGTCTGCACATCGAGCCAGGCAGCCGTGCCCGCGCCGATGCCGATCTCCAGGTCACCGTTGGAGGTCTCCAGTACGACGGAGCCGCGAACGAGCTCACCGACCCGGATGGCGCCGTTCGCGGTCTTCGCGGTCAATCCGCCGCCCGCCCGGTCCACCGCGATGTCCCCGTTCGCCGAGCGCACTCGCGCCTCGCCACCGACCGAGCCGATTTCGGTGTTGCCGTTGGAGTTCTTGATCGTGGTGCCGCCCTCGATGTCACCGATCCGGATCCGGCCGGACCCCGTGGTCACCTCGGCGTCGCCGGCGACTCCCTCGACCGAGACGTGTCCGGCGGACGTGTTCAGCCGCAGCGGTCCGGTCGGGCCCAGCCGAGCGTGTCCGGCTGAGGACTTGAACCGGCACTCACCGAGCCTGCCGGTGGACTGGAAGTCGCCGACCGAGGCGTCCGCGTGCACCTGTGAGCCCTCGGGTAGCTGGACGGTCAGGTCGACCGACCAGCTCTTGGTGGACAAGGACTCGAACGGGCGCGGGTTCTTGCCCTTGATCAGCAGCGTGCCGCCCGAGTACTCGACGCGGACCTGCTTGGCCGCCTTCACGTCCGACGGTTCGTTCTCGTTGGTCGGGAGCACCTCGACCACGGTGTCGGTGCGCTCGCTGGCGACGAACCGCACGTTGGCGACACTCATGTCGAGGGTCACGATGATCGGTTCCGGTGTGTCGAATTTTGGCATGGTTGTCCCCTTTGAATTGGTGAAGCCGACGTTCTCGCTGGTGAGAACGGTGAGATGCGGTGGCGCGCTGCCCGCGCGGCTAGCCGACCCAGCCGGTGTAGTGCTGCTTGCCCCGGCCGCCGCGCTGCTGTGCTGGCTGTTCCCTGCCCGGTTGCCGCAAGGCGGCCGAGGCGACCCGGCCAAGCCACGCGTTGACGGAGCGCCCCTCCTTCGCGGCGGCCTCCTCGATGGAGGTCTTGAGGTGTTCCGGGAGCCGGAAGTTGATTCGCGCGGTGGCTGCTTCGTCGGTGCTCGCAGGACCGGCCTCTGGTGTCGGCTCGGGCTCTGGAGCGGCCGTGGCGTATGCGGGCTCGGACGGCGGCGGCGTCACCACGAAGTTCGGGTCGCGTCCGCGCAGCCGGACCTCGACCGAACCAGGCGCGAGGTCACGGGTGATCTCGTCGGCCGCGGCCGACAACGCCTCCAGCAGGGTGAGGCGGACTGCCGACTCGACCGGCCCGGCCAGCCGCTCAGCCAGCGCGCGGGCCTCCTCGCCCCCGGCCTCAGCGGCGGTCGCGAGCTCCCTGCCGAGGAAATTCACATACGATGTCAAGTCCATGGCGCCACTATGGCACACCGATGGCGCCATCACAAGCCATGATGGCGCCATCGGACGCCATTCTGGCGTCTTACCTGGTCAAGGCCCATCGATGCCCGGCCGCGATGCGGCGAGCGGGCCTACGAGCACGTTGTCCCGAGCAGGAACTTCTCGGCCGCTCGCACCAGGGGTGTCCACTGCTCGCGCTGGACGGTGAGCCCGAACTGGCGGGCTCGTGCGAGTGCGGCTGGCACTTCGGGAAGCCGTCCCGCACGCCTCGCCTCGCTCGTGAGTGTCGCGCCGGCTCGGCGAACGCGAAGCGATACGGTCGGCAGAGCCGGGTATCGGCTGCCGATGTCGCCCCAGAGGCAGCAGTGACCAGCTCTGTCCACATGGCAGCCACCGCGGAGCCCGCGATCAATGCTGCTCCATTCGGCCGTCCACGAACCCCCGCACGTGTCGGCGACTCGGCGCAGAACACCGAGTGCCGCGTTGGGTTCACCCACGTTCAGCAGTGTGGCGTCGTCGCTCGTGCTGAGCAGATCACCGAGTTCGGTCGCGACAAGGAGTGCGCTGCCGCCACGGGCGTCGACCGTGTGGCCTTGCACGGTCGCGGTCGAGACGGGACGTCGCAGTGCCGCCGACAGCGCGGGCAGACCCGAACCGTCGACGACCTGTAGTTCCTCAACCAGATCCGCGGCCTGCCGGGCCGCGGCATAGGAAGCACCATGAGCACGCAACGACCGCAGTGCCACGTCGACGATCTCCCGCGTGGACACCTCGATTGAGCTGGTTCGCCCGGTGGTCATCAGCGTGGTTGCTTCATCGTCTGGTTCCACAGCCGCATCCAGTTCCCGCCCATTATCGCCTCGAGTTCACCGTCACCGAAGCCCGCGTCCGCGAGACCGTTCATGAGCCGGGGAAAATCCCTCGCATCGCGGAACCAGGGCTGCCAGCTCGGCCAGCTGGCAGCCGGGGCATCCGGCCTCGTACGTCCATATCGGAGCGTGGCCAGATCCTGGTCGGTCCAGTGACATGCGAGGTCGCTGCCGATGGCGACGTGTTCGATGCCGATCTGTTCGGCCAGCTTGACCACCATGGCGCAGAAGGACTCCAGTGATGTCTGCGGCCCGCCGATGAAGTTCGGGTACAGCGTGAGCCCGATGACTCCCCCTCGCCGCGCGAGCGCGTCGATGACCTCGTCGGGTTTGTTGCGCGGCGAGTCGCAGTACCACAGTGGATTGGCGTGGGTGATCGCGATCGGACCCGCCGCGGCATCGATCGCGTCCAGGGTCGTGCGGTTGCCGACATGGGAGCAGTCCACCAGAACACCGACCCGGTCCATCTCGGCGATCAAGGTCCGGCCGAAGCGGGTCAAACCGCCGTCGCGCTCGTCGTAGCACGCGCTGCCTGCGAGGTTCTGGATGTTGTAGGTGAGCTGCACGATGCGCACTCCGAGCCGGTGGAAGACCTCCACCAGACCCGGTTCGTCCTCCAGCGGGGCAGTGTTCTGGAACCCCAGCAGGATCGCGGTCCTGCCCTCCTGACGCGCCGCGAGAACATCAGCAGGGCAGGTAGCGGGCCTGATCAGATCGGCATGCTCCCGGAAGTGGCGATCCCAGCTGATGAGCCGATCCAGGGTGCGGCGGGCGTCCTCCCAGACCGCGACGGTGGCATGCACCGCGCTGACTCCACCGGCATGAAGGTGTTCGAACAGTTCCCGGTTCCAGTTGTTGATCTCAATACCGTCGATCACCGGAAAATCGGTCGGTCGCACACTCACTCCTCGTTCTGCTGGGGTAGGGACGGGAAAAGCTCGTGCTCGTAGCGGGCCTGCGTTGGCAACGACTTCCTGCTCGGAGCTCCATTGAGCAGAGTGACTCGGACCCAGTCGGTGGATTGCGGCACGAAATCGGCAGCGCCGTACATCGCGAGCTGGAAGCGCTGCAGCTGCAGCGGCAGGAAGCCGGCGGCGATCAGGTTGTCCCGGACTTCGGCGTAGCGCAGGTTCGCGTGGTTCTGCACGCGTGCCACGGCCGCCCGGTGCTCTGGATGCCGCAGCAGGAAGGCCGCGACCGATTCGTGCTCATGCCTGTCGCGTAAGGCATCGTCCATCGCGGCGACTGCGCGACTGATGTCGATGGGCATTTCGAACTCGGCCCCTCGGTCCACCCCCCGGATCCCGCGCCGGGGCTCTTCGTTGTCGCGCGCGTAGTACCAGAACCAGTGTTCCGAACCCGCGCGCTGGGCCAGGTCATGTGTCCAGGAGTAGCGGGCCAGCTGGGAACGAAGGTGGCCGACCGTGTCGGTGACCCGGGGGTCGTGTGGTTCACCTTCGACGTGCAGCCTTGCCTCCAGTTCGTCGTCGAATGAGTCGTCGAGATCGGTCAGCACGCTGGCGAGCAGTTCCTGGGCCTCGACTCCCATCCGGGCCTCGGCCTCGTGCCAGAGGAGATCGAACGGGTGCGGCCCCCGCGGTCCGCGTCGTACCAGTTCGCGGATGCACCGCAGCTCGGCGGCCAGGCTGCCGGTGTCCTGGAACGGCGAGCACGACCGGCCCGCCCGTGCCTCGCACCAGCCGATCAGGTGAGTCAGGCCGGCGTACAGCTCCGGCCATCGCCGATCCGCGCGGGGCGCGGATGTACCACGGGCGACGGCCAGCGCGGTTTCCCGGATTCCGACCCAGCGGTCGAGGATCATCGGATGGTTGATGACGTAGGGCACCATGCCCAGCCCGGTGGCGTTGCCGATTCCGAGGCACCGGCGCCAGCCAGGGTCCAGCGTCGCGGCGCCGGAGTTCCGTGAGCGGGCCATGTGGTCGACGAGATCGCAACTGAACTCGCGGAACAACCACGCCGCAAGCATGTGCGCCCGGTAGGGACTGGCCACCGCGGGACGGCGGCGCAGGCCGGGATAGGTGGCCATGCCGAAACGGCCGTTGCTGTAGTAGGCGGTACTGCGAACGAGGTACGGCGAGCTGCCGATCAACGCCGCGTCCGGCTGCTGGCCCTCGGCGAGCGCGGCCACGACATGTTCGAAGAACCGGCTGCTGCGGTTGCCCCGGGTCCAGATCAACGTCGCCGCGTCGGCGCGACCACGTTCCTGGCGGGGAACCTCGGTGCGCAGCTCGTGCAGCCGGTCCGCGTCCAGGTCGCCGTCGATCAGCGCCGCTGTGACGTCCCAGGACTTCGCGACCACGCGGTCGATGCGCTCGGTTTCCGCGATGACCGTGGAGAAGACGACGAAACGAAGCACGTCGGTCGGGGTGCGAATCCGGTACACAGCCTCCCCGGCCCCATCCCCGTCGACCACCCACCGTTCGATCTCGATGCGCCAACCATCCCGGACGGCCGTGCGCAACATGGAAGCCGCGAAACTGTGCCGGGTCGGACGCGCGGCACCCAGCCGTTCCGGTGCCATGACGACATCGGGGTCCCGTAACCACCGGTCGAACTGATCGAGCTCCATGGCCGCATCTCCGCCGCGGCTGACAGTCACCGCACTCATCATGACCCCACCGGTGTCTGAGCGCTCTTGTCCGGTTTGCCTTGTCGCGCGCTCAGCCCCTGTTCCCTGGCCAGCCGGCGGACGTACATCGGCGCTGCCCACAGCGTGGGCAGCATGATGAATCCGACCGGGACGGCGGTGATGACGATGAAGGACTGCAAGGCGGAGATGCCACCGTCGCCGACCGAGATCAGCACCGCGGCGGCCGCACCCATCAGTGAGGCCCAGACCGCTCGAAGCCGCGCCGACGGCTGCCCGGTGACCATGCTGGCCTGGGCGACGGAGTACGACATCGAGTCGGTCGTCGTAGCGACGAACAACGTGGTCAGGAGCAGGAACCCGATGCTCAGCACACCAGCCAGTGGCAGGTGCTCGGCAATGCTCATCACCGCTGCGGGCATACCGAACTCCGCCAGTGGCCCCGACACCAATCCCGGCTCCCGTTGCTCGAGCATGATGCCGGTGCCGCCCAGTACGGCGAACCACACGCACGTGGCGACCGGCGGCAGCACGGCCGTGCTGAACACGAGGTCGCGGACCGTTCTGCCGCGGGAGATGCGGGCGATGAAGATCGCCATGAGCGGGCCGTAGCCGAGGAACCAGCCGAAGAAGAACACGGTCCAGGCGGACGTCCACACCGTGTCACCGGTGTAGAGCGACATGCCTACGAAGTTCTGCGCGTAGGTCCCGAATCCCTCGACGAAGGCGGCGGCGACATAGCTGACCGAACCGACCGCGAGCACGAGCGCCATCAGCGCCAGCGCCAGCCAGACGTTGATCCTGCTCAGCAGCTGGATACCACGGCGGATTCCGGTCAGCACCGAAATCACGGCCACCGCCGTCAACACCACGATGACGGTGAGCTGCGTGGCATAGCCGTCGGCGATACCGAACAACGTGGACAGTCCATAGGAAACCTGCAGGCCGAGGAACCCGATGGGGCCGACGGTGCCCGCGACCACCGCGATGATGCACACGATGTCGGCTACCGTGCCGATCTTGCTGGTGGCCACCCGAGCCCCGAGAACCGGGTACAGCAGGGTGCGCGGTCGCAGTGGCATTCCGCGTTGCACGCCGTACATGATCACGATCGCGCCCAGCGATCCGAGGATCGCCCAGGCGAGGAATCCCCAGTGGACGAAGCTCTGCGCCAGCGCGGGCCCCACCGCTTCATCCGCGCCCGCGGGCACGTCGCCGAAGTAGGGCGGGGGGCTCGTGAAGTGGTACATCGGTTCGGCGGCGGCCCAGAACACACCGCCACCCGCCAGCAGCGTGCACATGATCATCGCGACCCACTTGAACCGGCCGAACTCGGGGCTATCGACACCCCCGAGACGGGCGCGCGCATAGGGCGTCAGTGCGACGACCACGGCTACGGCGAACGTGAGCAACAACAGGGCCTGCCAATAGATTCCGAACCAGGCGGCGCTCTTCTCGAAGCCGATGGCGACCCAGTCGCCGACCGTGGCGGGGGCAAGAACGGCCGCGAGCACGAACGTACCCAGTGCACCGGCACTGACTCCGGTGACCGTGCGGTCGACGCGGGTTCGCTCGGTGGGGGCGTCGGAGGTGGACATAGGTGCCTCGTCTCTCCCGGCAGCGCCGCCGGGATCGGTATCAGCGAACGGCGGTCGCGTAGATCGCCTTGGTTTCGGTGAAGAAGTCGCGGGCGGTCTGGCCTTGCTCCTTTGGCCCTGGCGCGGAGGACGACTTCATGCCACCGAAAGGCACATGCAACTCGGATCCGGTGGTCGGCTGGTTGATGTTCACCATTCCCGCGTCCACCTCGTCCGCCGCGCGACGGGCGAGGCGTTCGCTACCGGTGAAGATCGCCGCAGAAAGGCCGAACCGGGTGGTGTTGGCCAGCCTGAACCCCTCATCGACGTCGGCGAAGCCGAGCACGACCGAGACGGGGCCGAAGACCTCCTCACAGGCCAGGCTGAGATCGGGTTTGTCGGTCGCCAGCAGCGTCGGACGCACGTAGTAGCCACCGTCGAGGTGAGCGTCGTCAGCGGGTGCCGCGCCGACGAGCACATCGGCGCCTTCCGTGCGGGCGTTATCGACCGCCTGCCGTACCTCGTCCCGAGCCTCTGCCGAGATCAGCGGGCCGATCGTGCTCGCCGGATCCATGCCGTCACCGATCTTCACCTGCGACAGGGCCGCGGTGAGCCGGTCCAGCACGGCGTCCCTGACGTCGTCGTGTACCAGGATTCGCCTCGCGGCCGTGCACTTCTGCCCCGAACCGCTGACGACGCTGGTAACCAGGGCTCGCACGGTGAGGTCCAGGTCGGCGTCGGGCAGTACCAGCGCCGGGTTGTGCCCGCCCAGTTCGAGCTGGAAACCCGCTCCCCGCGCGGCGCAGATCCCGGCGATCCGCCTGCCGACGGCCTCCGAACCGGTGAATGTCACCGCGACGACCCGGGGATCCTCGACCAGTTGCTGGCCGCGCGCACCCGGACCGGGTACGAACTGCAGAACGCCCCGTGGCAGACCCGCCTCCTGCAGGATGCGCACCAGTGCCGCACCGGTCAGTGCCGCGTAGGAAGCCGGCTTCCACACGACCGTGCAGCCGTGCACCAGCGCGGGCGCGATCTTCCATGCCGGGATGTTGAGCGGGAAGTTCCAGGGGGTGATGACACCGACGACGCCGATCGGGACCCGGTGGGTCCGCACGATCTCGTCGTTGGCGCCACCGTGGAAGACCTCACCGCACGGTTGCCAGGCCTGCATACCGTGGAAGCGCAGCGTCTCCGCGGTGCGGACGACCTCGCCCCGCGCCTCCGCGAGGGTCTTTCCCTCTTCGAGCGTGAGCAATGTGGACAACTCATCGACCCGTGCCGCCACGAGTTCGGCGGCGCGGATCAGCACCCTGCCCCGTTCCTGTGCCGGACGACGACGCCAATCGGCCCATGCGTGCACCGCTCCTTCCACCGCGTCGTCGACGACCGCGCTGTCGGCGGTGGTGATCGCTCCGACGACCTGGCCGGGGTGTGCCGGGTTCTCCCGTTCGTAGCCCTCAGCTCGCCCGGTCAGCCAGGCATCGTTGACGAAGGGTGCGGCATGGGCAGTACTCACTGTGGGGCCTCCGGTGTGACGACGTTCACCTAGTTCTGTACCCAGGCTAAGCAGGGCACATCTAGTTGGTCCAAGACCTGTTGATGCATGATTGATGACTCAAATGAAACGATGAGAAGGCCCTCATGGAACTCAGGCATCTGCGCTACGTCATCGCCATCGCGGAGGAACTGCACTTCGGGCGGGCGGCGGAACGGCTGCGGGTCGCGCAGCCATCCCTGTCACGCCAGGTCCGCCAGCTCGAACGCGATCTCGGCGTGCAGCTGTTCGCCCGCACCAGCAGGCGGGTCGAACTCACCCCCGCGGGCATCGCCTTCGTCGCCGCGGCGCGCCACACCCTGGCCGCCGCCGAGGAGTCGCGAACCGCGGCGAGACAGGCCGCGGCCGGCGTCGTCGGCACCGCGGTATTGGGCTTCGTCGCGTCGGCGGCGGTGGACATCCTGCCGAGGGTGGTGCCCGCCCATCGTTCGGCGCGTTCGCAGGTTCGCCTTTCCCTGCGCGAGATGACTACCGAAGAACAGGTGCCGGCATTGCTCGACGGAGAGATCGATGTGGGCATCGGGCGGGACCTCGAACCACTCGACGAGTTACGGATCGAATCGCTGCATCGCGAACCCCTCATCGCCGCACTCCCGCAGGACCACCATTTACATCACCGGCGGCGGTTGTCCATGGCGGATCTGCGCGGTTCCCCCTTCGTCACGCTCCCCCGGCAGCGGGTACCCCGCGCCTGGGACAAGACGTTGCAGATGTGCCGGCAGGCCGGGTTCGTGCCGTCCTTCACGCAGGAGGCGAACCAGTTCGTGACGTTGCTGGCGTTGGTGGCCGCCGGACTCGGCGTCGCCGTCGTACCCGCCTCAGTGCGCCCGCTACGCCAGCGAGGAGTCCGCTACGTCCCGTTGAAGGATCTGGACGCATGGACCGAGATAACCATCGCCGCTCGGGCGAACGAAACCCACCCGACCGCGCTCGACCTCTATCGGCTGCTGCACGACGCGGCCGGCGCTCATGAGACCTGATCTACCTCGGTAGTCCACAACCTTCAGCCGCTGGAGGACCTTGAGCTGGAGGTGCCTGCGCCAGGCACCTCCAGCTCGTCGGCGTTCGGGATCAGTTCAGTGAGAAATCCTGGGTTTGCGGGTTGAGGTGCGGCAGTTTGATCGCGCCACCGGTCGCCGGGCTGGAGAGCCGGAACACGTTGAGTCCTGTCTGGATCTCGGATTCATAGATGAAGTTGTTGTACCAGTAGGTCGACCAGGCACCGCCGAGGTTGCTGGGCTCGATCGGCGACGGGTCGGAGAACCCGATCGTCCTCGGGTTCGACGGGTCGCTGAAATCAACGGCCCAGGTGCCCGCCTGGTAGTGCCCACCGACCGCGACGTACTTGCCGTTGCGCAGGGGCACCATGTTGTAGTTGTGGATGGTGCAGTTCTCCGTCTCGCTCTGCGCCCGCGGCAACGTCCACTGACCGAGCTTGGCACCGGTTCCGGCGTCGTAGAAGAACATGCTCTTGTCGATGTCCGGGTTGCTTTCCTGGCAACGTGCCTGCGCCCCGCCACCGGGCTCCCACCCGAGCGCGAGTACCTCGCCGTCCCAGGTGAACGCGGCCGAGTGCCAGCGTCCGCCGTCGCCGACCGCGTTGCCCTGTCCGTCGGACTCCTCGATCGCATAGAGGAACCGCGGGTTCTCCAAGGTGCCGCCGCGCGGCGCACCGATGGAGAAGACATTGGCGGCATGGCCGCTGGCGCAGGCCAGCAGGTTGACGTCGCCGAGGATGGCGCCCGCGTCGTGACAGCCGTTGTTGCTGCCCCGCGACCCACCGGTGAGTGGGGCATAGCCGATGTGCGAAGCAGCCGAAGGCGCGTCGAGCGGCACTTCGATGATGTTCATCGTGTCGCACACCGCCCGGCCACCACCCGAGGAGTTGTTGCTGTAGATGACGAGGCGGTTGTTGGCCAGGTCCGGCACCGCGGTCTGGGTGTGCGAACCGCAACCATCCGCCGTACCGCGCTGCGCGGCGCCCGCCTGGCTGAACTCGACCGCACCGATCAGGTCGGGATCCGCGGGATCACTGATGTCGAAGACGTGCACTCCCTCGAAACCGACCGGGACCGGCTCCCCGTCACAGAAGCGCCCGGCGGGAGCGGGTGAGTTCCATGACCGCACCACGATGTCGTCCCAGACGACGATGTCACCCTGGTCCCCGTTGCACTTCGGGTGCGAGACCAGCTTCGGATTACCCGGAGCGGAGATGTCGACGATGCGGAAGCCGTCGTAGTTGCCGTGGATGGCGTACTCGCCCCAGAAGGCTATGTCGGAGCTGACGGTGCGTTCTGCGGACGGGACGCCGAAGAACTGCGCGGGATGTTCACTGTGTCCCTGGGCGTGCATGTTCGCGGTGCTTTCACGAGACGTGTAGCTCCCCGGTTCACCCGGCGTGTCATCGTGATCCCCCTCCGGGTGCGCGCCCGCGGGAGGGGAGACAGCCAGCAGCGACAGCGCTGCGATAAGGACGAAAAGCCGTCGTCCTGCGGTTCTTCTCATTGTCGGGTCCTTCCTTCTTGAGGTTGCCTCGACACGGCAGGACTGGGGGCACCTGTTGTGGTGCCCCCGGCCCGGCCACGGTCGTTCACTGGGCAGGCGTCGTCAGCGGATGACCGACACCTGTGTCTGGGGGTTGAGGTACGGCAGCTTTCGCGCGCCCGCACGGGCGTCGTCACTGAGCAGGAAGATATCCAGGCCACGAAGAATGTCGTTGCCGTAGACGAAGCCGTTGTACCAGTAGCTCGACCACGTGCTACCACCCGAAGGCCGATAGAAACCGACCTCGGCGTCCGCCTCGCCGGCACCCGCGAGCAGCTTGTCCACGTCGACCACTGTCGTTCCACCGGTGTACGCCGAACTCACCAGCACCTTGCGGCCCTTGGTCAGCGGCAGGAAGTTGAAGTTGTGCATCGTGCACGTTCCATCTTCCGCACGGGGGATCTTGTAACTTCCCAGCTCTGCCCCCGTGGCGGTGTCCAGGAACCAGATGCGGCCCTGGTCGTCATCCGGGTCCGCACAACGTGCCGCCCCACCTCCGCCGGACTCGTCGCCGAACGCGACGACCTTGCCGTCCCAGCTGAACGTGGCGGAGTGGAACAGGTCGATTTTGGACGGCTGGACGATCGGGTTGTCGTAGCGCCGGACGAACTCGGGTTTCGCCGGATCGGAGATATCCCACAGCTGTGCCTCCGACATGCATGCCGCTGCCGCGAGATTCATACCGGTGAAAACGCTGATGTCGTGACAGGCGGTGAACGAGAACGTCGTGCCCTGGACCGGGTACGTCGCGGTTTCCGTCGCCGGGTCGAGGAAGGATTTGGCTACGCTGGCGCCCGTCGGGTCGTTCAACGGGACGTCGACAATGGACACGAACCCGTGTCCGCCACCGTCTTCGCCACGGACACAGTTGGGGCCAAGGGCCGCGGTACCGAGTGGATACGACGAGATGTAGACGAGTGCTCGGTTGTTCGCCGGATCTGGTACCAGAGTATTGGTGTGGGAGCCGCAGTCGGTGGCAACCGACGTCAGGTGGACGGGATCGGCCGGATCGGATACGTCGAAGATTCGGACACCCTCGAACATGCCCGGTGTCGAGGCCGTGACGCCCGTGCTGTCGCAGCCACCATGACTCTGTGGGGAGTCGACAGACTGGATCAGCAGGCCTCGATACACCGAGACGTCACCTTGAGCGCCGTTGCAGCGGAAGTCAGTGACGGTTCGCGGATTCTCCGGATCCGCGATGTCGATCACCCGGAAGCCGAGGTAGTTGCCCGCGTAGACGAGCTGGCCGTCGAACGCGAGGTCGGACTGTGTCGCGGACGCGGACCGCTGCACGTTGGCGAGCAGTTTCATGTTCTGACTATGCGCGTCAGGACCCGACGAACCGGGGCCTGAATGATCATGCTCGGGGTCGTGCGCGCTGGCCGTGGTAAGCGGCGCCAGCAGTGCACCGGCCGCGATCACGGAGATGAACGTAAGCCGCCATGATCGTGTCACGACAGCCTCCTATCTCTTCGGAGACGGACGAAAATGTCATCCCCGTGGAGGTCCCAAACAACCTGTCGTCATCGACCGTCCAAATGTGACGGCTATCACTCAGATGGCGCAATGGCGCCGCCTGACTGGCGTAACTCCCCCTCCACTGGCCCTGCCCCGCACCTAGGTAGCGAGGTCGGCGGCGATCAGGGCTACGTGGAGGGATACGCGGATGTCGGGGTCGTCGAGGGAGACGCCGAGCAGCCGTTCGATCTTCGTCAGCCGGTCGTAGAACGCTGCCCGGGACAGATGGACCGCGGCCGCGGCGCCGGACTTGCTCGTCGGATGCTCCAGCAACGCCCGCAGCACCTCGATCAGGTCGCCGCCGCGGCGCTCGTCGTGCTCTTCGAGCACGTCCAGTTCACGGGTGACGAACGCATGCACCCGTTCGTCGTCGCCGAGCATCGTGAGCAGGCCACGGAGGTGTACGTCCTCAAGCCGGTGGACGAGTCTTCCGCTTGTACCTGTGTGCACCGATTCCACCACGTGCTGCGACTCGCGAAGCGTTCGGTCGATATGCCCGGCCCTGGTGACCACGCGGCCGGCGCCGACAACGACCGAATGCCGGTCGGCCGCCCGATCCGCGAGCTTCTCCACCACACGCTCGTGGTTCACGGACGGCGCGAACGACAACAGCACCCGGACATCGCGGTCGATCTCGCACACCAAGGACGACAGACGAAGCCCGTGCGCCGCGTGCACCACAGCGGCGAGTACGTCGTCCACGGTGGACAGTTCGGGGTCGGACCGGCCGCCAAGGGGCAGCCGCGGACGGATCGTGAGGCCGACGAACTCCCGGTTCTCCGTTGGCAGCCCGGACAGTTCGCATCGGCGCAGCAGGTCGGTGTCGGTCGGATCCGCGAGCAGACCGAGCAGCAGCTCGTGGTGTGTGCGCCGCAGGAGGCTGTCGCGATGGCGATCCTGCAGCCGATGCATCGCCAGTGCGGAGGCGGCTCGTTCCGCCACCACGGCGAGTCGCCGCGCGGGCGCGGCTGGAGCCTGAACGATCAGCCGGCCCCAGTCCTTGTCACGCCGGCCAAGTCTGGTGACCAGCCAGCCGTTCGCCGCGTCCCAGGCCGTGCGTCCGGGGTGATCGACAGCGCGTGACCGCGATTGCCAGTCGGCCAGGAAACCGGCGATGTCCTCTGGTCCTGCCCGGTAGTCGAGCACTCTGTGTTGTTCGTCCTCCAGCACCACCGCGGCGCCGGCCAGGCGCTGCACGGCGGCCAGGATCTCGGTCGGGCCCGCCTCCTCCATGCTCAGCGCGGTGAAGGTGTCATGTACCCGCTCGGCCTCGCGAAGCTCCGCGAGCTGCTCGTCCACGATTCGCTCGCCCACCGCCTGGGTGACGGCGGCGAATCGCACCTCACGCGTCAACGCGACGAGCGGAAGGTCCAACCGCTCGCAGACCGAGACGAGTGCCGCGGGAACCGAAGCCCAGCGGCGGCCCAGTTCGATGAGCAGGCCCGCTGCTTCACTGTCCCGCAGGCTCCTCGCCAACGCCTCGAGGCCATCGTCGTTGCCGGGGAACGCGATACCTGTACTCAACACCAGATCGCCCCCGCGCAGCAGTGGTGCGATATCGGCCAGCTCGGTCGTATGTACCCACCGGACCTGACGGCCAAGGCCGGACCTGCCAGCGAGAACCTCGGGGCGCGCCGCCCGCAGCACGGACATCTCCAGCACCTGCTCCACAGTCACCACGGCCATGGCACACCCCTTTCGACGCCGACATAATGTCGGCAGTCTCCTCGAAATCCTACGATGTGTCGGCAAGTAATAGCGATCCGTCGAGCTAGCTTGGGCCCATGACCACCTCCATCACACACTGGGCCGACGGAGCCGAGTTCTCCGGCACTTCCGGCCTCTGGGCCGATGTCACCAACCCGGCCACCGGCCAGGTCAGCGGGCGCGTCGCGCTTGCCGGCGAGCAGGACGCCCAGCACGTCATCGCCTCGGCAGCCACAGCAGGCAGCGCCTGGGGCGCCACGTCGCTGGCCAAACGCACGCAGATCCTCTTCGCCTTTCGTGAGCTGCTCAACAGCCGGAAGGAGGAGTTGGCCCGGCTGATCACGGCCGAACACGGCAAGGTCCATTCCGACGCCCTCGGGGAGATCACCCGCGGCCAGGAGGTCGTCGAGTTCGCCTGCGGCATCTCCCACCTGCTCAAGGGTGGCTACTCCGGTAGCGCGTCGACCGGCGTCGACGTTCACTCCAAACGTGAACCGCTCGGCGTCGTCGGGATCATCAGCCCGTTCAACTTCCCGGCCATGGTGCCCATGTGGTTCTTCCCGATCGCTATCGCCTCGGGGAACTCGGTGGTCCTCAAGCCGAGCGAGAAGGACCCCTCCGCCGCCCTGTGGATCGCCGACCTCTGGAAGGAGGCCGGACTGCCGGACGGGGTCTTCAACGTGCTGCAGGGCGACAAGGTCGCCGTAGACGCGCTGCTGCGGAGCCCGGACGTGGCCGCGATCAGCTTCGTCGGCTCCACCCCGATCGCCCAGTACGTGTACGAGGAGGCGAGCCGCAACGGCAAGCGGGTCCAGGCCCTCGGCGGCGCGAAGAACCACATGGTCGTGCTGCCGGACGCCGATCTCGACCTCGCGGCCGATGCCGCGGTGAACGCCGGGTACGGCAGCGCCGGAGAGCGGTGCATGGCCATCAGTGTCCTGGTAGCGGTGGACCCGGTGGGCGACGATCTCGTCGCGCGCATCGCCGAACGCACCCGAACCCTGGTCACCGGGGACGGCCGCGAGGGCAGTGGCCCGGACGGCACCGAAGCCGACATGGGCCCACTGGTGACCAAGGCGCACCGGGACCGGGTCGCCGATTTCGTCGCCTCCGGTGAGGCGGCAGGCGCCAAGCTGGTGCTCGACGGCCGCGAGGTCGACGCTCGCGGCGCACAGGAGGGCCACTGGCTCGGTCCGACGCTGTTCGACCACGTCACGGCCGACATGGACATCTACACCGAGGAGATCTTCGGCCCGGTCCTCGCCGTCGTGCGGGTTTCGTCCTACGACGAGGCCGTCGAGCTGATCAACGCCAATCAGTACGGCAACGGCACCGCGGTCTTCACCAACGACGGCGGAGCGGCCCGCCGCTTCGAAACCGACGTCCAGGTGGGCATGATCGGCGTCAACGTCCCGATTCCCGTACCTGTCGCCTACTATTCGTTCGGCGGATGGAAGCGTTCACTGTTCGGCGACACCCACGCGCACGGCACAGAGGGCGTCCACTTCTTCACTCGCGCCAAGGTCGTCACGTCCCGATGGATCAACCCGGCCGCCCGCCCAGAAGGCGGCCTCGAATTGGGGTTCCCGCAGAATGTCTGAGCACTTCGCAGCCACGTTCGACGCCGAAAGGGCCTACGAGCTCGACCGTCGGCATGTCTTTCACTCCTGGTCGGCGCAGGCGAAGCTGGACCCGATGGTCATCACCAAGGCCGAAGGCTCCTATGTGTGGGACCGCGAGGGCAACCGCCTGCTCGACTTCACCTCCCAGTTGGTGTTCACCAACCTCGGGCATCAGCACCCCGCCATCGTCCGGGCGATCCAGGAGCAGGCGGCGACGCTGTGCACCGTGGCACCTGGCCACGTCAACGGGGCCCGGTCCGAGGCCGCTCGGCTGATCGCCGAGCACGCTCCCGGGGACCTCAACCGGGTCTTCTTCACCAACGGCGGGGCGGACGCCAACGAACACGCCATCCGGATGGCCCGGCTGCACACCGGACGCCCGAAGGTGCTGTCCACCTATCGCTCGTACCACGGCGGAACCGACCTCGCGGTCAACGTCACCGGCGATCCTCGCAGGTGGGCCAATGACACCGGTTCGGCAGGCGTCGTGCATTTCTTCGGCCCGTTCCGCTACCGCAGCGCCTTCTCCGCGGATACCGAGGAGGAGGAGTGCGGCCGCGCGCTGGCCCACCTGGAACAGGTCATCACGCTCGAGGGTGCGTCGACGATCGCGGCCATCGTGCTCGAGTCGATCCCCGGTACCGCGGGAATCATGGTTCCGCCACCCGGCTATCTCGCGGGCGTCCGGGAACTGTGCGATCGGTACGGCATCGTCTTCATCGCCGACGAGGTGATGTCCGGCTTCGGCCGGGCCGGGAAGTGGTTCGCCGTCGAGCACGGCTCGGACAACTCGGGCGGCTCGGTCGTCCCGGATCTGCTCACCTTCGCCAAGGGCGTGAATTCCGGATACGTTCCGCTCGGCGGTGTCGTCATCAACGAGGCCATCTACTCGACCTTCGCCGAACGGCCGTATCCCGGTGGGCTCACCTACTCGGGTCACCCGCTGGCCTGCGCCGCCGCCGTCGCCACGATCCGGGCGATGGAGGACGACCACATCGTCGAACACGCGGCGGCCCTCGGTGAGGATGTGTTCGGACCGGGACTGCGGGAGCTGGCGGAACAGCACGACTGGATCGGCGAGGTCCGCGGAACAGGTGCGTTCTGGGCTGTCGAACTGGTCGCCGACCAGGGTTCGCGCGAACCGCTGGCCCCCTACGGTGGGACGAGTCCGGCCATGAGCGCGATCGTCGCGGCCTGTCAACGGCGCGGTCTGCTGCCCTTCGCGAACTCCAACCGCATTCACGTCGTACCTCCGCTCACAACGACGGCGGAGCAGGCTCGGGCCGGGATCGGCATCCTCGATCAGGCACTGACCGAGGCCCGCGCGGCCCTCGGCTGACGTCGCCCTGGCCGGGCGATCACGGATCTTCCGGCAACACCTCGCTGCCGTACCGGCTCGCGCAGAACAGGCGGAGCCGGTCGGCCATCGCAGCCAGTGCGTGCGCGGCGTGGTGGTCGGGCGCCCAGGCCGCGTAGAGCTTGATCCGGAGGCAGCCGAGCGCGGTGTCGATCCGCAGGCCACGCAGGCCGAATCGAGGGTCGTCGGAGACGACCGCGATACCGCGGCCTGCCGCGGCCAGGGCCTGCGCGACCTGCGCGTTACCGCATTCGACGTACTCGGCCGCGCCGAGCCCTTCGGCGGCGAACGCCTCCCGCAGGAGCTGCCGCGGCCGGAAGGACGGATCGAGCACCACCAGAGGCTGCTCGGCCAGCTCGGCGAGGCCGACCGAGTCCCGTGTGGCCCATGGATGATCGTGCGGCACATAGGCCCACAGCGGCAGGACGGCGAGCGCCCGGCTGCTCCACGACGTGGGCGGCGGCCTGGTCACGATCGCCAGGTCCGCATCGTGCCGCAGCAGGTCCAACGCCCCCGGTTTGCTCGCCTCGCGCACCGTGGGCAACGGATCCGCGGAGACGAACGTGGCCAGGAACGGGGCGATGACATCGGTGAGTGTCGTGGTCGGAGCCGCGATGGTGAGGTGGACGAGCCGGCCGGCCGCGAAAGCGTCCGCGGCCGAGCGGACCGATTCCGCTCGGCGTACGAGATCGCGGACGACCGGCAGGAACTGTCGTCCGGCCGCCGTCAGTTCCAGTCTGCCGCTGCCGCGATCGAACAGCGTGACGTGCAACTCGCGCTCGAGCTGGCGAAGCTGCCGCGACAACGCCGGCTGGGTCACGTGCACGACCTGGGCCGCGGCGTTCACCGAGCCAGACTCGGCGACCGCGACGAAATACCTCAGCGTCCGAAGCTCCATGCCAGCAAGTATGCCGCAAAGTACTAGGAGCCTTGCAAAATACGCACTGGACGGCATGGCCTGCCTCCGGTGAGGATGCACCCAATGACCCGTCGGCAACGTCCCAGCCGCCGCTGAGACGGCACTTCGCCAAGCCCCGTCGTAAGAAAGGCAACCGATGTCGCTCATCGATACCTTGGAGCCCAGCGCCGGCCTGTACGTCGGCGGCCGGTGGACAACCGGAGCCGCCGGGCTGTTCGACGTGCGCGATCCGGCGAACGCCCGGGTGATCGCGACGGTAGCGAACGGTGGACCAGCCGATGCCGCCGATGCGGTGGACGCGGCCGCGGCCGCCGCTTCCGCATGGGCCCGCACTCCGGCCCGGCAGCGATCGGAGATACTCCGGCGCGCCTACGATCTGGTGCTGCGCGACCGCGCGGACCTCGCCGCGCTGATCACGGCCGAGAACGGCAAGTCATTGACCGACGCACTCGGCGAGGTCTCCTACGCCGCCGAGTTCTTCCGGTGGTACGCCGAGGAAGCCGTGCGTACCGAGGGCCGGTACGGACCGTCGCCCGCCGGCGGTGCCCGGACCGTGGTGACCTATCGCCCGGTCGGCATCGCGGCCCTCGTCACCCCGTGGAACTTCCCTGCCGCCATGGCCACCCGCAAGATCGCACCCGCGCTCGCGGCCGGATGCACGGTCGTGCTCAAGCCCGCGGCCGAGACGCCACTGACGGCTCTCGCGATCACCCGCCTGCTCGCCGAAGCAGGTGTTCCCGAAGGCGTCGTCAACGTGGTGCCGACGACCGACGCCGCGGGCGTGGTGAGCACGTGGATGGGGGATTCCCGCGTCCGCAAGATCTCGTTCACCGGATCGACCGGGGTGGGCAGGCTGCTGCTGCGCCAGGCCGCGGACCGCGTGGTCAACGCCTCGATGGAACTGGGCGGCAACGCACCGTTCATCGTCACCGCCGACGCCGACCTCGACGCCGCTGTCGCCGGCGCGATGGTCGCGAAGTTCCGCGGCGGCGGCCAGGCCTGCACGGCCGCCAACCGCTTCTACCTCCACGCCGACATCGCGGACGAGTTCGTGGCACGGTTCGGAAAGGAGGTCGAGGCATTGCGCGTCGGCGCCGCCGCCGACCCGGACAACCAGGTCGGCCCGCTCATCAGCGCCGAAGCCGTCAAGAACGTGACCGCACTGGTCGACGACGCGATCCGGCGCGGAGCCCGGACAGCGGCCAGCGCGGCCGTCCCTGCCGACACGGACGGATACTTCTTCGCCCCCACGGTGCTCACCGATGTGCCTGCCGATGCCGACATCGTCCAGCAGGAGATCTTCGGCCCGGTGGCACCGATCGTCACCTGGCAGAACCGGGACGAACTGCTCACGCTCGTCAACGACTCCGAAATGGGCCTCGCGGCCTATGTATTCGCCGGGAACCTGCAGGACGCCGTGCGGCTCGGTGAGTCGATCGAAGCGGGCATGGTCGGGATCAACCGCGGCATCGTCTCCGACCCCGCGGCCCCCTTCGGCGGGGTCAAGCAGAGCGGGCTGGGCCGGGAAGGAAGCCACGAAGGCCTGCACGAGTTCACCGAGCCCCAGTACCTGAGCCTCGACTGGCCGGAGCTTCCGGCGTAGCCGGTACGAACTCAGCGGCGGATCCGGGCGGCGAGCAGTTCGGCCAGGTGGATCCCGTCGCGCTCGGTCAGGTGCTCGAGCTGGGTCCGGCAGGAGAACCCGTCGGTGAGCACGGTGACCGTCTCGTCCGCGGCGCGGACCGCGGGCAGCAGATTGTCCTCGGCCACCGCGATGCTGAGGTCGTAGTGGCCGCGCTCGGCGCCGAAGTTGCCGGCGAGGCCACAGCAGCCGTCGACCGTCGTGACTTCGGCGCCGGCCCGGTCCAGTAGGGCCCGGTCGGCGCCGAAGCCCATGACCGCGTGCTGATGGCAGTGCGGTTGGGCGACGGCCTTCGTGCCGGCGAGATCAGGTGGCTGCCACCCCTGCACCTCACCGAGCAGCTCGGCGAGCGTTCTGACGGCTCCCTCGACAGCGGTGACGGCGGGGGCGGGACCGAGCAGTTCCGCCGCATCGCCACGAAAAACCGAGGCGCAGGAGGGCTCGAGACCGACGATGGGGGTGCCTGCCTCGGCCGCGTCCGCGAGCGCGTTGACACTACGGCGAAGCATCCGGCGGGCGGTGCCGAGTTGCCCGGTGGAGATCCAGGTCAGCCCACAGCACAGCTTCTGGTCCGGAATGGACACCGAGAATCCGGCGTCCTCCAGTACGGTGACGGCCGCGACGCCGACCTGTGGGGTGAAGTGATCGGTGAAGGTGTCCACCCAGAGCAGGACCGGCTCCCCGGACGCCTTGGGATGGTCGGAGAACCACTGCCGGAACGTCTGTTTCGTGAACGTGGGCAGTGTCCGGCGGCTGTCGACGCCCGCCATCCGCTTGCCGAGCGCGGCCAGCGGCCCGGACATCGCACTGTTGACCAGGCCGGGCATCCGGGACGCCAGCCGGGCCCATCGAGGCAGCCAGCCCAGTGAGTAGTGGGCCGCCGGACGCGGCCGGTGGCGATAACGCTGGTACAGCGCCTCCGCCTTGTAGGTGGCCATGTCCACCCCGGTGGGACATTCCGAGGCGCAGGCCTTGCAGGAAAGGCACAGATCGAGAACGTCCTGGACCTCGGGTGCGCGCCAGCCGGACACAAGGGATCCGTTGGCCAGTTCCTGCAACACCCGCGCCCGGCCTCGGGTGGAGTCCCGCTCGTCCCTTGTCGCCCTGAAGGAAGGGCACATCACCCCGGATCCGGTTGCCACCCGGCACTTCCCCACCCCGGTACACCGGTGCACCGCGGTACTGAAATCGCCACCATCGGCGTGGTAGGCGAATCCGAGCCCGGTTCGCAACGGGCGCGCCGACGGCAGGCGGAGGTCCGCGTCCGCCGGGCTCGGGCGGACGATGATCCCGGGGTTGAGCACATCGCCGGGATCGAAGACGTCCTTGACCGCGGCGAAGGCCTCCAGTGCGGCCTCCGAATACATCAACGGCAGCAGTTCGCCCCGGGCGCGACCATCGCCGTGTTCTCCGGACATCGAGCCGCCGTAGCCTGCCACGAGTTTCGCCGCCTCGACGAGAAACCCGTGGAAAACCGACCTGCCTTCCCGCTTGGTGAGCGGGAAGTCGATACGAATGTGCACGCATCCGTCCCCGAAATGTCCATAAGGGACACCAGCGAGACCGTGTTCGGCCAGCAGGGCCTCGAATTCCCGCAGATACGCGCCGAGGTGCTCCGGTGGTACCGCGGCGTCCTCCCAGCCCGCGTGGCCGGGCCGCTCCGGGTTCACCCTGGTGGCGAGCCCCGCACCGTCCTCACGGATCTTCCACAGCGCCGCCGCCTCACCTGGGCCACGGGCGACACGGCCGTCGTTGGCCCCGCCCGCGGCGAGCACAGCGGCGGCCCGCGCTTCGACCTCGGCGGCATCGTCGCCACCGAGTTCCACGAACAGCCAGCCCGCGCCCCTGGGCAGCTCGGGTACCGCCGCTCCGCCCTTCTTCCGGCGCACGACGTCCACGATCCGTGCGTCCAGGCCCTCGATGGCGACCGGGTCGAAGGGCAACAGAGCGGGCACCGCATCGGCCGCGGCGGCCATGTCCGGGTATCCGAGCACCACCAGGACGGTGGTCGTCGGAGCGCGGACCAGGCGGACGGTGGCCTGGCGCAACACTCCCAGTGTCCCCTCGGTACCGACCAGCGTCTTCGCCAGGTCGAACCCGCGTTCGGGCAGCAGATGCTCGAGCGAGTACCCGGACACCTGCCGGGTGAACCTGCCGAACTCGGTCCGGATAACTCCCAGCCGCGAACGCACCACCTCGTCGAGCGCCGTCAGCGTCGGTGAGGAGCTGGGATCGCGGTCCCGGGCGGCGTGCAGGTTCTCGCCCGTTCCCGTCACCAGGTCGAGGTCGACCACGTTGTCCGCGGTGCGGCCGTAGCCCAGGGCCCTGGACCCACAGGCGTTGTTACCGATCATCCCGCCGATCGTGCAGCGGTTGTGGGTGGACGGATCGGGGCCGAAGCGAAGGCCGTGCGGGGCGGCCGCGCGCTGCAGATCGTCCAGGATCACGCCCGGATCGACAACAGCCGTCGCGGTCTCCGGATCTATGTGGTGTATCCGGTCGAGGTGCCGGGAGAAGTCGACGACCACGCCGGGCCCCACCGCGTTGCCGGCGATCGACGTCCCCGATCCCCTCGCGGTCAGCGGCATTCCCGTCGACCTGCAGACCTCCACCACGGCTGCGACCTCATCGGCGGCCCGTGGGAAGACCACGACCGAGGGCACGACTCGGTAGAGCGAGGCGTCGGCGGAGTACTCCGCCCGGCAGCGCCGCGAGTCGTCGATATCGGTGACACCGGCCCCACGTAGCGCGGCAACCACCTGGACAGCAGAATCGGCCGAGATACTCATCGCTGGGATCATCTCAGGCGCCGTCGGCGTCCGCTCGGCAGGAGATCGCACCCTGGCACCGCCCCAACTCCCCTCTCGCACTTTCCCGGGAAAGTGCGAGCCCTGCCCAGCTCCAGCGCCCAGAAATCCGCACTTTCCCGGGAAAGCGCGCTGGGGGCCGGGCCGCGTGCTGTCAGGCGGTGAAGTCGAGCTGGAGGATGCCTCCGGAGAAGCCGGGCCGCAAGGTGGCCTCGACCCGCAGCACCTGGGCCCGCACCTGATCGAATCGGACCGTGTGGAGCAGGTCCGGGTCGGTGCCGTAGGTCGACGCGCCGGTCACCGGCCGCCACGTGCCGCCGTCGAGCCACAGCACCCGCCACGACTCCGGCACCCGGCACTGCCCGAAACCGGTGTCGTCGAACCAGTAGACCGAGGCCTGCGACACCGCGCGCGGCTCCCGCAGGTCCAGCTGCACCCACTCGGTACTACCCCGGCGGTCCCACCAGGTGAATCGCGGGATCGACGTGTCGGCCGAACTGGCAGGCGAGCGCCCGTCGTACAGGGCCTCGTAGGAGTCGCTCCCGTTGATGTGCGAAGCGACGGCATGCGGTAGCAGCCGCCACTGCCGACCGCCCGATCCCGGTGTGGTCGTCGGGAACGAGGTGATCCGCAGTCGCGCCGCGCCCATCGGGATCAGCGTGATCGTCTCGATTTCGGCAGCCGACCTGGCCGGGCTCGGCTGCAGCAGGCCGACGACGTTCTCGCTGTCGGCCTCCCACTCCGCGATGCGTTTGGCCCGCGCCCGCAACTGAATCGGCGCGCCCTCATGGGTGAACGGATTCGCACCACCCTCCACAGCGCGCTGTACGACGTCGAAGCGGCCGTCGGCGGGCAGCACGAGGCCGTAGTTCCACGGAGATTCGGGGTACATCGCCAGTTCCGGCCAGTCGGGCGTGCCTGCGAATCGCTCCACCCGTTCCTCGATCCGCAGGGAGTACGTCAGCGGGCCACGGTCCACGGAAACGGAGTCGTGGTTGTCCTTCCACCTTCGCGTGGACGTGCGCATCGGCAACCGCAGGGTCAGCCGGTCGCCGTCGTGCCACGTGCGCTCCACCTTGGCCCAGTCACCTGCGCTCGTACGCACGGGCAACGGCTCGCCGCCGAGCCGGATCGTCGCGTCTTCCGCCCATCCGGGTATCCGGAGATATAGCGGGAACGACACCGGTTTGGACGTCGCCACGGTGAAGGTCACCAGGTCGTCGAACGGATACTCGGTGTCCTCGGTGATCGCGACCTCGGTTCCGTCGCCGACGAGGGCGCGCACGTCGCACGCGGAATACATCGAGGCGGCAAGGCCCGCGTCCGAGGTCGCGAGCCACAGTTCCTCGGTGAAGTACGGCCAGCCCATGCCGTAGTTGTGCGGGCAACAGCGGTACTCGTGCACCGCGGGTTTGTAGGCCTGCATCGGGAAGCCGTTCTGGAACTGGCCGTGCTTGAGTTCGTCGTCCAGCTGGATGCTGTTGGCGCTCGTGACGTAGTGCAACACCCGCTGCTCCGCGTCGTAGGACGCGGGCAACAGGTTGAACGCCAGCTCCTCGCACCGGTCGGCCCACCCGATGTCGCCGGTGAACCGGGTCAGCATCTGGAAGCTGTGCATGAACTCGACGATGCCGCACGTCTCGAACCCCTGGCGGGGATCACCGAAGCCAGGACGACAGTTCTCGTCGCCCGCGAACCCACCACCCGCGAACTGGCCGTAGCGCCCCATCACGGTCTCGTAGTTGCGGTAGGTGGCGTTCCGGAACTTGACGTCGCCGGCGAGCAGTCCGTACTGCAGCGGCTCCCGGAAGCCCTGCGCGAGGTTCACGTTGTGCCAGTTCGGGATGCCACTCGTGTAGTCGGCGGAGCCCTGGTGCATCTTCGTCGCCAGATCCAGTAACCAGCCGTCCCCGGTTCGGTTGTAGAGCCAGTAGACGCTGTCGATGTTGTCGCCCCAGCGGAACGCACCCCACGAGCGGTTGAACACTTCGGGCGGCTGGTTGTTCTGGAAGGCGAAGTACTTCGTCATGAACGGCAGGACGGCATCGTCACCGGAATACTCGTGCCACGATCTCAGGGCACCGAGCAGGGGCATCCCCGGCCAGAAGTCGGGGCCGCCTTCCAGCGACGTGCGCAACCCGTTCGGCCCGAACCAGCCGTCCGAGGCCTGCGTGGCCATGATGCCCCGGATCCATCGCTCGGCCTTGGCGAGAACGTCCTGGTCGCCGGTCACGTAGCCGAGGTCGCCGAGACCGCGCAGCCAGTACGGCAGTTCTTCCCACGCCCACTTGCCGGGGTCGACCCAGCCGTTGGTCTCGTAGACCAGGAAGTCGGACACCTCGTCGTAGCGGCCGCTCAGACCGTTGACCTGCAGGTCGAGCTGCTGCCGAAGCCAGCCCCTCGCTCGTACCGCTCCGGGCGGGAGCTTCTGGAAGGGCACCGGTTGCAGTGGTGCCTCGTTCGGCACGTAGTGGCCGCCACGGGAGGGGCGGGGACCGCCGGTGGCCGTGCGAATCCCACCCTCCGCGGCTCCGGCCACGGGCATCGGGAGTCCCGTGGACACCAGGGCGGCGCCGCCTGCCAGCGCCAGTCCGCCCAGGAACCGACGACGGCCGACGGCCGGTCCGGTCCGAGAATGCCTGGGGTGATCGTGGTTGAACGGCTGCCGACTCATGGAGACCTCGTCTCAGACGGTGGGCACGACTCGCACATTAAGATTCAACTTCCAACGGAAAAAGTCAATATTCAACATTGACATCGTCGGCATGTTGTCTACCTGCTGTCCTGACTACGCTGCGCATACGCAGTTCGCGCTAGGTATGCACGGCTGCGCCGTGTGGTGGAACGTGTCGCAGTTTCCCTTGACGCGATGGAACCTGTTGGGTTTTGTTTAGAACTCGACGATTTCCCGCACTCCAAGTCCGATATCGGCAAGGAGCAAGAGATGCGACACAGACGATCAACGGTGTTCGTCGCCACCGTGCTGACCGTGCTGCTGGGCCAGTCGTTGTCAGCAACGGCCACCCCGACCAGCACGACCACGGCCGACGAGACGACTCGTCCGGGGCTGAAGGGCGAGTACTATACATCCAGTGCGCCGGGCGCCTTCGATTTCGCCGAACACAAGGCGACGATCCTGGACCGTAACGTCGAATTCGGTGACCTCAACCCGATCTTCGACTCACTCACCGGGCAGGCGGACAACACCGCCGCCAGATGGACCGGCAGGCTGCGGCCCGCCGAATCGCAGGAATACACGTTCTCGATGATCGGCGACAACGGCTTCCGGCTCTGGATCGACGGTCAGCTTCTGATCGACAACTGGGAGGACAACTGGGACGTCGAGAAGTTCGCCGAACCGATCTCGCTCGATGCCGATCGCGCCTACGACATCAAGGTCGAGATGTTCGAGCATCACGGGGGCTCGAACCTCCGCCTGTTCTGGCAGAGCCCGATCCTGGACAAGCAGGTCGTACCGGCCGAAGTGTTCTCCGTGCCGGAAGGCTGGAATCCGCCCGGCCCGATCACGGCGAAGCTCGGTACCGACGGCACCGTGCTGTCGATGGACTTCGAGGACCAGATCGAGACCTTGCCGTCCTCCGCGCCTGAGCACTTCACCGTCGACGTCGGCGGTACCTCGTGGCCCGTCGAATCGGCCGGTCTCGATCCCGCGGATGCCTCCGTCGTCGATCTCGGGCTCAGCGAACCCGTCCCCGGCGTCGGCAACTCGGTCATCCGCGTGCTCTACGACGGCGCGGGCGGCGTGAGCAGGAGTGAGGGAACCGAACTCGAGGCGTTCAACTCCCCTGTGGACAACAACTCCACCTACACCATCACCTCTCGCTGGGCGGACGACGTCGATCCGGACAACCCGCTGCCCGAGTACCCGCGTCCCCAGCTGACTCGCGATGAGTGGCGCAACCTCAATGGCACATGGGAGTTCGCGCCAGCCGAGGAAGGCTCGTCCCCGCCGTTCGGTCAGACTCTGGACGAGCGCATCGTTGTGCCGTTCCCGGTCGAGTCCAAACTGTCCGGACTGCAGCGGCACGAGGACCGGATGTGGTACCGCCGCACGTTCACCGTGCCCGAGAACTGGTCGAGCCAGCGGATCAAGCTGCACTTCGGTGCCGTCGACCAGCAGGCCGTGGTCTACGTCAACGGAGAGCAGGTCGCGACCCACACGGGAGGCTTCGACGCCTTCAGTGCGGACATCACGTCGGCCCTGCGGCCCGGCGGCGAGCAGGAACTCGTCGTCGGCGTCCACGACCCGACCGATCAGGGCACGGGCGCCGTGGGCAAGCAGCGCCTCAATCCCGGTGGCATCTTCTACACGTCCGTCTCGGGCATCTGGCAGACGGTCTGGATGGAGCCGGTATCGAACGCGTCGGTCAGCAGACTCGATATGACTCCCGACGTCGCAGCGGAGGAGCTCGATCTGACGGTGCGGGCGGACGGCGCGACCGACCAGGTCGTCGTCGCCACGGCCTACCGGAACAAGAAGCCCGTCGGAACCGTGACCGGCCAGGCCGGACAGGCCCTCTCCTTGCCGGTACCTAAGCCGCGGCTGTGGTCGCCGCGAACCCCCTTCCTCTACGACCTGAAGGTGGAGTTGCGGGACCCGGCGACCGAAGAGGTGATCGACTCCGTCGGTAGCTACTTCGGCATGCGCACGATCAGCAAGGGCATGGTGGACGGCAAGCTGCGTATGCTGCTCAACGGCGAACCCGTTTACCAGCACGGTCCACTGGACCAGGGCTTCTGGCCGGGCGGCATCTACACCGCACCCACCGACGAGGCGTTGAGGTACGACCTGGAGCAGACCCGCCGGATGGGCTTCAACACCGTTCGCAAGCACGTCAAGGTGGAGCCCGCCCGCTGGTACTACCACGCGGACAAGCTGGGACTCATCGTCTGGCAGGACATGCCGTCGATGACCGAACCCCCCGCGACCGCCCAGGGCAGAGCACAGTTCGAGCACGAGCTCCGCGAGATGGTGGCCGAACACCGGTCACACCCCTCGATCACGATGTGGGTTCCGTTCAACGAGGCGTGGGGCATCTACGACGCGGGCCGCATCGCCGACATGGTGAAGGGCTGGGACCCGTCTCGGCTGGTGTCGGCGAACTCGGGGTCCAACATCTTCCGGCCGGACCCCGGAAACGGTGATCTCGTCGACGACCACGTCTACGTCGGTCCGGGAACACCGCGTCTACCGTCCGACACCCGCGCGTCGGTGCTCAGTGAGTACGGCGGGCTCGCACTCTCGGTGTTCGGCCACCAGTGGACGGGAACCGGTTGGGGCTACAACACCGAACCGGACACCGAAGCGCTGACCGAGCGCTACCTCTCGCTGAACGAGCGGCTGAAGTACCTCGCGGCCTGCAACGGCCTGAGCGCGTCGATCTACACGCAGACCACTGATGTGGAGACCGAGCTCAACGGCCTGATGACCTACGACCGGGATGTCGACAAGATGGACGTCGGCGCGATCAGAGCGTCCAATCTGGACCTGATCAACTCCGGTAGTCATCCACAATGCACTGAATGACGGTTCAGGGGACTCGCGGCGCGCGTCGTCGCGAGTCCCCTTTTCCGTCCCCGGTCAGGAGAACTGAATACCTCCGTCGATCATCACGGATTGCCCCGTCATGTAGTCGGAGTCCACGGACGCGAGGTAGGAAACGAAGGCGGCCACGTCCTCGGGTACCGAAACCCGGCCGAGATGGATCAGTTCCGAGTACTTCTTGATGGCCGCTCCCTTGCGCAGCCCCTCGTTCTCCGCGAGTTTCTCATCGATGTGATCCCACATGGCCGTGCCGACGATGCCCGGGCAGTAAGCGTTCACCGTGATGTTGTGCTGGGCCCATTCCATCGCGGCAGCTTGCGTCAGCCCCCGGACCGCCCACTTTGAAGCGGAGTAGGGTGCGAGCAGCGGGAACGGCCGATAGGCCACGATCGACGCCGCCCCGATGATCTTGCCACCGGAACCCTGGTCGATCATCTGCCTGGCGGCGGCCCGATAGCAGAGGTACACACCGCGCAGGTTGATCGACATCAACTCGTCGAACTCATCAGGAGTGGTCTCCAACAGCGGTTTCACATGGGCGACCCCGGCGTTGGCGACCATCACGTTCAGCTGCCCGAGATCGGTCGCCACTCGGTCCACCATCGTCTGTACCGCGTCCGGATCGGACACATCCGCCAGGACGGCCGTCGATCGACTGCCCAACGCCTCGATCTGTTCCGCCACCTCCTTGAGCTGTGCGCTGTTGGCCTCGATGTCGTTGACCGCGACATCGAGGCCGTCCGCGGCCAGTCGCAGCGCGATACCCCGGCCAATACCTCGTGCGGCACCCGTGACGAGCGCCACCCGGGCTGTTTCTTCTCCTGCGGTCATGACTTCCTCCTAGTTGCCCGGCGAGCGGGGGTGGTCATTTCTGCTCCTGAACCGACATTTCTCCGAGCCTGGACCAATCGTCCTGCGGAACCGTCGCGTTGATGATCCGTGGAGTTTCCGCGAGGTACGGTGGAAGTGACTGCTGTGCTGCCCTGAAGTGCTCGGAGTTGACGTGTGCGGCACCAGCGGCGTCATCGCGAAAGGCCTCGACCAGAACGTATTCGTTCGGATCGTCGACACCGCGGGACCAGTCGTACCAAAGGCATCCTGGTTCGTTTCGGGTTGCCTGAGTAAAGGAACTGGCGATGTGGGGCCATTGATCGGCATACTCGGGACGCACCCGGAACTTCGCGGTAATGAAGATCATTGCTTTCCTTTGCCTGTCTTCTGGGGACGTTTTCCGCGCGGTTCTTCGCGCACCCGATCAGGGAGTGAGGATGGCGCGGCCACGGATGCGGCCCGCTTCGAGATCGTCAAGGGCGTCTTGGAAGTCCGCGAGCGGGAACTTGGTCGTGTGCAACCGAACCAGTCCCTGCGCGGCCAGGGTCATCAACTCGCACAGGTCGGTGTAGGAGCCGACGAGGTTGCCGATGAAGTTGATCTCGGCTGAGATGACATCGATGGTCGGGACGTCGATGTTCTCTCCGTAGCCGACCACGTGGTAGTCACCCGCACGGCGCAGCATCGCCGTACCGTCCGCGGTGGCGCCACCTTCCCCGACGAAATCGATGACCGCTTCCGCTCCGTGCCCACCGGTGAGCTCGAGGACCTCCTCGACCTGGCCGCCTTCGGCGATGATGCCGTGGTCGGCGCCTATGTCCATCGCCAGCTTCACGGCATCGGGATTGCGGTCGACGACGACGAGTTCGGCGGCGGTGATGGCCTTGAGCACCTGAATCCCGATGTGCCCGAGTCCACCGGCGCCGATCACGACGCAGCGGTGTCCTGGCCGCAGGGTGCGTGCGGCCTTCGCCGCGGCGTGATACGCGGTCAGGCCGGCGTCGGCAAGGGCCGCCACGTCCGACGGTTCCAGGGAATCGTCGATCCGGACGACACTGCGGGCCGAGGTCTTGAGGTACTCCGCATACCCTCCGGCCGTGTCGATGCCGGGAAAGAGCGACTGACCGCAGTGCACGTCGTCACCGGCGCGGCAGGCGGGGCACAGACCACAGGTGATCAGGGGATGCACGATCACCTTGTCACCTTCGGCGACGTTGGTGACCGCGCTGCCCGCGGCGTGTACCCACCCCGCGTTCTCGTGCCCGATGGTGTAAGGGAGAGTCACGCCGGATTTCTGCGCCCACTGGCCTTCGAGGATGTGGATGTCGGTCCGGCACACCCCGGCCCCACCGATTCTGACGATCACGTCGTGCGGTCCCGTGACCTCCGGTGCTGGCACCTCCACCATGCTGAGCTTCTCGCCGTAGCCGGTGACCTGGACTGCCTTCATGGTGTCTCTCCTTGAACATCGCGGGCACCGACGCGAGCACCTGCTCGCGCGCGTGGCGCCTGGTCGTGCACGGAGTCCGGGTATCGGGTCCGTAACAGGTCGCGGCAGAAATGGGCGTTTCCCTCGATCGAGATCCGGACCGATCGAGCGAAGCGCAGCCGGAGGGGAACCTCGTCGCGCGGGTAGGGACTGCCGTGGTCGTCCACGAGTACCCTCGCCCCGCCCGCGCGGCTCAGTCCGATCGCTTCCCGCCGCCGCAGCAGGGCCCGGGTGGCAGGCGCCTCGGGAAGATCGTCGAGGGTGATCTCGTGCAGGTCCTGTTCGGCGAGGTCGGGATCGCTTCGCAACAGCGCGGTCAGCGACCGCTCCATGGCCGCCGTATGCGCCTTGCGGCGGAACGTCAGCCGAAGCTCCTCGAGATCCTGCGCGGCCTCGTCCCCGAACGTACCGCGGTAGCCGGCATCCGCCGCCAGACCTCGGTTGATCCTGTCCGAGTCATGATGATCGTCCAGGATCACCACCACGCCGGTCGCCTGAGGCAGACCGGACAGGGCGTCCTTGGCATCCGCGACCATCAGATATGCGAAGTTCGGCGCACAGAACGACGTCGGCAGTCTCAGGTGGACGGTGAAGACCCCGGAGGGCGACACCTCAAGGGAGCGGACGAATCCGAGGTCGGTGATCGGCTCATCCAGCTCCGGATCGAAGACCTCGTCCAGCGCCGCGCGCGCGGCTTGTTCCAGTGGTTCCGTGCCCATCTCAAGCCGCCACCGGTGCGGTGATCCCGAGACTCTCCGGCACCTCGATGTCGTACATCGCGGCGGCGTTGAGACCGAGGATCTTCTTCTTCTGGTCAACCGTGATGGGTGCGTACTCGGTCATGTCCTCCGGGATCTGGAAGTCGACGAAGCGCTCCACCAGCCAGCGCGGCGTCCAGAGCGCGTAGTCGCTGGAGAACTGGATCCGGTCCTCATCGAGCCAGTAGAGAAGTTCACCGATGATCTGCGCGAAGTACCGTGGCCTGCTGTGAATGAACGGCATCGCGACGGCGAGACCGGCGTGCACGTTCGGTTCCTGTGTCGCGATCCAGCAGAAGTCCTCGAGGCGCGGCAGGCCACAGTGCTCGACGACGAAGTTGAGCTCCGGGAAGTCGGTCGCCGCCTTGTCGACATCCGCGACGTCGAAGGCGTCGCGGTCAAGGGGCCGAATCGTCGGTCCTTTGTGGATATGGATGTTGCGGATTCCCAGTTCCTGACATGCGTCCAGGTACCGGTAGGACCACAGATCGTCCAGCTTGTAACCACGGGAGTCGTCCCGCCACTCCGCGGTGTAGAGCTTGCAACCCTTGAGTCCGAACCGTTCGGCGTCCCGCCGCAACTGGTCGAGCCCGGCCTGTTCGAGACGCGGATCCCAGCAGTGGTTGTAGGTCAGCTTGTCCGGATGCCGCTGAGTGAGCGCGAATGCTTCCTCTGCCTGGCCGAAGCCGTTTCGGTAGAACGCACCGAGGTGCGCGGGCTGGAAGATGGCGTGATCGACGTATCCGTCGGCGAACAGATCCTTCATCAGCCGGTCGCCGCCGTAGTAACGGAACTCCTCGTACGACCATAGTTCGGATTCGGGACTCAGGTTGCGATGGTAGTCGTAGAAGCAGTCGATGAATTGCTTACCGTGGATATTGCGCTGGTTTTCCACGCGAGCGTCCCAGAGTGCGATATGCGCATCGAGGATGTAGTACGACTCGCCATTCTTGCTGTACATGTGCATCCTCCAGATTTGTGCCAGTTTTGCTGCGTTGGCAGGGATGCTAGGCGGGGCCCACAGGAGCGGGGCGTCAACGATGTCTCAGTTTGAGACCGCGGCCGTATTCGGACGAAAACGATTCAGTCTTCACCAAACGCCACTGGTGACTCCGCCGGAACGGTCGCAGGACACAGTGAATCCCGGCCACGCAAATGCCGTAGCCGGGCTGCCGAATGCTGGAGCGAGGCGTCAGTCGGGCGTACGGATGCCGTATTGCGTGATCTTGCGGTAGATCGTCGCCCGGCTCATACCGAGGATCTCCGCGGCACGGGTGACCGTGGTGCCCGGCTCGGTGAGACAGCGCGCGATCTCGTCCCGCTCGAGGGTTTCGATCCGCGTCAACGTACGCGTCGGCCCGCACAGCACCTCGGGGGGCAGGTGCCGGGCGTCGACGACGTCGCTCCTCGCGGCTGCCTCACGGACGACCCTGCGGAGTTGCTCAGCGTTGTCCGGCCAGTGGTAGGAACGCAAGGCACGGGACGCCGCGGGGGTGAACCGGACCTCGCGGCCGCGAGCTCGGTTGCCGAAGTGTTCGGCCAGCGGAAGGATGTCATCGACCCGCTGCCGCAGTGGCGGGAGCTCCACCACAGTGTCGATATGGCGCGCGAGCGCGTCCGGAATCGCGGTCGCCGCACTGGCGGTGACCGTAAGGGGACGTCGAGCGTGCGCCGTGACAATCCCGGCCAGTTCCGTGGCCGCCCACGAGGGCAGGGCGTCCACCCCCGCCGCGATGACGCTGGTGCTGTCCTTGGCGAGTTCGGGGGTCCACAGGGTGAGCCACCACTTGGTATCGCGCGGATTCGGCGGCCGGGCGTTGAGGATCCGGTCGTGCGGCTTCTCCGCACGTATGGCCGCGGTCAGCAGGGCGGTCCTACCGGCCCCCTGCTCCCCGACCACCCCGACCGACAGCCCTTCGGCCAGCGCGGCCCGAACCTCGGTCATCGCGGTTCGCCACGGTCCGGAGAGCTCGGAAACAGGAGCGGAATGCGCCGCGGCGTTCATCAGAAAGACCTCACCGCGAGGCGTCGGGCGTGGCCGCAGCCCGTGACCACGCGACAGCATCAGCGCCGCGGTGTGTCCGGCAGCCGTCTGGGCGAGGGCGAGCAGCAGGTTCGCGGACTTCTGCGACCAGGTGGTCAGGTTGACGCTGCCGAGCAGGCGTCCGTGTACGGGGTCGAGTACCGGGACGGCCGCGCAGGTGTAGTCCCGTAGTCCGCTGCAGTAGTGCTCGTCGCCGCGGACCAGCGAGGGCGTGCGGTCGGCGAGCGCGAGACCGAGGCCGTTGGTCCCTGCCTCCCGTTCGGAGAAGGCGAAGCCGGGAGCGAGATAGGTCTTGTCGAGGGCGTTGACCAGCTCACGGTTGTGACACGTGCGACTGAGGACGTGACCGTCCTCGTCGGTCAGCATCAGGCCGATCGGCTCGTTGGCGAGCGTCTCGTACAGGCCGCGCAGGACCTCCTGGCCGCATTGGAAGAACAGTGACTCGTCGTCGACGGAACCGATGAAGACCGGATCGACCCTTTCCGCGGGTGCCCCGTAGTTGTGGCTGCGGCGCCATGACGCCGACAGTCGCGGCGTCGCGGCGACCGTCGCACCACCCGTACGGACCCGTTCGGCGAGCTCATCCATCCGGGCACCTCCTCGTGCACCTCGCTGGCCGGTACCGACTGTGACACAGCCAGCCTCCAGTACAGTGTGACCGGCGTCTCAAATTGAGACGGCACGTGTCAGCGCTGCCGCTCAGTGGAGGTCTGCGAGCCAATCGCGCAGCTCGGCGCCGAGCCCGGTCCGCGTAACGCCTGCCGTGCTCCAGCGGGACGACACGGTCATCGGCCGCCCACAGCACCCGGTCGACCCAACCCGGACAAGCAACACCCCTCACCACCACGGCCACCCCTTCGCACTTTCCCGGGAAAGTGCGATGACTGGGCGCGCTTTCCCGGGAAAGTGCGACGAAGGGGGTGGGGTGGTTGTCGCAGGTGTGGGAAGTCGCTCAGTGGGTAGCACGCACTCATGATGACGACCGTTCTCCTGCTCCTGCTGAGCTTCGTCATGATCCTCGCGGGTGCCTTCGCGTTCACCAACGCCGTGGAGTGGGCCGGGATCCGGCTCGGACTCGGCCATGGCGCGGTCGGCAGCGTACTGGCGGCCGTCGCAACCGCCCTACCCGAATCGACCATTCCGGTCATTGCGATCATTTCGGGCGAGGAAACCGGGCAGATCGCCATCGGCGCGATCGTCGGCGCGCCGTTCCTGCTGGGCACCCTCGGCATGGTCATGGTGGGTGGCACCGCGCTGCTCGCGAAGAACCGGCGCGAACAGGGTGACCGGCTGAAACTGCATCGGCAGTCCACAGTGCGCGATCTGTCCGTTTTCCTGGTACTGCTCACCACCGCGCTGGTGCTCGGCCTGATCGGGAACAAGGCCGTGAACATCGTGGTCGCCATCGCTTTCGTGGCCGGCTACGGCGTGTATGTGTGGCGGACGGTGAAACACGGTGGTGAAGCAGGTCAGGAGGACGAACTGACCGACCTGTTCTTCGATCCGTCCAAACAAAACCCGCCGAGGAACATCCAGATCATCCTGCAGATCGTGGTCAGCCTCGCACTGATCATCGGGGGCGCCCACCTGTTCGTCACCGAGATCGAACACATCTCGAAGACGCTCGGCATCGCGCCCCTGGTGCTGGCGCTAGCACTCGCGCCGCTGGCGAGTGAACTGCCGGAGAAACTCAACAGCGTGCTGTGGGTCCGCCGGGGCAAGGACTCCCTCGCACTGGGCAACATCACCGGCGCCATGGTCTTCCAGTCCTCCATCCCGATCTCGATCGGACTGGTGTTCGTCGACTGGCGCCTGCAGGCACCCGCGGTCGTCGCCATGGTCTGCGCACTGATCGGCGGTGCACTCGCCCTGATCAACGTGCGGTTCTTCAGTCGCTTCTCCGCGCCGTGGGTACTGACCTGGCTCGCCCTGTATGCCGGCGCCTTCACCTATGTCTTCGCGGCAGGCTGACGGGCCGTCTTCGGTCACTCGGATTCCGGCCGGCACAACACCGGGTTCTCCAGCTCCGCACACGGCCGGTCTCCATAGGAGCGGAGGATGTCCGCGCCGACCTGGTTGGTCAGGTATCGCAGAAAGCTGGCGGCGAGTGAGTCGGCCTTCGGCTCGCCGTGGGTGTAGGCGTACTCGGTCTGCCAGAACGGGTAAGCGCCGTGATCGGCGCCCTCGAGGGTGGCCGCGTGCCCGTCGATCCGGACCGTGCGCACCTCCTCGCGCCGCGCGGCCGCACCCAGTTCGCTGTAGCCGATGGCACCGGGCGTCGTCGCCACGGTCTCCAGCATGCTCGCGGTACCGGCCCGGCGACAGCGGACTACTTCTCCTGCCAGCTCCGGCGCCTTGGGTTCGATGCAGTCATTGGAGTTCTCCCCCGGCTCGACCGCACCGAGCACCCGCCGCTCCAGAGTCGTCCGGGTCCCCGATGCGGACTCCCGGTCCACGATCCGGACAGGGAGGTCGTTTCCGCCCAGTTCCTTCCAGTTCGACACCCGGCCGGCGAAAACGTCCCGCACCTGCGTCCGCGTGAGGTCCTGGACCCCGGTATCGGGGTTCGTGACGAGCGCGAACAGCAGGAACGCGATCGGTCGCGGCAGCAGTTGCGGTGCGCGATTTCCCTTGGCACCGTCGGAGAACGCGAGCATGTCAGGTCCCTTGTCCTGACTGAGCCTTTCCAGGCCCGCGGAACTGCCCGCCATCTCGAGGACGAACTCCGCGCCGGGGCACGTCCGCGCATACGCGTCCGTGGCCTCGCGCAGGACGGGCGCGAACGCGGTCGAACCGGTAATCGTGAGCTCGCCGGTAGCGCAATCGAGCGGAGCTGGATCCGCCGTGGTCAGTCCGATGACGAACGGTTCGGCGAGCGCGACGGAGACCAGGAAGTAGATCAACACGGTGACCCAGCGCGGGATTCCCGTACGACTTTTGGTCTCCCGAATCGCACCGTTGTGCACGCCGCCCTTGATCCCGGCGATCACCTCGGGTTCGGCGAAGGTCTTCCCTTCGTGGCCCGCCCGTTCCAGAACCGTCAGAACCTTGTAGTGCTGGCCGGCATTCAACGGGACTCTGGGCAGCTCGATGACGCCCACCATGCGGTTCGACTTCTCGACGTTACGCACACCGAGCCCGGATTCGGGGCCGAAGTTCTCCCGCAGGAACTCGTCACTGAGTTCGGTCACCACCATCCCGGCCACCCTGCGCCCGGGAAAATTGATCTTGATTCCACCCTTGACGTCGTCGAGGACGGCGTAGTCGGTCGTATCGACGTTGGTCGTGCCGGTGTTCTCGATGCGCAGCAGGACGAACGACGGGTCAACCAGTGGCGCCCCGCCCTCGCGCTCCAGCCGCCGCAAGGCACCCGCGTTCTCGGACGCCACCTCCTGCCGGGCGGTGGTGTCCATCTGCACGCGGTAGCCGAGCCGTTTGCGGCCGACGAGGACGAACTCCCACAGGAACGCGAAGATCGGCACGACAAGTGCCAGAACCGCCAGGACGATCTGCCACGGGAAGTCGGACAAGCAGACCTCCGTCATGCCGGGGACACAGGAAGAGACAGAGGTCCATCTTGTTCGAGTCCGGTCGGCGGGGGCCGTCGATCAGCGGGCTGTTCGGCAGGTGTTCACCTGGTGTTGGACGGCCACATCGCACGGCGCGCTCGCACAACCTGACGGCGGCGACCACCTGCCCTTGGCCACCGCGTTCTGGTCAAGGACCTACGTCCCGGCTCGGTGGCCGTGGCGTGACCTGCTTCTCGGCGGCGGCTTTCAGACCCAAGGCCTCAAGCTGGACGTAGCGACGCATCCGCCGCCCGAGCAAAGCCCGACCACCGGTGCCAGCGCACCGCGTTGCGTCAGCCCGAGTACGAGGCGGCTACGGCGTCCTGCGTCGAGTTCATCGATGACGTGGGTTGCGGTCGTGGTGACCCCGCCCGCCGACGCGGTCCAGGAGAAGGCCTGCCCAGGGAGGAACTCGGACACGGTCCAGACCAGGGGCCGCATCCTCGGCTGGGCGATCCGCACCCGGCGACCCGGGCCCAGCCGGGGGTCGAGCATCTCGACGGAGTCGATCGAGTCCGTCCATTCCGGCCACGCGCGCGGATCCGACAACGCCGCCCACAGCGCCGCGAGCTGGGCGTCTACCTCCATCTCCGATCTGTACCATATGGTACATGGCGGATGAGGCGGGCAAGATGAGCGGCAGGGACACGCTGCTGCACGCGGCCCTCGAACATTTCGCCGACCGGGGCGTGACCGACCAGAGCCTGCGCGGGCTTGCGGCGGAGATCGGGACCAGCCATCGCATGCTCATCTACCACTTCGGTTCCCGTGAGGGACTGCTGGCCGAGGTGGTCGGCACCGTCGAGCGGCAGCAACGAGCCACCCTCGCGGAACTGGCCGACACGGCGGACGCCGAACCGCGGGAAGCCGTCCTGCGCTTCTGGTCCCTCGTCGTCGGACCCGCACTGCGCTACGGCCCGTTGTTCTTCGAACTGTCCGCCCACGCGATGCAGGCACAGCCGCACGCCCGCGCGCTGCGGGCCGCGCTGGTCGAACCGTGGCTCGACGCGTTGTCCCAGTTGCTCCGGCGCGCAGGCCACGCCCCGGCGACTGCCCGGGTACACGCCAGGCTCGGCCTTGCCGTGGCGCGTGGATTGCTCCACGACGTCCTGCTCACCGGCGAGGTGCGGGCAGTGGACGAGGCCATGGAGTCGTTCGTCGACCTCGTCCTGCCGGGCTGAACCGGTGGTCTGGCTCCGGCGCGCTCAGGGCTCCTGGCGTACCTCGGCCAGGCGCACCGGACGATGCTCCCGGCGAGACAGTTCACAGGCCTCGGCGACATAGCTCGCCGCCAGTGCGTCGGCCACGGTGCACGCCTGCGTGGGCATACCGTGCACCGAAGCCACGAACGCCCGCAGTTCCGCGACGTACGCGGGCTGAAAACGCTCGATGAACGTCGCGTACGCGGGCCCGGCAGGCCAGGCCGTTCCCGCCTCCGCCGAGCGCAGCGGCATCCGCTCGTCCAGCCCTACCGCGAGGCTCTGCCGTGAGCCCATCACCTCCAGCCGCACGTCGTAGCCCGCCGCGTTGTAGCGGGTGGCCGAAACCAGCGCGATCGTGTCGTCGGCAAGGGTCAGCACCGCGCCGAGAGTGTCCACATCGCCGGCCGCACGGATGAAGTCGTCGCCGCGGTTGACACCCACCGCGTAAACCTCGGACACCTCCTGTCCGCTCACCCACCTGATGATGTCGAAGTCGTGGACACTGCAGTCGCGGAACAGACCGCCGGAAGTGGGGATGTACGCGGCGGGCGGCGGGGCGGGGTCCAATGTGGTGGCCCGCAGGGTGTGCACCCAGCCCAGCTCCCCCGAAACCACGGCAGCACGCGCGCTCGCGTAGCCGGGATCGAAGCGGCGCTGGAAGCCGATGTGCACCGGTACATCGGCGTCGGCCACGCGGCGCAGCACGCGAACCGTCTCCCCGATGTCAGAGGCGACCGGTTTCTCGCAGAAGGCAGGGATCCCTGCCTCGACCGCCTTGACGATCAGCTCGGGATGCGCGTCGGTGGCGGCGGCGATGACCAGTCCGTCGAGGCCGGAGGCCAGTAGCGTGGCGACCGAATCGACCTGTGCCGCACCGAGTTTGCCCGCGACCTCCGCGGCACGCTGCGGGTCGGCGTCGGTGATGACGAGTTCGTCCACCCCGTCCAGCCCGCGCAGGATCTCCGCGTGCATGGCACCGATCCGGCCCGCACCGACGAGTCCCAGTCTCATCCTTGTTCTCCTCCGGTCACGGATTGCGGGGATTCGGTGGTCGCCCTGACCACCAGTGAGGGGTGCAGCAGGTGGCGCACCGGATCGGCGCGGGCGCCGCGAACGCGTTCCAGTAGTGCCTCGACCGCCAGCCGTCCCATCTCCGTACGGGGCTGATCCACAGTGGTGAGGGAGATGTGTTTGAGCGCGGCGAGCGAGGTGTTGTCATACCCGACGACCGAAACGTCCTCCGGCACACGCAATCCGGCCTCCTCGAACGCGGAGATCGCGCCGACGGCGTTGAAGTCGTTGCCCGCGAACACCGCGGTGGGCAGGGGCACATCGGAGGAGAGCAGTTCCCGCACCGCCTTCTCCCCCGCCGTATCGGTGTGTTCGCTGCGAATGACCAGCGGTTCCAGCCCATGGCGAGCCATCGCCGAGCGGTAGCCCTTGCGGCGGGCCGCGGCCGTCGCGGCGCCGTCACCATCGAAATGCGCGATGCGCCGGTGACCAAGTGCGACGAGATGATCGATCGCCAGTGCCGCGCCCGCCTCGCCATCGTCGTTGACGGTGTCTACTGTGGCCAGTCTTGAGGTCCGGGATACGAGCACCACGGGACATTGCCCCGCGGCCTCCTCGATGGCCGCGGCGGGCAGCACCGGCGAAAGCAGTACGACGCCGGCGGGACGGAAGGAGAGCAGGCTACGCAGCGCGGAGCGTTCCCGGCTCGGCCGCCTGCCTCCGGTGTTGAGCACCAGATGGAAGCCCGCCGCGCTGGCCGCCGCGTCGAGCCCCTCCACCACCTCGGCGAAGAACGCGTTGCGCAGGTCCGACACCATCACTCCGAGCACAGTGGAGGTCCGGCTGGCCAGCGAACTGGCCAGCACGTGCGGGGAGTAGCCCAACTCCTCCGCCGCCTTCAGTACCGCCGCCCTGCGTTGGTCACTCACTTTGGGTGAGCCACGCATGACCAGCGACACCAGTGCACGTGACACACCGGCCCGCGCGGCCACGTCCTCCATGGTCGGTCGGACCACCATGCCTCCCCGCCGGAAAAGTCCTCCCTTGACACTGCTGTGACGCAGGCTACATCCTTGGAGCGCTCTAATCAATAGAGCGCTCCAACGCCCGGAGCGCGGGAGAGGTCACCGATGACAGTGCTGTTGAAGCCGTCCGGCATCCGCATCGCCGGCGCCCCGATCTCCTGGGGTGTATGCGAAGTTCCGGGTTGGGGCCATGTGCTCGATGCGCAGACCGTGCTCGGACAGATGTCCGAGCTGGGCCTGCGGGCAACCGAACTCGGGCCGCCCGGCTACCTGCCCCGCGACCCCGCCGCGCTACGCGACCTGCTCGAGACCTACCGGCTGAGCTTGGTCGGCGGCTTCCTCGCCGTACCACTGCACGAACGGCCCGGCGCCGCATTACGTGAGGCCGCCGACTCCGCCGCGCTGTTCGCCGCGTGCGGAGCCGACGTGCTCGTACTCGCCGCCGCCACGGGGCTCACCGGCTACGACGAGCGGCCCGCACTCACCGAGCGGCAGTGGCACACCCTCGTCGACACCGCACACCAGGTGGCGGACACCGCCGCACGTCATGGCCTGCGCACGGTGTTGCACCCGCACGTCGGCACGCACGTCGAGACCGCCGTGGAGGTGGAACGTTTCCTGGCCGACTCCCACCTGCCGCTGTGCCTGGACACCGGGCACCTGATGCTCGGTGGCACCGACCCGGTGGACCTCGCCAAACGCCATCCCGGCCGAGTGGGCCATCTGCACCTGAAGGATGTGCGAGCCGATCTCGCGGCCCGGGTACGGGCGGGTGAGATCGGCTACCAGGCCGCGGTGGCGGAGGGCCTCTACGTCCCGCTCGGTGACGGAGACGTCGACATCGAGGCCATGGTCAGGTTCGTGCACGAAGCCGGCTACGACGGGTGGTACGTGCTGGAGCAGGACACGGCACTCGCCGAGGGCGGCTCACTCGACCGGCCAAGCGACGACACCGCGCGAAGCCTGGCGCAACTGGCCCGAATAGTCGATCGTCTCACACGGTTCCCGTCGAACAGGAGTGACAATGGCGTCAACGAAATCTGACCTGTCCAGATCAACCAGGTCGATCCGTTTCCCCCGGCTGACCCGAGTGCTGACCATCGCCGCGGCCGGGTTGCTGCTCGCCGCGTGCAGCGGACCGGGCGGGGAACAGAGCGGCGGCGATGTGGAGCAGAACCAGCAGGCCGAGGGCGCGCTGCGCGTCGCGGTGATCTCGCACGGCACCGCCGGTGACGCGTTCTGGAACGTGGTGAAGAACGGTGCCGAGGCGGCAGGGCGCGATCTCGGCGTGCAGGTCGAGTACAACTCCGACGGCGACCCGGGCAACCAGGCCAAGCTGATCGACAACGCCGTCGCGCAGGGGGTCGGCGGGCTGGTGGTGTCGATGGCCAACCCCACCGCACTGCGCACCTCGATCCAGAACGCGGTGGACGCCGGGATCCCGGTGATCACCATCAACTCCGGTGACGAACAGAGCGCCGAGTTCGGCGCGCTCACCCATGTCGGGCAGAACGAGACCATCGCGGGCGAGAACGCGGGCGCCAAGTTCAAGGAGCTGGGCAAGACAAAGCTCCTGTGCGTGATCCACGAGGCAGGCAACATCGGCCAGAATCAGCGCTGCGACGGTGCGCGGCAGGGCTTCGGCGGGGACGTGCAGACCCTGCAGGTCGACATCAACAACCCGGCCGACGTGGAATCCCGCATCAGGGGTGCCGTGCAGACCGACTCCGCGATCGACGCGGTACTGGCGCTGAACTCCCAGGTGGCCGCGCGCGCGGTGACGGCGATCCAGGCGGCGGGATCAGAGGCGCAGGTGGCGACGTTCGACCTGAACTCCGACGTGGTGGCCGCGATCAAGTCGGGCGACGTGCTGTTCGCGGTCGACCAGCAGCAGTACCTGCAGGGATATCTGCCGGTGTCCTTCCTGAAGCTGCACCGGGACAACGCCAACATCGTCGGCGGCGGCAAGCCCGTGCTGACCGGGCCCGACCTGGTCGAGAAGGACGACGTCGACCGGATCGGGCAGTTCGTGGAGCGAGGCACCCGATGACGGTGACCACGTCGCCGCCACCCGTCGACGAGCGGGTGGCCACCCCGCGGCTGTTCGAGCGGCTCATCGTCCGGCCGGAGATCGGCGCACTGCTCGGCGCGGTGGTGGTGTTCCTGTTCTTCTCCGTGGTGACCGAGCAGTTTCTCAGCCCGAGCGGGGTGGCCACCTGGCTGGACGACTCCTCCACCCTTGGCATCATGGCCGTCGGCGTGGCCATGCTGATGATCGGCGGAGAGTTCGACCTCTCAGCGGGGGTGATGACCGCCTCCACCGCGCTGGTCACCGCGACACTGGCCACTCAGGCCGGCTGGAACGTCTGGCTCGCGCTGCTGGCCTCCCTGGTGTTCGCACTGGGCGTTGGTGCCTTCAACGGCTGGCTGGTGTTGCGCACGGGGCTGCACAGCTTCATCGTCACGCTCGGCACCTTCCTGGCGCTGCAGGGGCTCAACCTGGGTGTCACCCGCTTGGTGACCGGCACGGTTCAGGTGTCCGGCATGCGCGCCACCGACGGCTACGAGTCCGCGGGACTCGTGTTCGCGTCCACACTGGACATCGGCGGCACCTCGTTCCAGGTATCCATCCTGTGGTGGATCGGCTTCGCCGCTCTCGCCGCGCTCATCCTGGTCCGCACCCGGTTCGGCAACTGGATCTTCGCCGTCGGCGGCGCACCCCTGAGCGCCCGCGCGGTCGGCGTTCCACTGGTGCGCACCAAGATCATGCTGTTCATGACCACCGCGCTGGCGGCGTGGCTGGTCGGCTCGATCAACGTTCTGCGCTTCGCCAGTGTGCAGGCCAATCAGGGCATCGGGCTGGAGTTGCAGTTCATCGTCGCCGCGGTGGTCGGCGGCTGCCTGCTCACCGGCGGGTTCGGCTCGGCGATCGGCGCCGCGATCGGTGCGCTGATCTTCGGGATGGCCCGGCAGGGCATCGTGTTCGCCCGCTGGGACAGCGACTGGTTCATGCTCTTCCTCGGCGTGCTGCTGCTGGCCGCGGTACTGGTGAACAACACGTTCCGGCGCAGGGCGGAGAGGGTACGACGATGAGCGAAAGGGCGAAAAACCAGCCACTGATCGAGGTCGCCGAAATCGGCAAGACCTACGGCAGCGTCATCGCCCTGCGCGATGTGTCCACTGTGGTGAGGGCAGGTGAGGTCACCTGCGTGCTCGGGGACAACGGTGCCGGTAAGTCGACATTGATCAAAATCCTCGCCGGAGTACACCAACACGACTCGGGCGAGTTCCTGGTGGAGGGTGAGCCCGTGCGGTTCGCCTCCCCCCGCGACGCACTCGACCGCGGAATCGCCACCGTGTACCAAGATCTGGCGGTCGTCCCGCTGATGAGCGTGTGGCGCAACTTCTTCCTCGGCTCCGAACCCACGAGACGCCTCGGGCCGATCCGGCTGCTCGACCGCCGCAAGGGCAGGGCGACCACCAAACAGGCGCTGGCCGACATGGGCATCGACCTGCGCGACGTGGAGCAGCCGGTGGGCACGCTTTCCGGTGGTGAACGCCAGTGCGTGGCGATCGCCAGGGCGGTGTACTTCGGCGCGAAGGTCCTCATCCTCGACGAGCCCACCGCCGCGCTCGGGGTCAAACAGGCCGGTGTGGTGCTGCGGTACGTGGCCCAGGCCCGCGACCGCGGTCTCGGTGTCGTGCTGATCACGCACAACCCGCACCACGCCTATCCGGTGGGCGACCGGTTCCTGTTACTCAAGCGCGGTGCCCCGCTGGGCAGCTACGAGAAGTCGGAGATCGAACTACCCGAGCTGACCAGGCAAATGGCAGGCGGCAGCGAACTGGCGGTACTGGAGCACGAGCTGCGTTCGGTGGAGAGCCAGTGACTCCGGAGGTTCTGACGATCGGCAGGGTCGGGGTGGACCTCTACCCCGAGCAGAGCGGGGTGCCACTGGCCGAGGTACGCACGTTCGCCAAGTCACTCGGCGGGACCGCGACCAACGTGGCGGTGGCGGCCGCACGGCTGGGCAGGCGCACCGCGGTGCTCACCAAGGTCGGGCCGGACGGCTTCGGCGACTACGTGCGCTCGGCACTGCGGGGGTTCGGTGTGTCCGCCGCTCACGTCGGCACCGCCGAACACCTGCGCACACCCGTGGTGTTCTGCGCGCTGGACCCGCCGGAGGATCCGCCGCTGCTGTTCTATCGCTCCCCCGTCGCACCCGACCTCACGCTGACCGAGGAGGACGTGCCGTGGGAGCTGGTACGGCAGGTGCCGCTGTTGTGGGTCACCGGAACCGGAGTCTGTACCGAGCCCGCGCGCGGCACGCAGCGCAAGATCCTGGAACACCGGGAGCGGCGCACGAACACCGTGCTGGACCTGGACTACCGGCCGATGTTCTGGCCGGACCTGGCGACCGCGCGCACCGAGATCGGCGCGCTGCTCGACCACGTGACGGTGGCCGTGGGCAACCGCGTCGAGGCCGAAGTGGCCGTCGGCAGCGGCGACCCGGCCGAAGCGGCGCGCCGGATGCTCGACCGCGGGGTACGACTGGCGATCATCAAGCTGGGGGCCGACGGGGTGCTGATGGCCACGCCGGACGGGTCGTGGACGGTGCCGCCACGGCCGGTGCGGGTGGTGTGCGGTCTCGGCGCGGGCGACGGTTTCGGCGGGGCGCTCGCACACGGACTGCTGGCCGGCTGGGATCCCGTTCGCACAGCCCGCTACGCCAATGCCGCCGGTGCGCTGGTCGCGTCCCGGCTCGCCTGCGCCGATGCCATGCCCACCACGGAGGAGATCGAGGAGTTGCTGAGCACATGATGTCCGACGCTCGCTGGCGGGAGCTGTTGAGTACGCGCGCCACCAACCCGGGCGCGGTGGCGCACGCCTACGGCAACCGGCGCAGGCGCCCTTCGCTGCTTTCCGGCGACGGCACGCTGTTCCTCGTCGCCGCCGACCATCCGGCCCGCGGTGCGCTCGGAGTCGGCGACGACTCGCTGGCGATGGCCGACCGCCGCTCGTTGCTGGAGCGGTTGCTGGTCGCGCTCGAACACCCGGCGGTCGACGGCCTGCTCGCCACCCCGGACGTCGTGGAAGAACTGCTGCTGCTGGATGCGCTGCACGACAAGGTGGTGATCGGTTCGATGAACCGGGGCGGGCTGGCCGGCGCCGACTGGGAGATCGACGACCGCTTCACCGGTTACACCGCTCGGGCGATCGCCGAAAGCGGCCTCGACGGCGGGAAGATGTTGCTACGGCTGGTGGATTCCGACCCAGGGACGGTGCCGACACTGCAGTCCTGCGCGCGGGCGGTCTCCGAACTCGCCGCGCACGGGCTGATGGCGATGGTGGAGCCCCTGCCATACGAGGCACAGCCCGGCGGCGGACTGCGACTGCGACGCGATGCGGCCGCACTGGCGCGAGCCGTCACGGTGGCCTCCGGCCTCGGCGAGACCTCGGCGCACACGTGGCTCAAGCTGCCCGCACCCGAGGACGACGTCGCACTGAATGCGACGACGCTGCCGATGGTCGTGCTCGGTGGGATTCCCTCGCCCGATCCGGCGGCAGACCTGCGGTCCTGGGGGCGGGCATTGCGGCATCCAGGTGTTCGCGGTCTCGTGGTGGGCCGTGCACTGCTCTACCCGCCCGACGGCGACGTGGGCGCGGCGGTGGACGCGGCGGCGAAGGTACTGGAGGCGGCGAGATGAGTTCGTTGCACCGTCCATTGGGGACGTTGCGGGACGGCGCCGACCCGGTGTTGCTGACGCCGGAGCGGGCCGGGTGGCATTACACCGGGCTGCGGGTGCTGCGGCTGGAGCCCGGTGTGGCTCGGACGATCCAGACCGGCGAGTTCGAGGCCTTCATCCTGCCGTTGTCCGGGGGCTGCACGGTGCGTGTCGACGATGAACGGTTCGTCCTACACGGCCGGGACTCGGTGTTCAGCAGGGTCACCGACTTCGCCTACGTGCCCCGCGCTGCCGAAGTGGAACTGCTCGCCGTCAACGGCGCCGAAGTGGCACTGCCGATGGCGCGCTGCACGCGCAGGCTTTCACCGCTGTACGGCCCCGCGGAGAACGTGCCGGTGGAGGTACGCGGAGGGGGCCGGGCGACCCGGCAGGTGAGCAATTTCGGTGTGCCGGGGGTGTGGGACCACGCGGACAAGCTCAATGCCTGCGAGCTGATCACCCCGGACGGCAACTGGTCGTCCTACCCGCCGCACAAGCACGACGAGGCGACCGAATGCGAGGTGGTCAATGAGGAGGTCTACTACTTCCGGATTTCTGGTGCGGGCGGCTTCGGGCTGCATCGCACCTACACCGCCGACGGTGCACTCGACGAGAACGTGGCGGTGCGCGACGGCGACGTCTTCCTGATCCCCCGGGGCTACCACGGACCATGCGTCGCGGCGCCCGGATACCCGATGTACTACCTGAACGTGCTGGCCGGCCCCGCCGAGGAGCGGTCGATGGCCTTCTGCGACGACCCGGCGCACGGCTGGGTACGCGACACCTGGCAGCACCAGGAGTTGGACCCACGGTGCCCGATGACGAACGCGGAAGGAGTGTCCTGATGCGACTCACCACCGCGCAGGCGCTGGTTCGCTGGTTACTGGCACAGCGCTCGGAACTGCTGGACGGCAGGGAGGTTCCCCTGTTCCCCGGGGTGTTCGCGATCTTCGGCCACGGCAACGTGCTCGGTCTCGGCAGCGCGCTGGCGGAACATCGCGAGGAGCTACCGGTGTGGCGCGGGCACACCGAGCAAGGGATGGCGCTTGCCGCGGTGGGGTACACGCGGGCCACCCACCGCCGCCAGGTGGGCGTCGTGACTTCCTCGATCGGCCCCGGTGCGTTGAACATGGTCACCGCGGCGGGGGTGGCGCACGCCAACCGGCTGCCGCTGTTGTTGCTGCCCGGCGACACCTTCGCGGGCCGCGCTCCGGACCCGGTGCTGCAGCAGGTCGAGCATTTCGGCGATCCGACGGCGACGGTGAACGACGCGTTCCGCGCCGTGAGCCGCTACTTCGACCGCATCACGAGACCCGAGCAGCTGATCGCGACGTTGCCGCAGGTGGCCAGGGTGCTCACCGATCCCGCCGACTGCGGACCCGTCACCCTGGCACTGCCGCAGGACGTGCAGGCGGAGACGTTCGACTTCCCGGATGCCCTGTTCGCGCCGCGGATTCACCGGGTACCCCGGCCACGCCCCGATCCTGGTTCGCTGGACGATGCCGCGGCCGTACTCCGGCGGGCTCGGCGGCCACTGCTGGTGCTGGGCGGCGGGGTCCGCTACTCGGGGGCAGCCGGGCGGGCGCTGCGGTTCGCCGAGCGGCACCGCGTGCCGGTCACCGAGACCACGGCCGGGCGCACGCTGGTGCCGCACGATCATCCGCTGCACGCCGGACCACTGGGCATCACCGGGTCGGCTTCGGCGAACCGGCTGGCGGCGGAAGCCGACGTGGTGCTGGCGGTGGGCACCAGGTTGCAGGATTTCACCACCGCGTCGTGGACGGTGTTCTCCCCCGATATGCGGCTGGTGACCCTCAACGCGGCCCGGTTCGACGCGGTCAAACACGGGGCGCTCGCGGTGGTGGGCGATGCCGATGCGGGACTGGCCGAGCTGAGCGAGTCGTTGGCGCAGTGGCGCGCGGACGAGGAGTGGACAGTACGTCCGGCCCGCGAACGCGCCCGCTGGGACGCGCATATCGACGCACTGCGCACGCCGGGCGGCGAGCCGCCGACCTACGCGCAGATGGTGGGGGTGGTCAATGAGCAGACCGGGCCGGAGGACTACGTGCTGACCGCCTCCGGCGGACTGCCCGGCGAACTGATCGGCGGCTGGCGCGCCACCGGGGTGTCCACAATGGATGTCGAGTACGGGTTTTCCTGCATGGGCTACGAACTGGCCGGCGCCTGGGGCGCGGCGATGGCCCGGCCTGCGGGTGTGGTCACCACCCTGCTCGGTGACGGCTCGTACCTGATGCTCAACTCCGAACTGTTCTCCGCCGCATTCGCCGGTCACCCGTTCGTCGCGGTGGTCTGCGACAACGACGGGTACGCGGTGATCGCTCGGTTGCAGGAGGGCCAGGGCGACGCCCCGTTCAACAACCTGTACGCCGACTGCCGCAGTAAGCACGCGGACCCGCCACGGGTCGACTTCGCGGCGCACGCCCGCGCACTGGGTTGTGCGGTGTTCACCGCCTCGACGGTCGCGGATCTCGCCGCGGCCTACCGTGAGGCCAGGACCGCGGCGCTGCGGCAACGGCGGCCTGCGGTCGTGGTGATCCGCACTCACCCGGCGGCCTGGACCGAGGCGGGCGCGTGGTGGGAGGTGGGTGTGCCCGAACACCTGGCAGGACATGCCGAACTCGCCCCGCACAAGGCGGCGCAGTTGCGTTACCTCGCGCCGCCTGACGAAAGTTCTCGCTGAAACCCGGTACGAGCACGCATTCCGTTCCACCCGGCGCGGACAGGGTTTCGGGCGAGGACCGGCGCCGGTCAAGCGGGGACCGGACTGGCGTCAGGCAGTTTGGGCGCCGCCGGTTCGGGCAGTGCCCGGAACAGCAGCCAGCTCAGGGCTGGCAGTGCGATCAATGGGACGAGGGCCCACCGCAGAGAGGTGGCGTCGGCGAGGCCGCCGATGAGAGGGCTCGCGAGTCCACCGATGCTCACGGTCAGGCCAAGGGTGATGCCGCTGGCCGTGCCGACGCGGGAGGGCAGGTAGTCCTGCGCGAGGGTGACCTGCAACGAGAACGGGACATAGAGGCCGACAGAGGTCAGCGCGACGAAAACGTAGAACGCGGGACCGGGAACGAAAACGACACCTGCGACCGCGCCCACCGTGAGCAGATAGGACCAGCGCACGACGCGAACCCGCTGCCAGCGATCGGCCAGCCGGCCACCGAGGACGGTACCCATCGCTCCACCGAGGTAGAGCACGAACAGCGCCACGGTACCGGCGGCGACTCCGCTCGCCGTACGCTGCTGGGCATAGAGCGAGATGAACGCGCTCAGGCCGACGAACACAATGGACCGGCATACGACCGCCAGCGACAGCTTCAGGAACGACTTCCTGTCGTCGGCCCCCGGCGCGGCTTCCGTACGGGAACCGGTGTGTGCGGTCCTGGACAGTGCGCGCAGAACGGGCAGGCACAGCACGCTGCCCGCGATGGCCGGCACCATGAGCAACGGCGAGAGCCGCAAACCGCCGGTCGCGACAACAGCGGCGACCAAGAGGGGCGCGAGGGCGAACCCGATGTTGCCACCGAGGGCGAACCAACTCATCGCCGAGTGACTGCCCCGGCCCGCGATTCGGGCGAGGCGGGCGGACTCGGGATGATAGGCGGCGACGCCGATCCCGGACACAGCAACGAAAACGAGCGTCAGCGGGTAGGAACCGGTGATGCCACTCAGCGCGATTCCCAGCCCGCCGACGATCGTGCTGACCGGCAGCAGCCAGGGCAGTGACCAGCGGTCGGTCAGCGCACCGAACAGCGGTTGCGCCACCGAGGACAACAACGAAGCGGCGAGCACGACTCCCGAGACCGCGGCGAAGGTGTACGCGCGTTCGGCCACGAAGAAGGGGACGAGCGCGGCCACCGCGCCCTGGTAGACGTCCACACAGGCATGGCCGGCAGACAGCAGGATGATCAGTTTGTTTCTTGACACCTCCCCATGCTCACCGCTCCGGGAGTTGTCCCGCTTCCGAGAAACTGCCTGTCAGTATCGCTAATCCGCCAATTCGCGAACCGCCCTAGGCGGCGAAGCCCAGGGCCAGCGACCCAACCACCGGCGCCAGGTACAGCAACGGGAACGGGATGTGCGAGTACGAGTGCGCGCGGACCACCGTGGCGACGGCTCCGGCGAAATACACCACAAGCCCGATTCCGGCCAGGAGGCCGACGAACGGCACCAGCAGGCCAGCCAGCAGCCCCGCGGCGCCTGCGGCCTTCGCCGTGCCCAGCCAGGGCCACCAGGAGCGGGGGACGCCGTACTGGGTCAAGGGTTCCACCACCCAGGTGGATCGAAAGAACACGGAGCCGGCCGAGAAGGCCACCATCGCGGCTGCCAGAACAGTGACGACGACGTACGCGGTAGACATCAACGATTCTCCTCGTCTGCTTGCGAATGACGGGCGGTTCGAGCTCGTCACTGTCCTGACACGGCCGGCATCGCGAATGTGACAGCGCCCCGAACCGCACCCGCCCCGGGTCCCGATCGCACTTTCCCGGGAAAGTGCGATCGGGTGGTCCAGGGGGAGGACGAAGGCCAGGAAGGGGCCAGGGGGAGTTCCAGGGGATGGGTTCAGGGGAACCGGCTGATCTGGAAGACCCCGATGTCGTCGGCATCACGGCCCTGACTGGGAGAGCTCTCGTTGAACGATGCCTCTACCGCGACCCAGCCGTGGAATCCGCCGTCGCTGTCGATGATCTGCATCATCGGCTTCACGTGCGAGTTGCCGGTGTAGCAGTACTCACCCCGATTGTCCGCGAGCGCGGTACGCCAGTGCCACAGGGTGTTACGCCGGTCCGTGGAGCTGGAGTTGGCCGTGCCCAGATAGTACTGCGTGGCCGTCGTCGTCCCGCCGAGACAACGTGCGCTGTCGCAGCGCTGCCAATCCCGCATCCAGAAAGGACTGCCGGAGCCCTCATCGACGTAGGGCTTTCCGGAGTTGGTCTTCCACAGGTGATAGTCGTGCCGGAACTCGCCGTGGTCGGCCGCGGCGATCGTGGCCATGGACGCCCTGTCGTTCCACTTCGCATTGCTTCCGTAACCATAGCCGTGGGTCGCGCCGAACGAGCTGCGCTTGAACGCGAGTTTCGCCAGCTTGCCCTCGATCGGCTGGCTCACGGTCCACTCCTCCCAGCCGTTGCCGTCCCACTGGATTCGCAACACCGATCCGGTAACGGTGTACGTTCCCTGCAGCTTCCGCGGCGGCGAACTGGCCTGGAATCCCGTGGCCGTCTGAACCTGACAGGATCGGGCACGGCAGCCCACCCCACGCACTCCGGTATAGCTCCGCTTGCCGGGCGAGCGCTGGGTCCAGTGGAAGTGCGACTCATAAGCCTTGCCATCGGCCGTCAACGAGTAGTTGGCGAGACGTACCCAGTTCTGCCGCGAACCGGCGTCCACTTTTCCGACCGCCACCACGAACCTGTGCATGCCGGCGGGCGCACCGGCAGCGGTAGCTGGCTGAGCCACGGCCGGCATCAACGCCGCGCCGACGACGAACGTCAGCGCGGCCGCGAGCACCACCCGCAGTCCGCGTCCGGGGCGGGGCGCGGCGTCGGTGCAGGCGGTGGCCGAGAGCATCGGCCACCGTTCTGGTTTCCGGATGATCCCCATGGTCTCTCCAAGTTCAGCTTGGTCGAACTGGCTGTACGGGCGCCACCACGAGCCATCGCGGTCGCGACGTGCACGAGAAACCGTTGCGCCAGAACATGTCAGCACCATGGCGGAGGCAACATCTCATCAGCAAGGGAAAGGATCGAGCCAAAATACTTCCAACTCGATACCGGAGCGCTCCGGTGACTCGCGGATTCGCGACTCACCTGGCGAGCGCCACATCCCAGGCGGTCACCTCGATCTCGCCGGTGGTACCCAGGTCGGTTTCCACTTCGAGAGTCTGCGGCTTCTGCCCTGGCAACGACGAGACCGCCAGCGCGGCCCCGGTCTCGGACTCGCCGTCGGTGACCGTCGCCGACCACGCGACGACGGACAGCAGCGAGTCTCCGGGGTCGAGCTCGATCGTCTTCGGTCCGGGATCTATTGCCATATAGGAGGAATCGTGTCGCACCTCGACGTCCACGGGTACTCCGGCCGGGTCAAGAACGGCAACGGCAGGGTAACCGGTGACAACTCGCGGGACGGACCCACAGTTGACCAGGGTCAGCACGACCGCGCGGTGCCCGAGCGCCGCCTCCACCTGACCCGCCTCGTGACGCACACCGGAATCGGGGCATGCCTTCGGTTCCGGGTTCGCGGGCTCACTCGGCCGCCACACCGTGGGCGCCGGGGTGAAGGTGGTCCCCGACGTCGTGGTAGATCGGGTCAGTGCGGTGTCCCCCTGCCCGCACGCGCCCACCGAAAGCAGTACCAGTGCGGCGACCGCGACCCTCTTCCCGTCCCCCATACGACAACACTAGCGCCGGCGGGCGATGCCCCGCGCCAACGCCCCGGCTCCTGACATCAGCTCCCGAATCCGGGTACACTCACTCTCGCTCCTCACAAAGGTGCTCCTGCTCCGCGCACGGGTGACGACGGCAAGAACGTATCCCCGGACGCGATGTCCCAGAGCCGTACCGAGGAGTCTCACGTGTCCATCGCTGTGCCTTCCATGTCCAGGAACCTGAACAACGTCGCCCGTTCGCCCGTTCGCGACCTGCTCGCCCTCACCCAGCGGCCCGAGGTGATCTCCTTCGCGGGCGGTCTGCCGGCCCCCGACCTGTTCGACCTCGACGGCTGGCGCGCGGCGTTCGCCCACGCCCTCACCGAAGGCAGCGGCCGCCGCAATCTGCAGTACGCACCCACTGAGGGCAACGCACAGCTGCGGGCCTTCGTGGCGGAGCGCATGTCCGGGCAGGGTCTCCCGACCGGCGAGGCGGACCTGCTGGTCACCACCGGCTCCCAGCAGGCGTTGACCCTGGTCGCGAGCACACTTCTCGAACCGGGAGCCGTTGTCGCCGTCGGCGAACCCACCTACCTCGCCGCACTGCAGGTGTTCCAGTTCGCGGGCGCGCGAGTCGTCGGGGTTCCGGAGGACGAGGAGGGCATGGATCCGGACGCGCTGGCGCGGGTCATCGCCAGGGAACGCCCCACGCTGGTGTATCTCGTCCCGACCTTCGCCAATCCGACCGGTCGAACGCTGAGCCCGCGGCGGCGGCAGGCGATCACCGAACTGACCGCCGCCAACGGCGTCTGGGTCGTCGAGGACGATCCCTACGGCGAACTGCGCTACCGGGGCACCGGAGTACCACCACTCGCCGCCGCGCTCGGCGCCCAGGACCACGTCGTCTACCTCGGAAGTTTCTCCAAGATCGGTGCGCCCGGCCTGCGACTCGGCTGGGTTCGTGCTCCGCGCCCGCTCAGGGCCGCGATCATCGTCGCCAAACAGGCGGCGGACCTGCACACCTCGACCATCGATCAGGCCGCTGCCGCGCACTACCTCGCCACCGCCGACCTCGACGCACACGTGCTGCGCCTGCGCGGAAGCTACCGGGAACGGCGGGACACGATGGTCGCCGAACTGTCCGCCGCCATGCCTGCCGGTACCCACATCGACGATCCGGACGGTGGCATGTTCGTCTGGCTCCGGCTCCCGTCCAGCATCGACGCGCAGGACGTGCTGCACGCGGCTCTGCGGCGTGACGTCGCCTTCGTGCCCGGCGCGGCGTTCTTCGCCGGCATCCCTGACCGGGCGACCATGCGGCTGTCCTTCACGACGCATACCCCGGAGGAGATCGCCGAGGGTGTGCGCAGGCTCGCGGAAGCGCTGGATGCCGTCGGGTAGCGCACCTGATCACCTCACTCGGTCTGGCGGTGATGCCGGGTGAGCAGGGCCGCTCCGGCGCCGATCAGCAGCAGACCCGCCGCGACGGGCAGACCGACCGAGACACCGGTGCTCGCCAGTTGGCTGTATTCGTCCTTATCGCCCATCGGGATGTACGAACCGTCGTAGCCTCCGGGCTGTTGTGGCCCGCCGGGCGGCGGAACCGTGGTGTCGGGCTCGCTCGGCGCTGTCGGCGTGGTCGATTCTGTGGGCTCCGCTGGTTCCGTGGGCTCGGTCGGCTCGGTCGGCTCCGTGGGAGTCGTGGGCTCCGTGGGCTCCGTCGGAGTCGTGGGCTCTGTGGGCTCTGTGGGCTCCGTGGGCTCTGTGGGAGTCGTCGGCTCGGTCGGCTGGGTCGGCGTCGTGCCACCGCCCTCGCCGGTGATCTCGATCGTGGCCAGCACGGAATTCTGCCCGGGGTCCTGCGTGCATGCCGAATCGAAGGTCCCGAGTCCGGTCTCGGCACCGTCCGCTGTTCGCGGAGTCAACGTCAACAGCAGGTTGCCCACCGTGATCGTCGCCTTCCCCGGCTCGCTGAACGTCAATGAAGGTGCGGCTCCCGTCGCCACCACCTCGAACGGACCGGAAGCTGGAACCTGCGTCTTGGCCACCGTCGTCGGAACCTTGACGTCCAATGAACCCTGCGGTGCGTCGACGGTCGAATCCGCCAGCGCCGTACCTTCCACCGTCTTCGCACCGACCAGCGTCAGACCTTGCGTCGCGGTTTCCGGCACGGTCGATACCGCCGTGATGTCGAACGCGGGCGTCGGGACTCCTACCTCCGCCGTTGCCGGCAGATCGGCCGAGATCACCACCTTGATCGGTTGCACGCCGATCAACGGAAACGGGCACTTGTACCCGAGTTCCAAGGTCACCGGCTCCGCGGCACTCGTCCCGGCCCCCAGCATCAGCCCGGCTGCCGCGACGCAGGTGGCCGTCGCGGCCAGTCCGGCACCGAATTTACGTGATCTCGTCAACACGCCGGTCATTCCTCTTCCGTCGGGCCGGATGACCCCACTGAATTCTTGGCACCCGGAGAATACTTCCGAAAAGGGAAAAGGGCGCCCCTTGCGACGTTCATCCTGTTGCTACCGCGTGGAAAGCTACTGCAGCACCGCGATGACAACAAGGTATTCGACGCCGCGCGAAACAATTCCCGCACAGCCTCTGATCGACGTGACAAAATCGTTCGCGACAACGCTCAGCGACGCACAGTTCAGTGGTACACGCTCAGGCAGGACACGAACCGACCGGCGCCAGGCCCAGGAACGCGGCCGCTCTCGTCAGCGCGTGCTCGGCTGCGTCACCATCGTGATTCGCGTTGTCCTTATCGCAGAATCCGTGCCCACAGTCGTAGACCTCCGCGGTGACATTCCTCGTGCCGGCGAGCCCTGCGGCCACGCGTCGAGGGGAGAAACCCGGTTCCACCGCGGCGAAAAGCGACAGGCACGGGCAGGCCGGTCGCAGATCGAGATGGTCGCGGATGCGTGAACCATAGAGGCAGACCACGGCGTCGAAGACGCCGCTGTTCGCGGCGATCCAGCTGGCCGTGGCGCCGGCGCTGAATCCGAGCGCGAGGACCCGCCGATACCGCGGTCGCAGTGATTCGGCGACGCCGATCAGCCTGCCGGCCATGGCGTCGACACCACCCGTGCGCCGCAGGTACCCGACGGCGGCCCGTTGCTCGTCGTGACGAAAACGCCGGGTTGGATCCTCGAACAACGCTGGTGTGTGGACATCGCAGGAGTAGCGAGCGAATCGGTCCCGCATCCGTTCGATGTGCGCGTTGAGACCGAGAATCTCGTGCGCGATCACCAGTGCTGTCACCTCACACCCCGGCGCGGCCGCACCACGCTCAGCTGTCGAGCCCATCGCGGTCCGCCCATTCGAGCAGGGTGTCAAGTGTGTACGCGGTGTCGTCGATACCGTCGTGCAGGTCGCCGAACTCGGCGAACCTCCCCGGCACGGTGGCGATCGTGCAGTCACCGGGCTCGACGTCGTCCACCTCCTGCCAGGTGATGGGGGTGGAGACCGTCGCCTCGGGGACACCACGCACGGAGTAGGCACTGGCGATCGTGTGGTCCCTGGCGTTCTGATTGTAGTCGACGAACACCCTGCTGGGGTCGCGTTCCTTGCGCCACCACGCCGTCGTCACCTCGTTCGGCGCACGGCGCTCCACCGCCTTCGCGAAGGCGAGCGCCGCCCGCCGGACCTCCGAGAATCCCCAGCGCGGCTCGATACGGACATAGATGTGCAGGCCGTCGCCCCCCGAGGTCTTGGGCCAGCCGACCATCCCGAGCTCGTCCAGCACCTCGTGGGCGACGTGGGCGACCTTGCGCACGGTGCCGAAGGCACAGTCCGGCATCGGGTCGAGATCGATGCGCCATTCGTCCGGCCGCTCGGTGTCGGCCCTGCGCGAGTTCCACGGGTGAAATTCCACCGTGGACATCTGCACCGACCACACCACACTGGCCAGTTCGGTCACGCACAACTCGTCCGCATGGCGCTTGTAGCGGGGGAAGTCCACCCGCACGGTCTCGACCCACTCAGGCGCACCCTGCGGGATCCGCTTCTGGTGCACCTTCTCACCCGAGACGCCGGACGGGTAGCGGTGCATCATGCAGGGCCGCTCTCGCAATGCCCGCACGATGCCCTCGCCGACGGACAGGTAGTACCGGGCGAGGTCAAGCTTGGTCTCACCCCGAGCCGGGAAGTACACCCGGTCCGGGTTGGAGATGCGCACCGTCCTGGTCCCGACCTCGAGTTCGACCGCAGAGTCCTTGGCCATGGAACAGAACGTAGCCGGTAACCGGCCCACAGGCCGCACGAATCGGCTGACTGGTTGTTCTCGTGACCACCCGCGGCCGGTTCAGGGCCAGCGCCGCAGCGGCTTCTCCGAGGCGACTTCACCGGAACTCGGCGCGGGCACCGCTGTGGCCGGCGGAGGGCCCGCTGCCTGGGGCGGGATCGGTTGCCCGCCGGGCGGCGTGAATGCCCCGTTGGCGTCGGGCATGGCCGGCTGACTCGCGGCCGGGTAGCCCGCCAGCGCGTTCTTGTGATCGCGGCGTGGCGACCGCCGGAGCAGGCCGAGCAACCCCAGCAGACCTGCCAGTCCGAGCAGGCCCCACAGTCCGTCATCGTCCTCGGTCACCGGGTCGGCCTCCTGAACCTGGAGGGGTACGCCGTATCCCCGCTCCTGTGGCGCGGGCTGGGCAGCGGCCAGCGGCGACGACGACATCGCGACACCGACGGTCGCCGCGATTGCCCACACTCGCATCCTCTTCGACATCACGGCAGAGCTCCCAACGTCGAGCAGCCCCTGAGCCGGTCTCCGGGGCAAACCGCCGACATACCCCGGCGAATGGCCGATCACCACATCATCACTCGGAGGTGTACCCGTTTTCGCTGATTCGGGTGGCCGCGGTCGCGTCTTGGATACCAGACGTAATCTCCATGTCCACTCTGGAACCGCTTGGGGTCGCGGGGTGCAATGGGCCAACTCGGTGGCCGGGCGCGTAACCCGGCACCACAACGCCGTAGTCGGAGGTGGCCACGCGATGACGACGACAGACCCCACGAGCCCGGCCGTCACCCGCAGGCTCGTGCTCGCCACAGTTGCCGGCGCCCTCTTCTTCCTGCTCCCGGTGCGCTGGGACGGCAGCTGGACGGTTCCGTTCGACGTCGCGGTCAGCACGATCACGGGTGAACTCAGCTGGTTGGTCGAGTACTACAGCCTCGCCCTCATCCTCGGCGCGCTGGCCCTGACGGTGGCGGCCTACGGTCCTGCCGGCGAGCGGTGGTCGTTCGTGCGGGGTTTCCGCGCACCGTGGCTGATGATCCTGCTGCGGGTCGCAGGCGCCGTGCTGGCGCTGATGATCGTGACCCGAACCGGCCCTGACGCCGTGCTCGCCCCAGGGGTCGGCGGGCTGATGTACGGCAAACTGGTGGCCGCGGTCGCGGTGATCGTGCCGATCGGCGCGCTGTTCGTGACGCTGTTCGTCGCCTTCGGTGGTCTGGAACTCGTCGGCACTCTCGCCCGGCCGGTGATGCGGCCGCTGTTCCGGGTGCCGGGCAGGGCGGCACTCGATGGCATCGCCTCCTACGTCGGCAGCTACTCCGTCGGGCTCTACGTCACCAACAAGATGTATCTGGAGTCGCGCTACTCCGCCAGGGAGGCCGTCGTCATCGCGACCTGCTTCTCGACGGTCAGCCTCGGCTTCTTCGCCGTCGTGGCCTCCACCCTCGACCTGCTGCCGTACTTCGGCCTCCTGGTCCTCGTCGTCTCCTTGCTCACGCTCGTGCTCGCGGCGATCCTGTGCCGCGTGCCGCCCCTGTCCCGCATACGTGACAGGTATGTCGGCGAGCCCGTCCGGGAACCCGAGGTGCCCGGCAGGCTGTGGCCCGCGGCCGTCAAGGCGGGCAGGCATCGCGCGGCGGAATCGGGCTCCGTGCTGTTCGAGACGAAGCGGGGCCTGATCGACGGCGTACGCCTGGCCATGACCGTTGTTCCCGCCATCCTCACCGTCGGCGTGCTGGCCGTCCTCGTCGCGAACCACACCCCGCTGTTCGAATGGCTCAGCGCGCCGGTGGAACCGCTCATCTCGCTGGTGGGGATTCCGGACAGCGAGGTGGTCGCACAGTCCACCGTCATCGGGATCAGCGAGATGTTCCTGCCCGCGTTGCTGGCCGTCGACGTCTCGCTGCAGGCGAAGTTCTTCGTGGCCGCGATGTCGCTGACCCAGATCTTCTTCTTCAGTGCCACCATTCCGTTGCTGCTTTCCCTCGAACTGCCGGTACGGCTGTGGCACTGCCTGGTGTTGTTCGTCCTGCGGACGCTGATCAGCATCCCGATCCTCGCGGTCGTCACACACCTGCTCTTCTAGCCTTGCCATAGCGGCGCGGACGGACGACGCGCTACCTACTTTCGGCGGGGAAAGTGTGTTTCTGATTTGGGTACAGAATGGACAGAGCGCGCTATTGTTCGGTGGTCATATCGAACTGAAGAGCGGATTGATCCATGAGAACTCGTCGTGCCGCGGCTGCGGTCCTGATGGCCGTATCGGTCACCGTCACACCAGCCGTACTGGGGGGTGGCGCGCAGGCGTTCGCTGCGTGCCCCGAGGTGGGCAATGTGTACTACTCCATCTCCAACGGGGCCAAGAGCTGGTTGAAGACCAATCTGCGCAGTGACTATCTCAGAGGCCCCGGGACCATCACGTACAACAAGACGACGACGTCGTCGGTGAACGCGTCGGTCTCGGGCACGACCAGCGCGGAAGCGGGCGTCGTGTTCGCCAAGGCGAGCGTGTCCCTGAGTGTCACGGTCGGCGGAAGCTACGCCAAATCGGACTCCTGGTCCTATGCGGCACATGTCTCCGCCGGGCAGACCAAACGCCTGCAGCAGTACAAGGAAAGCCGTTCTTTCACGGCGAAGAAAACACGCATCGTGGCCCCCTGTAACAATCGCACCGAGTGGTCGCGCAAGTTCAACGCTCCGGTGAAGAGTGCGACCTACAAGTGGCAGCTCGACAGCTGAACCGGCTACCGAGGTAGAGGTGGGCCCTGACATCCGGTGGACGTCTGGGCCCACCCTTCCCGCGCGAAACCGCCACACCGGGATCCGCTGCGAGGTTACCGCGGCCGGGAACCTGTACGTCCGTCGTGGGCCACACGGACGCGTCGAGGGTGGGAGTTACGCCGAGGTCCTGTGCGGGGTGTCGAGCCCGCCGATCAGGGGTAAGGCCCAGAGGTCCACGAAACGAAGGAGGACCGGATGAGCGAGCAGCGCAGCCGAGACGAGGACCAGGTGTCGCCGACCCCGGAGAAGGATCCGGGCGAGTGGGTCACCGGGGACGAGCCGATGACCGGCCTGCAGCGGTCCTATCTGCACACCCTCGCCCAGGAGGCCGGTGTCGAGGTACCGGACGGGCTGAGCAAGGTCGACGCGTCACAGTGGATCGACAAGCTGCAGGAACGGACCGGCCGGGGTGAGTGAGCGACACTCCCTCATCCCGGCAGCGGTACCGACCGTCCCGTCTTGATCGCGTCGAGTACCGGCAGGGTGTCGAACCTGCGCACGTTCTCGTCGCGCATGAAGAGCCGGTCCGACAACTCCCTGCACTCGCGTAGGTCGCGGGTTATCAGCACGACCAGGTAGTCCCACTCCCCCGCGAGGTCGTAGCACTGCTGCACTCTGGGTTCGGCGAGCATCCGCTGCCGAAAGACCGCGTGATGTTCCGCGGACTCCCGCTCCAGCGTCACCAGCACGGCCGCGAGCGCGGTACTCCCGACGCGCGCGGGGTCCACCACCGCCACCTGTCCGGTCACCACGCCCGCGGCGCGATAGCGCGTGAGCCTCCGCTGTACGGCACTCGGCGAAAGACCCACCGCCGTGCCGAGGTCGTGCAGCGGGCGACCGGCATCCTCCTGAATCAGTTCCAGGAGATGCCGGTCGATCGGGTCGAGCACCAGTGGTTGTCGCACGCAATAATCTTGCGCTTCAGCGGTAAATTTTTCAATCGGCGCCACCGGCACCCGCTCTAGCGTTGAGGTTCGTCAGGTACCACCCGAAAAGGAGTTCCCGTGCGCGCCAGCCCGCCCCGGCTCGATGACGAGTCCGTGACCGAACTGTCCCTCACCCGCATCGCCGAAGCGTCCGCGGTGATCGATCCGGAGTTGCGGAACACCCCGCAGTTCGTGGACGAACAGCTCTGCGCCGCGTTGGGCAGGCGCGTCCTGGTGAAGGTCGAGACCCTCAACCCGTTGCGCAGCTTCAAAGGGCGCGGGGCGCAGATCCTGGTCCAGCGTTTCGCGCCAGGCACCACATTGGTCGGTGAGTCCACCGGCAATTTCGGTCAGGCGCTGGGCTACGCGGCTCGCGGCAGGGGGCTGAACGCCGACGTCTTCATGGCGGAAGGGGGAAATCCGGCCAAGATCGGCCGGATGCGGTCCTTCGGCGTGACCGTCCACGAGGTGGCAGGGGACGCGCGTGCCGCCGCCGTGGCCTACGCGGGCGAACGCGACGACCGGGTCTTCGTGGAGGACGGTGACGATCCGGCGATCGCCGAGGGGGCGGGAACGATCGGTGTCGAACTGCTCGCGGCAGGGCCCATCGACACCGTGGTCCTCCCCATCGGGGACGGCTCGCTGATCACCGGCGTCGCCCGCTGGATCAAGGATCGCTCGCCGGCTACCCGGATCATCGGGGTCTGCGCGGCTGGGGCCACGAGCGTGGCGGAGAGCTGGCGTACCGGCCGGGTGATATCCAGCCGAGCGGACACGATCGCCGAGGGGATCCGGATCGACCGGCCCGTGCCGTCGTCACTGTCCCGGATGCGCGCGCTGGTCGACGACATCGTGCTGGTCGAGGATTCGGACATGCTGGCCGCGATCCACACCGCCGCGACCACCCTGGGACTGGTACTGGAACCCTCGGGCGCCGCGGGGCTCGCGGCTATAGCCGTGCACGACCTGCCGGGAGACCTGGTCGCGACCGTCCTCACCGGATCGAATCTCGACCCGGCGCTGTTCGGGGCGGTCTTTCCGCGCTGATGTGCGGGCGGCGATGGGGAGACTCAGGCGACGCGGGAGCGGTGGGCCACAATGACGCGGTGACCACTTTGCTGGATGTGAGTACCCCCGCCACCCGATTCCGCCTCGTCGCCGTCGCTGAGGCGATCTCCTGGGCGGGCCTGCTGACCGGGATGTTCTTCAAGTACGTCGTGGTGCACAACGAGATCGGCGTGCAGATCTTCGGACCCATCCACGGTGCGGTGTTCATCGCCTACGTCGCGATCGCACTCTGGGTGAGAAAACCACTGGGCTGGAGCGGGCGCACCATGGTGATCGGACTCCTCGCCAGTATCCCGCCGTTCGGCTCCGTGTGGTTCGAGCGCTGGGCGGCCCGGCGGGGAGCTATGGCTGAGCTGTCCACCGGACAGGACGAACCGACGCGCTGAAACGTTGAGCGCTGGGCCACTCAGCGCGGAGGCGGTGAGCCGGAAATCCGGCCCACCGCCTCGTTCGCGCGGTCCGCCTGCCGCGGATCAGGCGACCGCGACGGGCTCTCGCGTCCTGCCCTCGGCGCCCGCCTCCGCCGAGGCGGTGCTGCGGAAACCCCGCAGTCGCAGGCTGTTGCTGACCACGAACACCGAGCTGAAGGCCATCGCGGCTCCCGCGAGCATCGGGTTGAGCAGTCCGGCCGCCGCCAGTGGCAGGGCCGCCACGTTGTAGGCGAACGCCCAGAACAGGTTTCCCTTGATCGTGCGCAGGGTCCTGCGCGACAACCGGATGGCGTCGACCGCGGCCCGCAGGTCACCCCGCACCAGAGTGAGGTCGCCGGCCTCGATCGCCACATCGGTACCGGTTCCCATCGCGAGCCCGAGGTCGGCCTGCGCGAGCGCCGCCGCGTCGTTCACCCCGTCACCGACCATCGCCACCACATGACCTTCGGCCTGCAACCTGGCGACGACGTCCACCTTGTCCTTCGGCAGCACCTCGGAGATCACGGCGTCATCCCCATCGATCCCCACCTCAGCGGCGACCGACCTGGCGACGGCCTCGTTGTCCCCGGTGAGCAGCACCGGGGTCAGCCCGAGACCACGCAACTGAGCGATCGCCTCGGCCGAACTCGCCTTGACGGTGTCGGCGATCACGAGTACCGCCTTCGCCTGCCCGTCCCAGCCGACGGCGATCGCCGTGCGGCCCTGCCGCTCAGCCACGGCCTTCGCCTCCGCAAGTTCGGCCGGCAGCCGCAGGCCCCACTGATCCAGCAGCGCGGTCCTGCCCGCGACCACGGCGTGGCCGTCGACCACACCCTGTACACCAAGGCCCTCGGTGCTGGTGAAGTCCTCGACGTCACCCAGTTCGCCGACCTTGTCCCGCGCACCCTTCGCGATCGCGCGGGCGATGGGGTGTTCCGAGGCGTTCTCCAGTGCCCCGGCAAGGTGCAGCACCTCGTCGGCCTCGACGCCGGGCGCGGTCAGAACGTCCACGAGGGCCATCTGCCCGGTGGTGACCGTGCCGGTCTTGTCGAGCACGATGGTGTCCACCCGGCGAGTGGACTCGAGGACCTCCGGGCCCTTGATCAGGATCCCGAGCTGGGCGCCCCGCCCCGTGCCGACGAGCAGCGCGGTCGGCGTGGCCAGGCCCAGTGCGCACGGGCAGGCGATGATCAGCACCGCGACAGCCGCGGTGAACGCCGCCGCGACCGAGCCGCCCGCACCGAGCCAGAAGGCCAGCGTCCCGACGGCCAACGCGATCACGATGGGTACGAACACCGCGGACACCCTGTCCGCCAGTCGTTGCACGGCGGCCTTGCCCGTCTGCGCCTCCTCGACGAGGGTGGCCATCTGTGCGAGCTGGGTGTCCGATCCGATCCTGGTCGCCCGCACGACCAGCCGTCCACCCGCGTTGACCGTGGCGCCGACGACATCGTCGCCGGGGGACACCTCGACGGGCACCGACTCGCCCGTGAGCATGCTGGCGTCTACGGCCGAGTTGCCCTCCTCGATGACCCCGTCGGTCGCGATCTTCTCCCCTGGCCGGACGATGAACCGGTCGCCGACCACCAGCGCATCGGTGGGGATGCGTTCCTCGTGACCGTCACGGAGCACGGCGACGTCCTTGGCGCCGAGTTCGAGCAGCGCCCGCAGGGCCGCTCCGGCCCTGCGCTTGGACCTCGCCTCGAAGTACCGGCCCGCGAGGATGAAGGTGGTGACACCGGCCGCCACCTCGAGGTAGATGTTCGCGTCACCACTCATGCGCTCGATGGTGAATTCGAACGGGTGCGTCATTCCCGGCACTCCCGCGCTACCGAAGAGCAACGCGTACAGCGACCACAGGAACGCCGCGGTCGTCCCCAACGACACCAATGTGTCCATTGTGGCCGCACCGTGGCGCAGGTTCGCCAGCGCGGCCTTGTGGAACGGCCACGCCGCCCACACGATCACTGGTGCGGCGAGGGTGAGTGAGATCCACTGCCAGTAGGTGAACTGCAGTGCGGGCACCATGGCCATCGCGATCACCGGAACCGACAGCACGACGGCGGCGATCAACCGCTGCCGCAGCGACCGCGTCGGGTCTTCGGCCTCGGTACCGGGCTCGTCGGACGGCTCCGAGCGCCGCGGCGCGGGCAGGGCCGCGGCGTAACCCGCGGCCTCGACCGTCTTGATCAAGACGCTGGGGTCGATCTCCGCTGGACCGGTGACCTTGGCCTTCTCGGTGGCGTAGTTGACCGTGGCGCTGACGCCCTCGAGTTTGTTCAGCTTCCGCTCGATCCGCATCGCGCAGGAAGCGCAGGTCATCCCACTGATCGAGAGTTCGTAATCCTGCCCCGCGACCTGCTGGGAGTCGTGCACGTCGGCGCTCGTCATGGCGCTCCTTCCCGCGTCTCGCGCGTCAGCGGTGGCCATGTTCGCCACCGTCTTCCTCATGGGCACCTTGGGAGGTGACCGGCGGCGCCGGGGCGCCGGCGGCTTCCGGGACGGCACCCGCGGTGGTGACGGTGAACTCCGCGGTACGCACTTCGCCCTCGTGCCGGAAGTCCAGGAAGAGCCGGTAGGTGCCGGCAGAGGGAACCTCTGCGTGGAAGGTCACCCCGGGCCCAGCCGCCGTCCTCCCGTCACCGGGAGTCCCATCCGGATGCACGTGGAGATAGGCGAGATCCCCGTCACGCAATGCGACCAGGTGCCCGTAGGCGTCCAGGTAGGGCTCCAGATCGGTCACTCCGCGACCGTTCCTGGTCACCGCAACGGTGACCGCTGAAGACCGCCCCGGCACCAGGTCACCGGAGAGGCGTACCTGGTAACCGTCCACGTTCGCCACCGAGGAGGATTCGTGCACGGAGGGCCGGAAATCGCCGGGTACGGCGAGGTCGACACCGAGGGTCATCGGCTGCCCACCGGCCGGCACGAAATCGGCGAAGGCCCGGTAACTGCCCGCCGCGGGGACGTCCAGCGGCACCGACCAGGTGCCGTCGCCCTTCATCCTCGGGTGAACGTGCTGGAACTCCGTGGTGTCCCGTCGCACGACGATCAGATGCATCCGCTTCTCGTGCTCGACATCGAACCCGGTGAGGGTCGCACCGTCCGGGCCGAGAACGCGGAAGGTGAACGGCTGATTCGTACCCGGCTCGAGCGTCGTACGGGTGGGCGTGAGGGTGTAACCGCCCCTGGACGACGCCAGCCCACCGGGCTGGTCCTGCTCGGCCCCCGCGACGGTGCCGCTGTGGTCGTCCCCGTGCTCGGCGTCCTCACTACCGAGCGCACCGGCCGAGCCGGTGAAGGGACCGACAGCGGAGCCGATCGCCGTGGCGCCCGCGGCGACCAGGGCGAGCGCTACACCGTAGGCGGAGAGCTTGACTGCAGTGTTCATGCCTCTTCCTCACAGCAGGTCATCGACCTGCGGCTTGAGGAGCTGTCGCCGTCAGGCGCTCAGCTCGTATCCGGCTTCCTCGACGGCAGCGCGCACCTCGTCGGCACCGAGTTCCTTCGCGCTGGTGACGGTGACCGCGCCGGTGGGCAGGTCGACAGCCACGTTGGTCACGCCCTCGATCTCACTGACCTCCTCGGTCACGGAACGGACGCAGTGGCCGCAGGTCATGCCCTTGACGGTGTAGGTGGTCTCAGCCATGGAAAGTCTCCTTACTCGTGGTGAACGGTGTATGCGGAGTTGGAACGACCTCAGGAGCGGACCAGGCGAGCGATGGCCTCACTGGCCTCGCGGACCTTCTCGTCAGCGGTTTCGCCACCCTGGGCGACCGCCTCGGCCACACAGTGCCGCAGGTGCTCGTCCATCAGGCCGAGTGACACCGACTGCAGTGCCTTGGTGGCCGCCGAGATCTGCGTCAGCACGTCGATGCAGTACTCGTCGTTCTCCACCATTCGCTGCAGCCCGCGAATCTGCCCCTCGATCCGGCGCAACCGCTTCAGGTAAGCGTCCTTGTCCCCGGTGTATCCCCGCATGACCCTCTCCTTCACATCAGCCGACGGCTCTACCTAACGATACCCCTTACCCCTAATCCCTCAGGCAATGCTCGGGGTTGCCGCCGACACGACATTTATACCCACAGGGGGTATCCCAGTCAAGTCCGCCACGGGATGTCCCCGCCGTGGCCGGCCGATGTCCACTTGTGACCGGCCGACCATCCCGGCCCGACTTCGGCTTCGACTTTTCCCTTTGCCGGCAACGACGCTTCCGCCTGGGCCACGCGGACGCCGATTGGCCACATCCGACGCGAATTCGCCAGGGGAAGGAATACCCGCTGGTGTATCTGGTTGACTGCTGCTAGCTTCACCGCATACCCCCCACCCGTAAGGAGTTATCCAATGTCCACGACCACACACGGGACGAGCCGCCGCTGGTGGGCGCTCGCTCTCATAGCCGCGGCACAGTTCATGGTGATCATGGACACCTCGATCATCGGGGTGGCACTCCCCCGGATACAGCAGGACCTCGGCTTCTCCCCGGAGAACCTGTCCTGGGTCTTCAACGCCTACGTGGTCGCCTTCGGCGGCCTGCTGCTGCTCGGCGGACGGCTGTCCGACCTGCTGGGCGCCCGCCGGGTGTTCACCGCGGGCTGGGTGGTGCTACTCGCCGGCTCCGCGATCGCGGGAGCGGCGGGCGAGGTGTGGGTCGAGCTCGCGGGACGTGCCACCCAGGGCATCGGAGCCGCGTTGATCGCACCCTCGGCGCTCACCCTGCTGATGGTGCTCTTCGGCAGTGAGCCGAAGGACATGACCAAGGCACTCGCACTCTATGGAGCGGCCGCTCCGGCAGGTGGCACCGCGGGAGTCTTCCTCGGCGGAGTAATCACCGAGTACATCAGCTGGCCGTGGGTGTTCTACATCAACATCCCGATCGCGCTGATCGCACTGGCAGCCATTCCCGCACTGATGCCGCAGGGGCAGACGAGGCGCGGCTCAACGGACTTCCTCGGGGCGATCACCGTCACCGCGGGCCTGGCCGTCGCCGTGTACTCGATCGTCCGGGCGTCGGAGGCCGGCTGGAATTCGGCGCAGACACTCGTCGGGTTGCTGGTCGCCGTCGCACTTCTCGGCACGTTCCTCGGCATTCAGGCCAAGCGCCGTGCTCCGCTGGTCCGGCTGGGCATCTTCCGTACCCCCAACCTCGGCGCGGCCAACGTCGCACAGCTACTCCTCGGTGCCGCGTGGATTCCGATGTGGTTCTTCCTGAACCTTTACCTGCAGCAGGTTCTCGGTCTCGACGCCTTCGCCAGCGGCTCGGCGTTACTGCCGATGACCACGATCATCATGGTGATCATGATCGCGCTCGCACCGCGACTGATGAATCGGTTCGGCGCGAAGCCGATGGTGGTGGCCGGGCTGACCGTCCTGGCCCTCGGACTGGGGTGGCTGTCCCTGCTGCGGCCCGACGGCGGCTTCTGGGTCGACGTACTGCCCGCCTCCGTCGTCGCGGCGACCGGCATGGCGCTGGCGTTCATCCCGTCACTGGGCACCGCCATCGCCAGCGCACGCCCGGAGGAAGGTGGCCTTGCCTCCGGCATCGTCAACACCAGCTACCAGATCGGCTCGGCACTCGGCCTCGCGGCGATGACCGCGCTGGCCGCGTCACTGGGCGCGGGCAACTCCGACGACGTGGTCGCGCTCACCGGCGGTCTGTCGGCGGCATTCCTCGGCGCGGGCGCCATCGCCGTCGCAGGTGCGCTGATCGCCGCGCTGACGCTGAACCGGAGCCGGTCACGGCACACAACGCCGGGCGAACGGAACGACACAGCGGCCCGGTCCGGCGTCACCGGCTGAATCCGATACAGGCTAGGAGCACCTCATGCGCAACCTCATCCCCCCTGAGACCGCCGAAGCACCGCAGAAGTCGAGTGAGCTGCTGACCGGGATCATCGAGCGCCGCGGTTCGGCGGGCGACATGATCCGCACGATGGCCCACTCGCCTGCCGTGCTCCACGGCTACCTCGACCTCTCCCGCGCCATGAAGCGGAGCAGATTGGCTCGCCCGTTGAGCGAGAAGATCTCCCTCGCGGTACAGGAATGGATCGGTTGCGCACTCTGCCTGCGGGCACATGCCGAGGCTGGACGGGCAGCGGGCCTGAGCGAGACCGACATCGTGCTCGCGAGGCAGGCAACGGCAACCGACCACCGCGAGGCGGCTCTGGTGTCGTTCGGCCTGCGCGTACTCGCCGAGCCAGGGTCGATCGCGAATGACGATGTAGCCGGCCTGCGAGTCCACGGCTGGAGTGACCGGATCATCGCCGACGTCGTCGGCCTGGTCGCGCTAAACCAGCTGACCGGCTCGTTCAACCTCGTCGCTGGTATCGAGCCGGGCCCCGAGGAGTGACGTTTGGGACCGGCGCAACCGAGCAACCCCTGGCTGCGGTGTCTCCTCCGCCGTAGCCAGGGGCCAGGCGACGACACCGGCATCAGGTCGCGGGTGTGGGCAGAGAGGAATACGGTCAGGAGTTCCGGCACGAGCCGAACGGGAGGCGCAGGACCGGGTGAACGTCGAGGGAACGCTTCTCCTGCTCGCGCTGACATTTCTGGTCATCGCAGGTCTGTACGGGATCGCGTTCCTCGTCCGTCTGGGTAGGACGATCGCCGACGTCCGTCCCTTCCTCTCCGGACATCCACCGGCCGAACATGCTCTCTCTCGCTATCACGCGCACTGGTACGCGGTCACGATGGTCTTCCTCGCCTTCGACATGGAGATGGTCTTCATGTACCCATGGGCGCTCGTCGTGGCGAAGACCGGTATCTCCGCCGTGGTGGAGATGTTCGTCTTCCTGGCGATTCTCCTGGCCGGTGTCGTCTACGCCTGGCGAGAGGGGGCACTGCGGTGGACCTGAGATGGCGTCTGGAACCGCGGATTACGAGGTCATGGTGACGGAGGGACCTCGGCCGACGAAGTCCCGCTATCGAGGCGGCAGGGCGCCGAGCAGCAGAACACAAGGCCCCCTGGGAGTCAGCGCCCTGGCGACTCGATCGCGGACCCGAGTTCACAGACGAACACTGAGAGCCTGGTTGCTCCGGCAGACGCCCCCACGCCCTCTGCTGGTGAACACGCCGGGCGGAACCGAAGCGCGGCTGGCTGTCGAACGTCAAGTGCGGGAGCGAGGGTGGCGGTTCGCGGCGAGCCCGGCGGAGGCGAACCTGCTGGTTGTCGCCGGGCCTGCCGCACACGCCCTCGAGCCGTATCTGGACCGGGTGTGGCGGTCCATTCCCGCACCGAGGGCACGGGCAGACATTCCCACCGCCCTTGATGCGCTCACCCGGCTGGAGGAGGCCGTCGACCGCTTGCGGGGTGACCGGCGGGAGAGTGAGTTTGTCGTCCTGGTGCTGCTGGCGGCACTCGGTGCCGTACTGCTTGCCGGTGCCGGTGATCTGCTGCTGCCGATGGCGGCCTACCTGTTGGCCAGTGTCCCGCTCTATGCGCTGACCGGGTCCGCCAAGGACGCCACCGGCACCGAGGCGTCGTTGAAGTACTACCTGCTCGGCGCCCTGCTCGGGGTTTTCCTGCTGTTCGGAGTCATGCTCCTGTTTGGCGCGGGCGAGGCCACCCGGTACGCGGAGTTGTCCGACCGGTTGCCCGCCGCGCCGATCGCGCTGGTAGTCGTCGGCGGCATCCTCGTGCTGGCGGGCCTGCTGTTCAAGGCCGGGGCCGTCCCAGCCCACTTCTGGGTACCGGACGTCACCGAGGGCGCACGCCCGGGTGTCGGAGCGCTCGTCACCACGGTGCCGAAGATCGGCGCGGTCATCGCGATCCACCGGCTCGTGCAGGGGGCTCTGCAGCCGGCAGACCTGGACTGGGGCCTGTTGCTGGCGCTGATCGCGGCGGTCATGATGACCCTGGGCAATCTAGCCGCGTTCTTCCAGAACAACGTGCGTCGTCTGCTCGCGTACTCGACGATCAGCCAGGTCGGCTACCTGCTCATGGCGCTCGCGGCCGCCGGCCATAGCACTCTGGCCCTACCCGCCCTGCTGCTCTATCTCGGGGCGTACGCCGTCACTCCTGACAGCCCTACAGGCCCACCCACCCCACTAA
>NZ_PQHZ01000001.1 GCF_003385185.1 Amycolatopsis palatopharyngis | reverse complement strand
CAGAGTTACGGTGATCATAGCGCCAGGGAAACGCCCGGTCCCATTCCGAACCCGGAAGCTAAGCCTGGCAGCGCCGATGGTACTGCAGCCGAAGGGCTGTGGGAGAGTAGGACGTCGCCGAACACCCGTTACCCGGAGCCCCGGTCGAGAAGCACACACTTCTCCCGGGGCTCCGGGCATTTTCATGCCCAAAACCGATCACGACCGATGACGATCCTGCCTGCCGGTGATCGCGTCCCGGCGAAGTTGGTCGGTCTGCTCGGTGACGACGCTGAGTTTCGCGGCCAGGGCTGGATGTTGCTCGGACAGGTGCCCTCGGCTTCGGCCAGCGGCGACAGCAGCGATGCCGGATCGTCCTCGCCCAGCGCCTCCTGCAGACGGTCGGCATTCTCCCGGCCGGCACGGTCAAGGCCATCGAGTGCACTGACCTGCCCGGCGAGCTGACGCAGGGTGGCCGGAGTTCTTCCGGGCCCACGACGCCACCGCGCGCTCGCCCGGAACCTGGTCCAGGCCGGCCAGTATTCGATCGACGCCTATCGCGACGGCGACCAGTTCGTGGTTCGCCTTGATCTACCCGGTGTCGCACCCTCGCAAGATCGAGATCGCACGAACACAGCCGGAGCGCAGGGGGATCGAGGCCTGACGCGCGGCACACCATATCGGTGTGTCGTAGAGAAGGCTGGGGACAGACGTTGACCGCGATATTGACCGCGCCGATCGACACCGGCTCCACCTTCCTGCGTACGGCAGGCGACCACAACGAGCTGACAGTCCGATTCGAGCGATTCTGGGTCTCGTCGGCGATGTGCGTCGCTCTGGTGCCGATGGCCGGTGGCGACATCGCGGGCTGGGCTACCCGGTTAGTTGTGAAGATGAGAGCCGATCGGCTGGACGTGGACCGGAATTCGTTGGCTACACTGGATTTTGACCGCCAGGTGATTCTCTCCGGCTGTATAGCGGCTTCGGCTCAGGTCGCAGCCCACGTCGACGACCGACCAGCCCGACGTCTCGAGGAAGGTGCCAGATGACGGCCATCGACAGCCGCGGAGACGTGGTGCCACTGCCTGCGGACTTCGACCGGGAATGGCGTGGCTTCAGCCGCGCCCAGGTCAATTCCTATGTAGACAGTGTCGAGGCGGAGCTGCGACTGGTCGCGGCCGATCGGGATGCCGCCGTGTCGCGAGCCGAACAGCTTGTCCGGCGGCTGGACGACCTGCGTGCGGAGAACGAGCAACTGCAGCAGCGCATCGACCGGATCTGCCGTACGCCGATCGAACCGGACGGACTGCAGGACCGCATGCGGCGGATGGTCGAACTCGCCAGGGAGGAGGCCGCCGAGATCATCGGGCGTGCCAAGGCCGTGGCGGAGGACAGCTGGGTGAGTGCCGAGCAGGCCGCGACCCGGCTGCGCGAGCGGTACGACCGGCTGACCGACGAACTGGACTCCTACCGGCGGCACGCCGAGGCCGAGCGACACGAGTTGCTGCGGCGGACCGAGGCCCAGGTCGAGGCGATGCGACGGCGTACCGAACAGCGGAGCAGAGAGCTCGACGAGCAGGCCGCGAACAGGCGACGCCAGATCGAACAGGATTTCGAGCTCGCGATGATCGAACGGCGGAACGAGGCGACGCGAGTCGTGGACCAGCGAAAGTCCGCCGCGGCGGCCGAGGCCGATCGATTGGTACGCGAGGCGAGGCGGCGAGCGGATCGCCTGGTCGGCGAGGCGCGCGAGCAGGTGGAGATCCTGGCCGCTGTCCGCGATCGGTCGATCCGGCAACTGAGTGCTGCCCGAGAACTGCTCGACGATGCCGAGGCGATGCTGTCATCCGAGCCGCAGGAGTCACCGCAGGCTGTGCCCGTGGGCTCCGGTATCCCATCGGCTCGGCAACCGGTCTGAGCGATCCTCGACGCGGGTTTCTGCCCGCCCGCGGTACCACGGTGCGCTCCGTCTCGTAGCGTGCCACCCACATGAGCCGATCGGTAGCGCGCGGAACGCGATCGCGATGCGGTGACTATTCCCGCCATCGCCCCAAGCGCGCACACGGCTGACGCCTGCCGTTCTCGCGGGTTCGCGCTCCAGGAACGCCGATACCGGCGTGCGGACGCGCCGGTCGCGCCATCGGCGATCCCTGCTGATCCAGTGCATTCCGTTCATTCCAAGGGTTGACATCCGCGCGTACCCCACATATAACCAAACAAAGCCACATGAACGGGGCAAGGAAGCCACATGTACGCACAGGAACGTCAGCAGCGAATCGTGGAGCGAGCCCGCGTTGACGGCCGTGCCGACGTCGCCGAACTGGCGGCCGAATTCGACGTCACCACGGAGACCGTTCGCCGCGACCTCACCGTTCTCGAGCGCCACGGCCTGCTGCGACGAGTACACGGCGGGGCGATCCCGGTCGAGCGGCTGGGGTTCGAGCCCGGTCTCGCCGACCGGGACGCGGTGATGACCGCGGAGAAGGAGCGAATCGCCAAGGCCGCACTGGCCGAGGTGCCACGTGAGGGTGCGATCCTGCTCGACGCGGGGACCACGACGGCGAGACTGGCCGAGATACTGCCGAACGACCGGGAGTTGACCGTCGTCACCAACGCGGTTCCACTCGTCGCCTCGCTCGCCGTCCGGCCGCAGATCACCGTGCTGCTGCTCGGCGGCAAGGTTCGCGGTCGCACCATGGCCGCTGTGGAGGACTGGACGCTGCGCGCGCTGGCCGACACCTTCGTCGATGTCGCCTTCCTCGGCGCCAACGGCATCTCGGCCGAGCGAGGACTGACCACCCCGGACACGGGGGAGGCCGCGGTCAAGCGGGCGATGATCCAGGCCGCGCGCCGGGTCGTCGTTCTCGCCGACCACACGAAGGCGGGCAACGACTGCCTCGCCAGGTTCGGCGAGTTGTCCGAAGTGGACTGTTTGATCACCGACTCGGGCCTCGATGCCGACCTCGCCGATCGGATCGCCTCGGCCGGCCCCAAGGTGGTGCGCGCGTGATCGTCACGATGACGCCCAATCCCAGCCTCGACCATACCGTCGAGGTCGGGTACCTGCGGCGTGGCCACGTCCTGCGAGCCGACCGGACGCACGTCGACCCTGGCGGCAAGGGGGTCAACGTATCGCGGGCGCTCGCGACACACGGCCGTAAGACGACGGCGGTGCTGTTCGCCGGTGGCGCGGAGGGGGCTCGGCTCACCGAACTGCTGGACGAGCAGGGCGTCGCCGTGCTGGAGGTGCCGGTGCCAGGGGTGACCAGGACGAACCTCACCCTCGCGGAGCCCGACGGAACGGTCACCAAGGTCAACCTGCCGGGGCCGGACTGTGGTGACGCCGAAGGCGCCGCCCTCCTCGACGCCGTCCTCGCCGCCTGCGGTGAGGACACCGAATGGATCGCCGGCTGCGGCAGCCTGCCACCCGGTGCGGCCGAGGACAGTTACGCACGGCTCGTCATTCGCGCCCACCGCGCGGGCGTCCGGGTCGCGGTCGACTCTTCGGGTCCCGCGTTGCGGCGCTGTCTCGCCGCGCGGCCGGATCTCGTCAAACCCAACCGGGAGGAACTCGCGGAGTGCGCCGGGTTCCCAGTGTCGACGCTGGGGGCGGCGATCAGGGCGGCCGGCGAACTGCGAGCCCGAGGCGCGCGTGCCGTACTCGCGAGCCTCGGCCCGGACGGAGCCGTGCTGGTCGACGAGCACGGTGCGATTCACGGTGAGGCCGCCGTCGACGCCGCACGCAGCAGCGTGGGCGCCGGGGACGCACTCCTCGCCGGCTTTCTCGCCGCAGACGGAGGTGACCGGGCAGCCCTTGCCACGGCCCTCGCCTGGGGCGCCGCGGCCACCGGCCTGCCCGGTAGCCGGATGCCAACACCAGCTGACGTCCGCCGAATCGACGTCACGATCCATCCCGCGGTCGATGTCGACCGCGTACTCGAGGAGGGCCGATGAAATGGCCGAACTGATCACTGCCGACCTGGTGGACCTCGACCTCGGCGGCACCGACCGGGGCGTGGTCACCGCGTCCCTCGCCCGGCGCCTCGCCGACGCGGGACGCGTGACCGATCTGGCGGGCTTCCTCGCCGACCTGCGCGCGCGAGAGGAGCAGATGCCGACCGGGATCGAAGGCGGCATCGGCATCCCGCACGCTCGTTCGGCACACGTGATCGAGCCGACGCTCGGGTTCGGCCGTAGTGCGGCAGGAGTCGATTTCGGTGCGGATGACGGGCCGGCGCAGCTGATCTTTCTGATCGCCGCGCCCGAGGGTGGTGGCGATGAGCACATGACCATCCTCGCGTCCCTCGCCCGCCGGCTCGTGCACCAGTCGTTCCGGCAGTCGCTGCTCGACGCGCCCGACGCGGACACCGTCGTGGACCTGATTCGTGCGGAGGTACTCGGACAATGAGGTTCGTAGCCGTCACATCGTGCCCCACGGGTATCGCCCACACCTATATGGCCGCCGAGTCGCTGGAGCAGGCGGCGAAGGCCGCGGGCCACGAGATCAAGGTCGAGACTCAGGGAGCGGCCGGATCGACCGCGCTGACCGCTCAGGAGATCGCCGCCGCGGACGCCGTGGTGTTCGCCGCCGACGTCGATGTTCGTGACCGCGAGCGGTTCGCGGGTAAGCCGGCGGTCACCACAGGCGTGAAGACCGCGATCAACAACGGCTCCGCCCTGATCGCCGACACCGTCCGCGCCGCGGAGACCGAGGGAAGCGGGGACGTGGCGGCACCGCCCCCACCCGAACCCTCGGCCAAGACCGAGACCCACGCCGGTCCGGGCACGCGGCTGCGGCAGTGGCTGATGACCGGCGTCAGCTACATGATTCCGTTCGTCGCCGCAGGTGGAATCCTGATCGCCATCGCGTTCATGATCGGCGGGGCCGAGATCGCGGTGGTCGTCAACGGCGGTGAGTTCCAGGGCGTCGAGTACGCGGGTGTCGCAGACCTGTCCGACCTGCTCGCCGAGGCGGGTGTCGCCGGGGTGCTGTTCAAGATCGGCGCCACCGCGTTCGAGATGCTGGTGCCCATTCTGTCCGGGTTCATCGCGTTCGGCATGGCCGATCGGCCCGGCATCGCCCCCGGCGTTGTCGGCGGTCTGCTGGCCTCGGCGATCGGCGCGGGTTTCCTCGGTGGTCTGGTTTCCGGTCTGCTTGCCGGGTTCGTCGTCATGGGCTTGAAGAAGCTGAAGGTGCCTCGCGGAGTCGCGGGAGTCATGCCGGTGGTGGTGATCCCGCTGGTCGCCACCGTGGTGGTGGGCTTGTTGATGGTCGTCGTGGTCGGCGAGCCGATCGCGGCTGTGCAGTCCGGCATGACGAGCTGGCTGTCGGGTCTCTCCGGTAGCACCGCGTGGCTACTCGGCGGACTGCTCGGGTTCATGATGGCGGTCGACATGGGCGGGCCGGTGAACAAGGTCGCCTACACCTTCGGGCTCGCCGCGCTCGCCAGTGGTGACACGGTCGTGATGGCCGCGGTCATGGCCGCCGGGATGACGCCGCCGCTCGGACTGGCGCTGGCGACGGTGGTCCGCAAACACCTGTTCACCAAGCCGGAGAGGCAGGCGGGGCAGGCAGGCTGGCTGCTCGGTCTGTCGTTCATCACCGAGGGAGCCATCCCGTTCGCGGCAGCCGACCCGCTCCGAGTCATTCCTTCGGTGACGATCGGCAGTGCCACCACGGGTGCCCTTTCGGTCGCGTTCGGTGCCACGTCGCTCGCGCCGCACGGCGGCATCTGGGTGGTCGGGCTCATCGGCCAGCCGCTGCTGTACCTGGTGGCGATCGCGATCGGCACGGTCGTCACCTGCGGCTGCCTGCTCGTCGCGAAGAACATCGGCAGGGCCAAACCCGCCGAGAGCGCCGAGTTCTCGGCCACCACGGCCACGTCATCCGCGCACCCGGTCGGTGCCTGAAACAGTCGGAGGAGAACCTGATGTCCGAACGCCGAGTGGTTGTGGGCGCCGGTGTGGGTCTGCACGCCAGGCCCGCCGCGCTGCTGGTGAAGGCGGCGACGGCCCAGCCGGTGCCGGTGAGCATCGGTAAGGACGGTGGGGAGCAGGTCGACACCCGCAGCATCCTCTCGGTGATCGGGCTGAACGCCCGCGGCGGCGACGAGGTCGTGCTGCGGGCCGAAGGACCGGACGCCGAGCGGGCGCTGGACGAGTTGGCGGCGATCGTGACCGCCGAGCACGGGGGTTGAGCGGTGACCAGTGTGCGCGGGGCCGAAGCGCAGCTCGCGGGTATCGGCGTGAGTCCCGGTGCCGCGGCCGGCGCCGTGGCCAGACTCGCGGAGCCGCCGCGCGTGCCCGAGGCGGACGAGCCGGAACCGGACGTCGAAGCCGCGGTGGAGCGGGCGCGCAGTGCCCTGCGTGCGGTCGCCGACCTGCTCGACGAACGCTCGGCGCGGGCCGGGGGAGCGGCAGCGGACATTCTGCTCGCCCAGTCGATGATGGTCGCCGACCCCGCACTACTCGACCGGGTGCTCGCCGCGCTGCGCTGCGGGCACGCACTCGCGGTGGCGATCGACCTTGCGTTCGGCGAGTTCCGCGAGGCACTGCTGGCAGCGGGGGGCTACCTCGCCGAACGTGCGGCGGATCTGGACGACCTGCGGAACCGGGCCCTGGCCACGGTGCTCGGTGTGCCGATGCCGGGAGTGCCAGATCCAGGGCACCCGTACGTTCTCGTGGCCCGCGACCTCGCACCCGCCGACACGGCAACACTCGATCCCGCGCTGGTACGGGCGATCGTCACCGAACTGGGCGGGCCGACCAGCCACACGGCCATCCTCGCGAAATCACTGGGCATCCCGGCAGTGGTGGCCTGCGGGGCGGCGGCAACGCTGGCGGAGGGCACCGAAGTGCTGGTGGACGGAGCGTCCGGCCGGATCGTCGTTGACCCGGCGCCGGCACTGGCCGAGGAGGCGGAATCGCGGGCGGCACGGCGCGCGGCGGAGCTGGCCGCCAGCAGCGGTCCCGGTCGCACCGCTGACGGGAACTCCGTGGCGCTGCTGGTGAACCTCGGTGCCGCAGATGACCTCACCGCCGCCGCCGTGGTCGACTCCGAGGGCGTCGGCTTGCTGCGGACCGAGTTTCTCTACCTCGACCGGACCACCGAGCCGGGGCGGGACGAGCAATGCCGCAGCTACGCGGACGTGTTCTCGGCGTTCTCCGGGCGAAAGGTGGTGGTACGTACGCTCGACGCCGGTGCCGACAAGCCGCTGGCGTTCGTCGACCACGGGACCGAGCCCAACCCGGCCCTCGGCGTACGTGGTCTGCGGCTGGCCACGCGGCATCCGGCGATGCTCGACGACCAGCTCTCGGCGATCGCGGCGGCTCGGGAGGCACACGACGCCGAGGTCTGGGTGATGGCGCCGATGGTGTCCACGCCAGCCGAGGCAAGGGAGTTCGCGGCGCTCGCGAAGCGGCATGGGCTACCCGTCGCGGGCGTTATGGTCGAGGTGCCCGCGGCCGCACTGCGCGCGGAAGAGGTCCTCGCCGGATGCGATTTCGCGAGTATCGGCACCAACGACCTCGGTCAGTACACGTTCGCCGCGGATCGGATGTCGGGCGAGCTCGCCGAGCTGCTGGATCCGTGGCAACCCGCCCTGCTCGAACTCGTGCGCCGGACAGCGGCCGCGGGCACCGGATCGGGTAAGGCGGTCGGGGTCTGCGGGGAAGCGGCGGGCGATCCACTGCTGTCCCTCGTGCTGGTGGGGCTCGGTGTTACCAGCCTTTCCATGGCACCGCCTTCGGTCGCGGCCGTCCGTGTCGCGCTCGCCTCCCACACCACGGAGCAGTGCCGCGAACTCGCGGCACTGGCGCTGGCGGCGGACGACGCCGCGAACGCGCGAGAACGGGTGGCCGAACGCGCGCGGCCGTGGTGAGTTCCTGGCCCGGTGCTCAGGCGCCTGCCGTCAAACCCTGGCAGGCCGCCGCCTGAGCGATCGCCTCGTTCAGTTCGGCGTTCTTCTTCAGTTCAGCCAAGGGGCCGTCCGCGCTGCTCAGCTCGTCGAAGGCCGTCCGGACGCGCGCGATGGCCCGTTGGAAGGAAGCCTCGTCGGTGACCTCGGCTTTCGCCAGGGCCGTCTTCGCCGACTCCAGGGCCGACTTCTCCGCGGAGATCGTCTCCATCGCCTGTTCCACGGCGGCGTCGCCACCCGTCACCGGTGGGGTGCCTGCGCTGGTGATCGTGTCGGCGACGTCGGACAGCGACGCCGACATCGACTCGAGGTAGGCGACGAGACCGTCCCTCGTGCCGGCTGGACGGCCGGGGTCCAGCGCCGGTAACTCGGAGAGCGTGTCCCCGCCGGAGTCCACGGACTGGCATACCTGGTCCGCCCACGAAACCGCGGCCGCGTTCACCTGTTCCTCCGCCACGGGGTCCTGTGCCGTGGCGGAGCAGGCCGTGAGTGTCACCGCGACGACAAGGGCGGTGCACGCACCGGTGAGTATGCGGCGGGTCATCGAGACGTCTCCTTCGGTGCGGGGGTGCCGAGTACCAGGACCCGGACGCTTTTCGCGCGATGGGCAGGAATGGTTTCACCGCGGCATCCGGCCGAGAATTTCTCTTCGTGCCCGTCCTGGTGAGCGCTTCATTTAGTCGCCGTCGCGGTGGTTGGAGATAAAACTAGGATGGAGCCGCGTGGAACGTCAAGACGGCGGCGGAGTCTTGTGTTCCTCGTGCAGGTGCCGCCTGGATTTTTTGACATAAGTTGAGTGCGAATCCTTGTTCGCCACCGCGAGCCGCGAGAGCGCCCGAATCCCTTGCCGGGGCCGATGGCTTGGTGCCGTGGATGCTCCAGGGCTTCCCGTTGGGCGGAATATGTCAGTTGCACGCCAACATGCGCTCGTGATCGTGGCGGACATTGACAATTTTTCGCCGGTTTGTCGCCGACTCTCGTCGGCATCTTGCGTGTACTGATCGCCGATCACTACCTTACTCGGCGGTAGAGAGTTGTCGAAAAGCTTTCTTGCCGCTGTCGGAAAACATCGATCGAGCCAAGTTCTCCCGGCTGATTCGGGTTTTTCGTATCAATGCAGATACCGCGGAGGATGTAGTGAAAAAGCGAAATGGAATGAAGAAGCTCGTGGCGGCAACCGCTGCGAGTGCCACCGCCGCAGGCGCTGTCGTCACCACAATGCTCCTCGGTGCCGGGGCCAGCTCGGCCGAGCCGGTGACCCTGGAGCTGAACTATCAGTGCCCGTTCCCGCTGATCGGCACCCAGCCGATCAAGGTGGTGATCAACGCCGACCTGCCCGCGACCGCGGAGGTGGGCACGCCGACGCCCGAGTTCAACATCGAGGCGATCTCGACCGTTCCCCCGACCGCGACACAGGGACTCAACCTGGTCGGGGCGGCAACCATCGAAGGTACCGCCAAGGCCGAGTCGACGGTGACCGCACCGGAGGCGACCCTGCCGGTCACCGTTCCGACGACGATCGCCAAGACCGATGTTCCTGCCGAAGGGGCCTTCGAGGTGCTCGCGTCGGGAAAGACTCCGTCGCTGACCTTTTCCCAGCCAGGCGAGGCCAAGATCAATGTGGGCGACCTGCTGCTCACGCTGACCCCGCGCAAGGCGGACGGTTCGGAGACCGGCCTTGGCACGTTCGACTCACCGTGCACCCAGGACGAGGGTCAGAACAATCTGCTGACCACGATCCAGATCGTCGAGGGAGGTGGCACCACCCCGCCCACCGACCCCGCCGAGCCAACTGAGCCCACCGAGCCAACAGAGCCAACTGAGCCCACCGAGCCAACAGAGCCAACTGAGCCCACCGAGCCAACAGAGCCAACTGAGCCCACCGAGCCGACAGAGCCAACAGAGCCAACAGAGCCAACTGAGCCCACCGACCCGACCCAGCCTCCTGGCGACGGCATCGAGTACGGCTACCACCTCGAGGGCTCGTCCTACATCAAGAAGCTCGACGCCAGCACCAGTCTGTCCGGCGGTGTGGATGCCAATCTGGAGCTCGCCACCGGGAACTTCACCGGAGACCTGACTCTCGACCCGACCAGCGTCGAGGCCAAGCTGTTCGGCTTCGTCCCGGTCAAGTCCCAGGTGGATTTCGTCCAGGAAGGCAAGACCACCGGTACGTTGAAGGACGGCTCGCTCACCGCGACGAGCACGATGACCATCAAACTGCCCCAGGTTTCGACCTTCGGCTTCCCGATCAGCAACTCGCCGGAATGCCAGACATCGTCCCCCTCAGAGATTCCACTGCGGTCCGGTGAGGGGTTCGACCCGCTCGCGGGCGGCACTCTCAGCGGTACGTACACCATTGCCGGTCTTACCGGTTGTGGTGAGCTGAACGATTTCATCAGCATGTTCGCCGAGGGACCGGATAACACCGTCGAGATCGACCTGACCCCGAAGAAGTAGTAGCGCACGCACCGTTACGGGCCCGTTCCGGTTGGCAGACAGCCGGGGCGGGCCCTTCGGCCGCGCTTACTGGACGCGATCGTTGGCCGAAGCGAGTGTCCAGCGCATGTGTACGACGGTGCCGTTCGCCGTCGGCTCCACCCGCGCATGATCCGCGAGCTGGTGAATGAGGGGCAGGCCGCGGCCGCCGAGCGGTCCGGGTTCGGCCTGTGGCTGAAGCCAGCGACCCTGGTCGGCGACCTCCACCTCCACTACCCCTCGCGGCGACCAGTACTCGGCACGCAGGTCCAATGTCCCGGTCCGGCCGGGATAGGCGTGGGTCACCGTGTTGGCGAGAGCTTCGTAGACAGCCAGCGTGAGTGCCTCGACCTGATCATCGGTCAGCCCGACGCTGCCGGCCCAGCAGGCCACAGCGTGCCGGATCGCGGGGAGCCGTTCCGCTTCGGCCGGGACTCCCGAATACTCCAATGCCGCGGTCAGTTCGACCGTGGTGGGACTTTGGCCATTGCTATGCATGCGGCCGCTCCCTTGTGTGCTCGCGTTGTCACCGTTGCCTCCGGTCGCGGCTACCCGCGGCACGCTCCTTAACTCGTCGGCGGTTCGGATTCAGCTGTCTGGCGGCCGTCAGGGGAGAGCGCTTCCGCGCACGATCGGTAGACGGGGATCTCCTCGTCGAGTCCGGTCAGTTGCAACGGCCGGTATGTCGCGCTGCCTTCCGCCACCAGTCGCAACTCGGTGCTCTCACGTGCCGCTTGGTGCGCGCCGACGAGTGCGGCTAATCCGGGTGATGCCAGGAACTCGACCTTCGACAGGTCGACCACCAGCGTCTCGGGATGGTCTTCGAGAGCCTGTGTCAGTTCCCGTTGCAGGTCAGGCGCGGTAAGCAGATCGACCTCGCCGGCCACGGCCAGCACGATCGAGCTTCCGTGGTCCTCTCGCGCTACCGTGAGTTGGCTACCGGAGGGGAGCGACGGATCGGACGAAACCATGACTTCCAGTGTGCACCACGGCACAACCGCGTGCAGGATTGTCAGGCCGGGGTGGCACGGGCAGCTCCATTGATTAGAGTGAATGCGGTTGAGTCACCAGCCTTTGGACTACGCACATGCGCCGACGAGTCGGGCGTTGGGCGTTCCTGGTCATGTGGCATCAGCTCACCGGTCCTGGTGTGGGCGCCCAGGACCTGCGACACCCGCCCAGCGCCTTCGTTCGGCAGGAACGGAGCGAACTCGTCATGACCGCGATCACCCCCTCGGCCGGCAGCGGCTCCACGAATGTGGATGAAGCCGAGCAGACACGGCTTGCGGCGGTTGCCCGGTACGAAATCCTCGACACCCCGCAGGACGGTTCGTTCGACCGGATCGCGGCGCTCGCCGCGCGACTGCTGGACATGCCGATCGCGACGGTGTCCATCATCGACGCGGATCGGGTCTGGTTCAAGGCGGTGCTGGGACTGGACGGGGTGACGCAGGTGGGTCGCGACCCCGGATTGTGCGTCTCGGCGATCCAGCACGATGGTCCGGCATACGTCGTGCCCGATGCCGCGACGGATCCGCGAACCCGGTCGAACCCACTGGTCCAGGGCGAGCCCGGGGTCCGGTTCTATGCCGCGGCGCCGATCACCACCTCCGACGGTCACCGGCTGGGTACCGTCAACGTGCTCGACACCCGTCCCAGGGAGCTCGATGCGTCGGGTGTCGAGACATTGAAGGATCTGGCGGCCCTGGTGATGGACCAGCTGGAGGCCCGGCTGTCCGCGCTGGTCATGCTGCGGCACGAACGGTCGATGCGCGAGCAGGCGGAGCGGGACGCGGCCACCATCGAGGATTTCGCCGGCACCTTGCAACGCACGCTGCTGCCGCCCGCGCTACCCCGCGTGCCGGGGCTGGAACTGGCCTGTCACTATCACGCGGCGTCGTTGCGCGAGGTCACCGGCGACTTCTACGACGTGTTCTCCCTCGGCGACGGGCGGTGGGGGTTCTTCCTCGGCGATGTCGCCGGGCACGGTGCTCCGGCGGCCGCGGTCACCTCGTTGATCCGGTACACGCTGCGCACCGCGGCGCTGCACGAGGCCGACCCCGTCGTGGGACTGACGGAGCTGAACACGGCCATGCTGATGGACTCGCACAGCTCGCAGTTCTGCACTGTGCTGTTCGGCATCATGACCCCGGGCGCCACTGGCGGGTTCGACCTCGTCCTCGGGGGTGGCGGGCACCCGCCCGCGTTCTGGCTGCATGCCGACGCCGGCCGGGTGGAACAGGTGCGGCCGGTCGGCGGGATGCTGGTCGGCGCGCTGCCGGACGCACGGTTCGTGACCACCCGGATGCATCTGGCCCCAGGTGACACCCTGCTGCTGTACACCGACGGGCTCACTGAGGCCCGCCCGGACGGAGCGTTCTTCGGCGAGGACGGGCTGGCCGCGTTCCTCACCGGCCGGACGAGCACCTCGGCGAACGGCCTCGTCCGAGACCTGGCGGAGCTCATCAGCGGTTTCGAGCCGGGGCCGACCGACGATGTCGCCCTGCTGGCGATGACGGTCGACCGCTGATCGGCCCGGTGTATAACGACCTATATGGCGCCGCCTTGGCATGGCCTGTGGCAGGAGAGGACTGGCAGTGCCGAGAACTGTCGATCATGACGCACGTCGTACACAGATCGTGGAAGGCCTGATTCGGGTCGCCGGGCGCGCGGGCCTGCACACGGTCACCATGCGATCCGTGGCCGCGGAGGCCGGTGTCTCGCTGCGGCTGGTGCAGTACTACTTCCGGAGCAAGGCCCAGCTGATGAACTCCGCACTGCGACATCTGGAGCAGCAGAGTGATGAGCGGTGGGCTCGCCGGCTCGCGGAGTCGTCGGATCCGTCCTCGGCCAGGGCCGTCATCGAGACGTTCCTCGCCGAGGCCCTCCCGGTCGACGAGCAGAGCCGGACCTTCCATCTCGTCTGGACCTCCTACGCCGTTCTGGCGATGTCCGATGAGGAGCTCGCCGCGCAGCCGTTCGTGGAGGGGCCGAATCGGCTCGAACGGCAACTCGCGGACGTACTGCGGCAGGCGCAGGCCCGTGACGAACTGGCCGCCGATCTCGACGTGTACGCCGAAGCCGCGAGGTTGATGGCTGTCAATCACGGCCTCGGCACCAGCGTGCTCGTCGGCCAGCGCAGTCCGGAAGCGGCCGTCGTGGTGTTGCGCTACCACCTGGACCTGCTGTTCGGGCAGCTCCCCAGCGTCGCCGAAACGCGGTAACCTTCTGCATCCGGACACCGATGTCCGACGTGACCCGATACTTGCCAGCAATGGGGCGAGATATGAGCAGCACGTCCAGATCGACCGGCGAACGGTGTCCGTTCCCCGGCTGTGGTGAGGCGATCCTCGAGATCACCGACACGATTGATCCTGCTGGTTCCGCCGCTTCAGGCGCGGAGGGAAAACTGCGAATGATCGTGCGCTATCGCTGTCCAACCGCCGAATATCACATCGACACCGACTGGCGGCCGTTGCGGCAGTTCTAGGCTCGATGCCGGCAACTCCGGCCGAGGCGGATCGCCGGCACCGACGATCGGGCATCCGGCCGGAGTGCGGCGGTGTTCAGCTCCCAGCGACGGTTTCCGCTCGCCGGGTCAGTCCGGCCGTTTGCAGGCCGGCCAGTGCGAGTACCACCAACGCCTGCGCAAGAACGAAGAGCACACCCAGAGCCGAGAGCCCGGACCAGGCGAGAACGACGTAGCCAAGACTTGCCAGCACCCAGATCACGTTTCCGGCGATGACATCGCGGACCAGCGCCGGGGCCGAGTTCGCCGAGACCCGAGCGGCGAACGCCGCCCAGATCAGCAGCCCGGAACCTGCCAGGATCGACAGCGGCACCGGAAGGCCGAGGAGTCCATCGAGGACTCCGGCCAAGGCGATCAGCAGGACGCCCAGCGCTGCCGAAGCCACTGCGTCGACGCGTAGCATCATTCGAAGATCTCTCATTGTCGCCTCCACAAGCGGACGGAACGGATGAGTTCCACTCTGCTCATGGCCTGGCGGCGCGTCGATTACGTGACAGGTAATGCCGTTGCCGCGGCCCGGGTTACCGCTTTCCGGGGCTCAGCGGTAGTACCCCTCGACCGGGACACGCGCCTCGTCGAACAATGCTGGCCCTTCGAGACGCACGAGTGGCTGGGACGTCGCCGGCTTGAGGGTGGTCAGCTGTTCGGTGGAGAGCGCGAACACGATGCGGCCGAGTCCGGACCGGTCGATGGCACCCGTACACATCGTGCAGGGCTGGCAGCTGGTGTACATGGTGGTGGCCGCCGCGGTGACCGGGTCGAGTTCGCGGGCCGCCCACCTGGCCAGCTTCTGTTCCGGATGTGCGGAGATGTCGTTGTCGGTGAGGACCGTGTTGTGTTCCTCGGCGAGGACCGCGCCGTCCGGGCCCACGAGGAGGGAACCGAACGGGGGATTTCCCCCCTGCCGTGCCGTGGCGGCCAGCGCGATCGCCTTGCGAAGGAAGTGTTCGTCGTTCTGCGTCATCGCATCTCCGTTCGTGGATCTTCGTCCTGTCGTCTCGTGGCCGCGACAGCCGCGAGCGCCTGCCAGGCGATCTCGGGATGAAGGGTCTCGAGTGGGTCGCCGTTGAACGGGTCGAGAACTACTGTGCCGGCGCCCAGCAGCCGCAACTGTTCGAGATCGTCGCGGACCTGCTCGATGGTGCCTTCGCCGGCCAGCCGTTCCGGGGCGGTGATCGGTGACTCGGTGAGGCGCAGGGCGATGCGGGGGGCGAAGTCAGGCGTCGGCCGCCCCAGCGCGTTCGCCTCGGCCTCGATCTTGTCGCAGGCTTCGCGCAACCAGCCGATGGTGTTGCGCAGGGGATGCCAGGCGTCACCGAGCCGTACCGCGCGGCGCATCCCCGACACGCTGTTGCCGCCGACCCAGATCGGGATCTCGCCGGCCTGGTAGTCCTCGTTGTCACTCCAGGCGTCCCGGACCGCACTGAGGTGATCGTCGGTCAGCGATCCCCGCTGCTCGAACGGGATTCCGAGTGCGGCGAACTCGTGCCTGGCCCATCCCACACCGACGCCGAGCACCAGCCTGCCCCCGCTGAGCTGGTTGAGGTTGGCGGCCATCCGGGCGACGAGCAAGGGATGCCGGTAAGCCGCGACGAGCACCGTCGTACCGAGGCTGATCCGGTCGGTGATCCCGGCCAGCCAAGCGAGGGTCGTGAAGGGTTCGTAGAACGGTGCCGGGTACTGCTCCGCGACATCGGGTGTCACGGCGATGTGGTCGGAGACCAGCAACAGGTCGAAGCCGAGTCCTTCCACCGTTCGCGCCCAGCTGCGGAGCATGCCGGGATTGGTACCAGGCCCGAAGTTGGGCACATTCACGCCTATTCGCACTGCTCAAGGCTATCCAGGCGGAAACAAGGGCGGAAGGCGACGATCCCGGTGTCAAGCCCTCGCGGCCGTGAATCTGCCGGTATGTTGCCCAGATGACCGAGAGTCTGGACGCTACCGATTGGTCCATCCTGATCGAGCTCCAGCGCGATGGCCGCCTTGCGCTCACCGAACTGGGCCGGCGGGTGAGCCTCAGCGCCTCCGCGACGACCGAACGGGTCCGGCGCCTGGAGGAGGCGGGAGTCATCACCGGGTACCGGGCGGATGTCGACCTTTCGAAGGTCGGCTTCGCCGTACTCGCGGTGGTACGACTGAAGTATCCCGGCAACCGGCACGAGCCGTTGCATCACCTGCTTGGGGAGCGCGCGGAGATCCTCGAATGTCTCCGGATCACCGGCGACGACTGCTACACACTCAAGGTCGCGGCGGCCTCGATGCCCCACCTCGAAAGCATCGTCAACGAGCTGTCCCAGTTCGGCGGCACCACGACGAATGTCGTCTACAGCCAGCCTCTGCGGTTTCGCGGACCGCAGGGGCCGCCGCGGATGGGCTAGCCGACGGCCCCCGAATCTGCCAACTCGGCCCCCGAATCTGCCAACACGGGCCCCGAATCTGCCAACTCGAGCCCCGGAACTGCGAACTCGGGCCCCGGATCTGCCAACTCGGGGGTTCAGCTTTGTGTCAGGTTGGATTGGTAGGCGAATACTACGAGTTGGGCGCGGTCCCGGGCGCCGAGTTTGATCATTGCCCGGCTCACGTGCGTGCGCGCGGTGGCCGGGCTGATGACCAGGCGGGCGGCGATCTCGTCGTTGCTGAGGCCGTCGCCGACGAGTCCGACGATCTCCCGTTCTCGTTCGGTCAGGCTCGCGAGCCGGGGATGCGGCTTCGCGACGGACCGTAGATCGCCCGAGCCGAACTTGGCCACGACGCGACGGGTGACCGAGGGCGAGAGCAACGCGTCGCCCTGGGCGACCAGCCGGATCGCCCTGAGCAGTTCCGCGGGTTTCGTGTCCTTGAGCAGGAAGCCGCTCGCGCCGTAGGACAGCGCGTCGAAGACGTACTCGTCCAGTTCGAAGGTGGTCAGCACGATCACCCGGACGCCGGACAGTTGCTCGTCGGCACTGATCCGCCTGGTGGCCTCGATGCCGTCGACCCCGGGCATCCGGATGTCCATCAGCACCACGTCCGGCCGATGCGCGCGGGCGAGCGACACCGCTGTGAGCCCGTCCCCGGCCTCGCCGACGACCGAAAGGCCGTCCTCGCTCTCTACCAGGGTGCGCAGCCCGAGCCGGACGACGTCCTGGTCGTCGACGATCAGGACGGAGATCATTCGCCGCCGCCCGACGGGAGGACACAACGGACCTCGAAGCCCCCGTCGCGGGTGGGCCCCGCGGTGAACGAGCCGGCGATCGCGTGTACCCGTTCGCGCATTCCCACCAGGCCCAACCCCTGCCCGTCGCCGGCCGTCGGCGCCGGACCCGGCGGGTTGGTCACGGAGATGCTCACCTCGTCAGTCTCGTAGCCGACCCGGACGTGGGCAACCTGTGCCCCCGAGTGCCGGAGCACGTTGGTCAGGGACTCCTGCACCACGCGGTATGCCGCGAGGTCGACCGCGGCGGGCAGGGAACGTGGTTCGCCTGCCGTCTCCACACTCACGTCCACGCCCGCCGCTGACAACCGCCCGGCGAGTTCGTCGAGTCCGGCCAGGCCGGGCGCCGGGGCGCGGTGCGTTTCCGGTCCGCTCCGCCGCACCGCCGCCAGAGTCGCTCGCAGTTCCTCCAGCGCGTCGGTACTGGTCCGGCTGATCGTGTTCAGCGCGATCTCCGCCTGTTCCGGCTTGCGGGCCAGCAGGTGCAGCGCGACATCGGCCTGCATCTTGATCGCGGCCAGTCCGTGTCCCACCACGTCGTGCACCTCCTGTGCGACGCGCAGTCGTTCGTCGTTGACCTGCCCGCGAACGATCTCCGCGCGGGTCTGCTCCGCGGACTGCCTGGTCAAGCGAACCGTCACCCCGACCGCGAAGGGGACGATCACCCAGGCCGACCCGGGAATGATGCCGATCAGCCCGATCGCGCTCGACTGGACGAACAGGTGCAGGAGCAGGATCGGCAGCGCCAGTGCCGCGGCGACGGCGGAACGGGGCAGCGCGACATGGCGAGCGACCGTGTAGATCGCCACCATGAACGAGAGCAGGATCGGGCCGAAGGTGTAGCCGAGCACGAGATATGCCGACGTGGCGACCGTCGTGGCCGCGAGGACCGCGAGCGGCCAGCGCCCGCGCACGGCGACAGCGGCCGCGGCGATCACGACCAGGGTGATGGCCAGTGCGTCGACAGGAGTGTCGAGGGTGGTGCGCTCGTCCGCGCCGAAGGTGCCGAACACCCCGATGACCACGAATGCGAGCGCGAGCAGAACGTCGCGGATCGGCACTCTCATCCCGTTCACGGGCCGCTCCTCCGTGTTCTCCGCCGGATCCCGGCCATCACCCGATGTCCCTGCGAGACAACAGCCAACCACCGATGGTGGCGAAGGCCGCCAGGTACCCCGCGACGACCAGTGCCGCCTGTCCGCCGCCGACGATCTCCGAGACACCTGGCGTATCCGCGGCCGCGCCGAGTGCCGCGACAAGTGAGCCCGCGTTCGGACCGGGCAGGGCCTTCTGCAGGTCCGCGATCCAGTCCACGAGTGGCGCGGCGATCGAGGCGATCAGGTTCTGCACGGCGAGCAGCCAGACGAGCCCGAGGCCGATCGGGAGTGCGACACCGCGCAGCGCCACGGCCAGCGCGATTCCCAGTGCTGCCCACATCATCGTGATCAGCCATCCCGCGCCGAGGCCGGTCGCTATCGCCGACACCGACGGCCAGAGCATCGGCTGCTCTTCCAACGCGGCCACCACGGCGCTGGCGATCGCCGTGGTGGCGAACAGCGACACGGTCAGCGCGAGCACACCCACCGCGACGGTCACGATCTTCGCGCCATAGACCGTCAGCCGAGAAGGACCCTGCGCGAGCAGCGTCTTCCAGGTCTCCGTCGTGTACTCGCCACCGACCACCAGCACACCGAGGACGAGGGCGAGGGCACCCACGAACACCGGCGTTCCGGCGAGTGCGCTGCCCGCGAACTCCGCCGGCAGCATCGCGGCCAGTCCCCGGTCGCTGTTCGGGGGGCCTTCGGTGCCGCCCGCGAAACCGGCGTACGGGATGAGATAGGCGAAGGTGAGGCTCAGTACGACGGCAACGGCGGCCAGCAGCCACAGCGAAGGGCGCCGTGCGGCCTTCGCCAGCTCCGCCCGCACGCTCCGAACACCCTGGAGTTCATCGAGCATGGGAGTTACCTCCGGTCAGTTCGAGGAAGGTCTGTTCCAGGTCAGGGCGGTGCCAGCGGAGTTCGGTGACTGTCAGCCCGGCGTGCACGAGCTCGTTGTTGATGCGGCCCGCGTCGGACTCGTCGGCATCGAGATCGATCGCGCTGCCGTCCCGGTGCACCCGTTCGTTGCCGAGCAGCGACGAGAGCAGGGTCAGCGCGGCGTCCACAGGATCGGCGACGACGCGCAGAGTCGCACCGGAAGCGAGTTCGTCCACCGGTTTCTCGGCGATCAGCTCGCCGTGGGCGAGCACGCCGACGCGATCGCAGATCTGGGCCACTTCACCGAGAAGATGGCTGGACAGCAGTACGGTTCTGCCCGCACTGGCGAGTTCGCGGATCAGCACGCGCATATCCGCCATTCCTGCCGGGTCCAGGCCGTTGGTGGGCTCGTCCAGGATCAGCAGGGCAGGGTCCTTGAGTAACGCGGCGGCCAGCCCGAGCCGCTGTTTCATGCCGAGCGAGTAGGCCGAGTACCGATCGCGCGCCCGGTCGGTCAGGCCGACCGTTTCCAGCACCGTCGCGACGCGCTCCCCGCGGACTTTCGCGTGGTGCGCGAGCACTCGGAGGTTGTCCCGCCCCGACAGGTACGGGTAGAAGGCCGGCCCCTCGACGAGCGCACCGACACCGTCGAGGTGGCCACCGACGCGTGGTTCCCTGCCCCGCACCCGCACACTGCCCGACGTCGGCCGGACCAGACCGAGAAGCATCCGCAGGGTGGTGGTCTTCCCCGCACCGTTCGGTCCGAGGAATCCATAGACCTCACCGGGTTCGACCGTCAGGTCGAGGTCACGAACGGCAGCGGCCCGGCCGTAGTGTTTGCTCAGTCGTCGTGTCTCGACAGGTTTTTCCATGGCCACAACTGTGCGGGGGAAACAGCGCCGGGTCGTCCGCGCCGCGGCGGCACTTCGCCTACGTCGCTCGACGTAGGCTCCGGTCGTCCACCATTCCGGAGCCGCGGCGGCCTCAGCCGGTCAGGAAGTCGGTGAGCACCGGCGCGAGTACGTCGGCAGGCACGAAGTGGTCCTGTCCCTTCAGGATCTCGTGCCGTCCGTTCGGCATCGCGTCCGCGACCTGCCTGCCGACCTCGATCATCCACTCCGGACTGGTCTCACCCGCGAGCACAAGGGTGGGCGTGCGCACCTCGCCCGCCTGCCGTGCGAAGGACCTGCCACCTCTGCCGGCGTCGTCCATCGCCGCGAAGTCGTAGAGCATCGTGTGGGCGATGGCCTGTACCTGGGGGTCGGTGCTCATCTGCCGCACCATCTCGGGTGGCATCCCGGTGCCGGAGAGGATCAGTTCGAGTGCGTCGCACCGGCGGTCCTCGGCCAGCAGGCCCTCGATCTTCTCGGCGTCCTCTCTGGACTGACGCCGTACCCGCTCGTCGTCGGGTTCGAAGGGGGGTTCGTGCAGGACAAGCTTCGGAATCGTCAGCCCGTGTGCCGCGGCGTGCAGGGCAAGGCCCGCGCCGGAGGAGTGGCCGTAGACCGAGGCGCTTCCCCCTGCCCGCGCGATGAGCGCGGCGATGTCCTCGACCTCGCGCTCGACCGCATAGGGGGTGGTGTCGCCGCTGTCGCCCCGGCCCCTGCGGTCGTAGTTGAGCACGGTGAAGTGCCGCGCCAGTTGTTCCGCCAGCGCGGCGGTGGTCTTCCGGTCACACAACGCGGCGCTCACCAGGATGACCGGGTCGCCGGCCCCGAGCGTCTCGAAGGCGATGGGTGTGCCGTCGGTCGATGGCACAGTAGTCACAGTGGACATGAGGGTCCTTCCGGTTCTCGGCACACGTCCGCGGTGCTTCTCGTGGCAAAAGCCGAAGCCGATCGAGTGATCTCGATATGCGGCCACGGCCGTGCTCTGTGGTTCTGCACGACGCGGGCAACCGATAGTGTGAACGGTGCTGAGGGTGTCACGCAGGCGGCGCCGGTTCGCGTCTATGGGGAGTTCGCCGTGAGTATCGAGTTCTTGTTGACGACGCTGGTGATCGTCGCGACGCCGGGAACCGGCGTTCTCTACACACTGGCGGCGGGACTCTCGCGGGGCGCCCGCGCGAGTGTCGTCGCCGCGGTCGGATGCACACTCGGCATCGTCCCGCATGTCGTCGCGGCGGTCACCGGGCTGGCCGCCCTGTTGCACACGAGCGCGCTCGCGTTCCAGATCCTGAAGTACCTTGGGGTCGCCTACCTCCTCTACATGGCGTGGAAGACGCTGCGGGACAAGAGCGCCTACACCGCCGACGAGCGACACTCATCGCGCTCGGCGGTGCAGGTCATCACCTCCGGTGTGCTGATCAACGTGCTCAATCCGAAGCTGACGATCTTTTTCTTCGCATTCCTACCGCAGTTCGTCAGTGCGGGCGAGTCGAGTGCGGTACTGCGGATGCTGGAGTTGAGCGCGGTATTCATGTTGTTCACGTTCGTGGTGTTCGTCGGGTATGGAGTGTTCGCCGCCGCGGTCCGCAACCGCGTGCTCACCAGACCTCGTGTGCTGGGCTGGATGCGTCGCGTTTTCGCGGGCACGTTCGTCGCGCTCGCGGGCAGGCTCGCGCTGACCGACCGCTAGCGCCGCGCCGTCGTCACCCGATGAGTTCGGCCCTGCGGCGCTGGAGAAACGCACGCTCTGCCGAGTTCGCGCAGTACCGCAGTGCCGCGTCATACGCCTCGACGGCTTCGGTCTCACGCCCCAGCCGGCGGAGCAGGTCCGCGCGTACGGCATGGAAAAGGTGGTACCGGTCGAGGTCGAGCTCGTGCACGAGTGCGAGCGCGGCGGCGGGCCCCTCGGCCTCCGCGACCGCGACCGCACGGTGCAGTGCGACTACCGGTGTGGGGGAGTGGGCGAGCAGCTGGTCGTACAGCTGCCGGATCTGGGTCCAGTCGGTCGCGCCCGCCGTCGGGGCGTCGCTGTGCACCGCCTGTATCGCTGCCTGAATCTGGTACGGCCCTGGCCGACCCCGACGCAGGCAGCGCCGGACGAGGGCCTGTCCCTCCGCGACGAGATCGTGGTCCCAGCGGTCGCGATCCTGCTCCGCCAGAAGGACGAGGGCGCCTTCGTGAGTGGTGCGGGCGGGTCTGCGCGACTCCACGAGCAGCATCAGTGCGAGCAGGCCGAGGACTTCGGGTTCGTCCGGCATGAGTTCGGCGAGCAGTCTGCCGAGGCGGATGCCTTCGACGCTGAGATCCTCGCGAGTGAGCCGCTCGCCCGCACTGGCCGTGTAACCCTCGTTGAAGATGAGGTAGACGACGGCGAGCACGGGCCGCAGGCGGTGCGGGAGTTCGGCCTCGGCCGGGATCCGGTAGGGGATGCCGGCATCGCGGATCTTGTTCTTCGCCCGGACCAACCGCTGGGCCAAGGTCGGCTCCGGGAGCAGGAACGCCTTCGCGATCTCGGCGGTGGTGAGCCCGCCCAGCAGCCGCAGGGTCAGTGCCACCTGGGCGGAGCCGCGAAGCGCCGGATGGCAGCAGGTGAAGATCAGCCGCAACTGTTCGTCGCGCACGGGTCCCTCCTCCCTCGGCTCCTCCGTCGCGTGCAGCAGGGCGGCCTGTGCGTGCCGGTCGTGCCGCGACGCTTCCCTGCGCATGCGGTCGATGGCCCGGTTGCGGGCGGTGGTGATGATCCAGCCGGCCGGGCTCGGTGGAAGGCCGGTGCCGGGCCACTGCTTGCAGGCAGTGGTGAACGCGTCCTGGATGGCGTCCTCGGCGATGTCGATGTCGCCGAAGACGCCTGCCAGTACCGCGACTGCCCTGCCGTACTCCTCGGCGAACACCCGGGTGATCTCCGAGGAGGGCAGCGGGGGCATGGGTGACGGTTGGGACATCAGCCGCCGGAGTCGTCGTGGAACGGCCGTACCTCGACAGGGAGCGTGGTGGCCTTGGCGATCCTGCGGCCCCATTCGAGCGCCGCGTCGAGATCGGCCGCCAGGATGATGTTGAAGCCGCCGATGTGTTCCTTGCCCTCGGCGAACGGCCCGTCGACGGTGAGCACGTCGTCGCCCTTGGGGCGCAGCATGGTCGAGGATTCCGGCGGGTGCAGGCCGCCCGCGAACACCCAGGCGCCACTGTCCTTGAGGTCCTGGTTCACCACGTCGAGTTCGCGCGTCACCTTCTCCAGCACGCCGGGCGGGGGAGGACCACCGTCGGGCTGGTAGATGTTGATCAGGTACTTCCTCATCTGTTCCTCCAGTTCAACGCCCGCTGACATTACGACCTTGCCCGCTCGTAGGTCGCGAGCAACACTCCGGTGGTCGACTGCACGGTCTCGGTCAGCCGCAGTGGCGCGTGCGCGCCGTCGTCGCCGAACAGGCGGGCGCCCGATCCCAGGATCACCGGGTGGATCAGCAGCAGGTACTCGTCGACGAGGTCGTGGCGCATCAGCGACTTGAGCAGCAGGCCACTGCCGAGCACGACCAGGTCCTGTTGCTCCTTGAGCCGGGTCACCGCGTCCACGACGTTCCCGGAAACGAGTTCGGAGTTGTCCCACCGCAGCGGGCCGGTCAGCGTGCGCGACACGACGTACTTATGCGTCTTGGTGAGTACCTCCGTGATCGGGTTGGCCTCCTGCCGTGGCCAGTAACCCGCGAAGTCCTCGTAGGTCCGCCGGCCGAACAGGAGTGCGCCGGTGTGGGCGGTCATCCGCTCGCCCATCGCGCTGCCCATGACCGAGTCGTTGTAGGGCGAGGCCCATCCGCCGTGCTCGAAGCCGTCTCGCGGGTCCTCGTCGGGGCGCCCCGGGCCCTGCATGACTCCGTCAAGGGTCACGTTGTTGACCACACTCAGCTTGCCCATGGTGTTCCTCCTTCGTGTCGGGCCCGTGCTGTCGCTGCTCGCGGGCACGGGTTGCACCCCCTACACGAACGGGACACACCGGATTCGACAACCGGACGGGTTCCGTGGAGAAAATTATTCAAGAGCAGTGGCGCCGGGGGCCACCGCGCCGAGTCGATGCCCGAGTTCACGGACTCGCCCGGTGATCTCCTCTGGTGCCTCGATGCTGAAGTCCGCGCCCAGAGCCGCGATCGCGGCGAGGAACTGCAGCACCAGTGCCTCGGAGTCCGCGCTGAGCCGAATCGTGCACTCCCGCGGTCCGTGTTCCTCGATGTCGCCGGGGATGTTCGCGAACAGGCCTGCTCGCACGGTGTCGGCGGGCAGTGCCACGGTGATCCTGGCCGTGTGCCGGTACTGGGCACCGGCGAACGCCTGGGTCAGGTAGGTGGCGGCATCCGGTGCGGGCAACTCGCGCCGGGTGAACCGCCGATGCGTGGGCCGGGGAGCGCCGATGCGATCCACCCGGAATGTGCGCCAGTCCGGCCTTTCTGGATCGAACGCGAGCAGGTACCAGAGCCCGTGCACCGTGACCAGGTTGTGCGGCTCAACCCGGCGCGCACTGGTCTCGCCGCCGCGGGCCCGGTAGTCGAAGGCGAGGATCTCCGTCTCATGGCAGCACGATGCGAGCACGGCCAGGACGGTGGGATCCACCGGCGGCCCGGTGTGCCGGTGGGGCACCGCCGCGGTGGCGGCGGCGAGAGCGGCCAGTCTGGGGCGCAGCCGGGCGGGGAACACCCGCTCCAGCTTCGCCAGCGCCCGCATCGAACTCTCCTCGATGCCGGCCACGCCACCGCCCGCGGCATTCGCGAGCCCGATGGCCACGGCGACCGCCTCACCGTCGTCGAGCAGCAGCGGGGGCAGGTTGCCATCCGAGGTGAGCCGATAGCCTCCGGCGGTTCCGGTTGTCCCCTCGACCGGGTAGTCGAGAGCGCGCAACCGGTCGACATCCCTTCTCAGCGTGCGGTCGCTGACACCGAGGCGCCGCGCGAGTTCGCCGCCGGACCACTCTCGCCTGCTCTGCAGTAGCGACAGCAGCCGGAGCAGCCGTCCCGGCATGTCCTTGCGCGTCGATTCCCCGTCCATACCCGCAGATTGCCACAGCTTCCGGACAAGATATGACCGCAACGACTTCTAGCTTGGGGTTATGAAGCCATTAAGTGATGAATCAGCCGAAGTCAGCGACCTCGCCGGTCGGACCCACGGACCGGTGCTCACGCCGGGCGCGGTCGGCTACGACGAGGAACGAACCGGGTACCAGCTCCTCTCGGCACACCGTCCCGCGCTCGTCGTGGGCGCGCTCGACGCACACGACGTTCGCGCCGCGGTGGAGTTTGCCGTCGCGACAGGGGCGAAGATCGCCGTGCAGGCCAGCGGGCACGGGCTCGGCGAGGCGCTGGACGGCGGAGTGCTGATCAGCACCCGCCGGATGAACGAGGTCACGGTGGATCCGGCCGCGGCGACCGCCTCGGTTGAGGCAGGCGCGACCTGGCAGCAGGTGATCGACGCGGCGGCACCGTATGGTCTGGCCCCGCTGTCGGGCAGTTCGACCGGGGTCGGGGCGGTGTCCTACACATTGGGGGGCGGGGTCGGTCTGCTGGCCCGGCGGCACGGTTTCGCCGCCGACCACGTGCGTCGCATCGACCTCGTCACCGCCGATGGGCAACTGCGGCACGTGACCGCCGACAGTGACCCCGACCTGTTCTGGGCCCTGCGCGGAGGCGGTGGCAACTTCGGTGTGGTGACCGGCATGGAGATCGGGCTGCTGCCGCTCTCCACGATCTACGGCGGTGGCCTCTACTTCGACGTCGAGCGGGTACCAGGTGTTCTCGAGGCGTGGTGCGGGTGGACGAGAACGGTGCCGGAGGAGATGACGTCGGCGGTGACCGTGCTGCCGTTTCCCGACCTCCCGATGATGCCGGAGGCCCTGCGCGGCAGGCACGTCGCCCAGATCCAGATCGCCTACGCCGGTGGCGCGGAGGAGGGTGAACGGCTGGTGCGACCGTTGCGGGAACTGGGATCGCGACTGCGCGACACGCTGCGCGAGTTGCCGTACGCCGAGTCCGGTGCTGTGTTCGACGAGCCGGACCAGCCACACGGCTACCGGTCGGCGAACCTGCTGCTCGGTGCGCTCGACCCGGACGCGCTGGCGACGTTGCCGAAGCTGGCGGGCCCTTCGGCGCCGGTGATGTGCGTGGTAGGTCTGCGTCATCTCGGTGGCGCGCTCGCCAGGGCACCACGGGTTCCCAACGCCGTGGGCCACCGGGCGGCCGAGTACTCGCTGTCCGTGCTCTCTCCGGTGGAGCCGGGCCAGGAGGGCATGGCACGGGACACGCACCGCGCCGTTCTCGAGCCGTGGGCGGAACAGGCGCTCGGTCGCTCGCTCAACTTCACCTTCGGCCCTACCGGCGAGCGCGAGGTTCGCGACGCCTTCGCGCCCGATGACTACTCGCGGCTCGCCGAGATCAGGACGAAATGCGACCCGGGAGCCCACTTCCACAGCAACCACGCGATCCCACCTATCGCACCCTGACCCCACCCCGGGTCGTGGTCTCGCACTTTCCCGGGAAAGTGCGAGACCGGAAAACTCCCGGCGCAGGTCACGGGCTTCCCCTCCCGCGCTTTCCCGGGAAAGTGTGATACGTGCGTGCGCAACAAAACTACCGCGCTTTCCCGGGAAAGCGCGGTGGTTGGGCTTCGGGGTCAGGCCGGGTGCACTGCTCGACCAGATCGGGTCCGGGTCCACGGCCAGGTCATCAGCGCCCAGACGGTCAGTACGAGCGCGAACTCGGGGACCAGGTACCAGGGCCACGGTCCGAACAGGTCCAGCAGGCTGGGAATCTCCGGTTTGCGGTTGAGGAAGCCGTAGTTGGTACCCGAGACGGCGTTGAACGCCATCGCCACAGCCGCCCAGCAGACGGTGACGACAGTGGCGATCCGATATCCGCGCCAATCGGGGCGCAGGCCGAGGCCCCAGGTCAGAAAGATCGCGGCCCAGACGACGAACAGGTGCATCGCCCAGAAGGCGAGGAACTCGTGATGCGGGAAGTCCGGCCCGGTGAGCACGGGGGACACGAGCGCCTGGGTGCTCAGGGTCAGGCACCAGTAGTAGGTGAGCGCGTGGGCCCACTGCCGGTGCGACCACAGTGCGTACGCCACCGTGAAACCGGCGAGATCGGAAAGGTGCAGGGGAACGACGTGGTCGAGTCCCCAGCCCGCCAGAGTCACGGAGTAGACCTGCACGGTCAGGTGCAGGGTGAGCACGACGAGCGCGAACGTGCGGCTGGCGAGGCGGGCTCGTCGAGTGCCACGCTGCCCGCGCCCCCACCGGACGAGCACTGCCACCCCGGCGGCGAACACGACGAGCACGAGCCAATGGGAAAGGCCGTACGGGGTGAACTGCGGAAGGTCGCCTTCCACACGCGCGGCCACGGCCGGGATGAGGCCGTGCTCGCTGACCTGCCGCGTCGGCATCGTCTCACCCTCCGGTCAGCCTGGCCGGTGCGTCAAGCCGGTACCGGCCGATGTCACCCGTGTGCGACGAGGGTGTCGAGTTCGCATTGCAGAGCCTCGGCCAGCACCGGCAGGTCAGGACAGCGGTCCGGGTCCGCGATCACCGTTATCAGCAGCGTGCCGGAGTAGGAGAGCGCGACGAACGAGACGGTCATGTTCCCCCTGATGGCGGTCACCGGAACGATGCCGGCCACCGGCGCACCGAGAAACGACAACGGGGTGTGCGGACCGTGCAGGTAGGTCACCGAGGTCGACACCAGACGCTGGCGATTGACCACCCAGCTGAGCAGGTTCAGTGTCGCGAGCAGCCGGAACACCGGTGCCACCAGGGTCGAGGACACCCCCCTCTGCCTTGCCTTGTGCCGCCGGGTGATGCGCGCGATGGCTTCCAGCCGGTGCGGGCCGGATGTCGGTAACGGAACGGGAACCGAGCCCACCTGGTTGCCGAGGTGGACAGCGCTGCCCGTTCTGCGCGAGGAGACGGGGATCGACACCGTGAGCGTGCCGACCTGCTCACCGCGGTGCCGCAGGAGTGCGTGCAGCGCTCCCGTGGCGGCGCACAGCACCGCGTCGTTCACCGTGGCCCCACGGGAATGTGCGGTCGCGGTGACGCCGGCCAGCCCGGCCCGGGCTGTCACGAACCGGCGGCGTGGTCCGGCGGCCTGGTGCAGGGAGTTGGGGCAGGGGTGGCGGCAAGGGGTCAGCTGCGCGAGTGCGTCCCTGATCCGGCCCGGGGCGCGAGGCAGTGCGGCGAGGGCACGCAGCCTGGTCCGTGCGGCGTCCTTCGCGAGTTGTGCAGCGGACGGCCGGGGCCGAGGGAAATCGGGATCCGCGGTGGTGGTCATGTTCTTCCCGCCCCGCATACCGTCCACGAGGTGGGCCAGCACCGCGAGCCCACCGACGCCATCGGCGAGCACGTGGTGGAAGGTGACGATCAATGCCGTCCGTTCATGACTGAGCCCGTCCACCAGGATTGCCGACCACAAGGGACGGTCGGGTGGTAGCGGGCGGGTGGCGATATCGGCGGCTGTCGTGAGTAACGCCTCCTCGTCACCAGGGCAGGGACAACGAATCCGGTGTACGTGTGCGCGGATGTCGAACGCGGGGTCGTCCATCCACACAGGACGACCGAGTCCCGGAGCGACCGGAACCAGGCGTTGGCGAAACCGGGCAAGCCCGCTCATTCTCGCGTCCAGTGCGGCCATGACGGTGTCGAGCCCGAGGGGAGTCCGCGTTTCCAGCAGCAGTACGCCGGCGATCTGCAGTGGCGGGAACCCGACGTCGGACGCGAGGGTCATCAGGTCGTTGGGAGTCGCCCTGTCGATGCCTCGGCCGCGTTGGTGTGACGTGCTCATCTGGCTACCGGGCGACGGACGGTCGCATGGTCATCACAGCACGAATTCTACGCCGAGGACGGTTGACCGGCGCCAACTCCGCGAGCGACCTCGAACGAGCCCAACTGTGTATAACGTCCTATACGGCGGCGCTCTGTTCGTTCCCGTAGTAAATCCGTCGCCACTTCCCGGGCGCCGGCGTAATTTGGCACCGTGACGACAAACCTGCGCGGAATCGCGGTGAACCTGCGCCCGGCGACCGATGCGGACATTCCCGCACTGGTCAAGATCCGGCTCACTCCCGCGGTACTTGAGCGGTGGCGTGGCGACGGCGAAGACATGGCGGCCTCGGTCGCGCAGGATCTCGCGGATCCCGACATCCAGACCTTCGTGATCGTTTACCAGGACCAGGTGGCCGGTGCGATCCAGTGGGGCTCGGAGGACGAACCGGACTACCGGCACGCGAATGTGGACATCTTCGTCGATCCGGCACTGCACGGACGCGGAGTGGGTACCGATGCCGTGCGCACGCTCGTCAGATTCCTGATCAACGAGCACGGATATCACCGCTTGACCATCGATCCGGCCGCGGACAACGCGGCGGCGATCCGCTGCTACGAAAAGGCAGGATTCCGTCCGGTGGGCGTCCTGCGGCGTTACGAACGCGCACTGGACGGAACCTGGCACGACGGGCTGCTCATGGATCTGCTTGCCGACGAGTTCGTGGACCGGCGGCCGTGACCGCGACGGCGGTGGCAGGTCAGTGCCGTGCCCGGAGTAGGACCGCCTCGACCTCGCGGGCTGCCGCCAGTACTTCGGTATCGGCTCCCGCGGGCGCGGACAGCAGCACGTTTCCGTGCCCGAAGGGCAGTGAGACACCGGGCATGCCGAGGTAGCTGGTGAGCATGGTGTTCCGCAGGACCCGCCGGTTCGCCGCGTCGTAGCTGTGCTCGTCAGCGAGCAGCGGAGTCAGTACTGGCGCGGGATCGCGAACCGTGGGGAACCCGAGCAGTGCACCATCCAGTTCGGACCGGACCTGCTCTCGAAGGGCCGGTAGCTCGCGACGCAGGATCGTCTTGCTCGCGCCTCCCGGTTCTGATGTCGCGAGCCTGCGCAGCACTGCCGGGTCGACGCCGCGGGCCGGCGGCTCGGTGAGCAGATGCCCGTACCGTTCGTAAGCCTCGGCCACGACGAGCGTGCCGTGGTCGTCCATCAGCCGTTGTGCCCGCTCCAGACTCGCCAGCCTCCGCTTCCGCACGCTGAATCCAGCTGCCGTGAGACACCTGACAGCCTCGGTGAACGCGGCGGCGACCGTGGGCGCGCAATCCTCGACGAGCTCGCCGGTCGGCACGACGACATGCGGTGGTCCAGCGGCGGATGCATCCACATGCGACGTTCCCGAAAGGACCGTGTCGATGGCGAGGACGTCGGCCACCTGCCGGGCCAAGACGCCCACACTGTCCAGAGTGGGCGCGAGTGGAATCATTCCGCTCGTGTCGTAGCGTCCTGTACTGGCCTTGAAACCGACCAGCCCGCAGAACGCGGCGGGCACTCGGACCGAGCCGGAGGTGTCCGTGCCGATCGCCAGCGGCGTCAGGCCCAAGGCCACCGCGACGGCCGAGCCCGAGGACGAGCCGCCGGGCAACCTGGCCGGATCGAGTGGGTTGGCCGGCGTGCCGAACCAGCGATTGATCCCGAGCCCGGAGAACGCGAACTCGCTGAGATTCGTCTTACCGAGGCAGACCATGCCGGCTTCGGTGAGGGTCCGGACGATGGCAGCGTCGGTCGTGGCGGCCGGGGCGTCCGCGCGCGTCGCCGAGCCCGCGGTGGTGGGGGTCCCCGCGACGTCGAAGAGGTCCTTCCAGGCCACGGAAACCCCGTCAAGATCGCCACGTGCCCGTCCGGCGCGGTACCGGTCCCGGCTCGCCGCCGCCTCATGAAGAGCTCGTTGCGTTGTCGTAGTGATGAATGTGTGCGCGGCGTCCGCCTTTCCTGCCGCCTTGGCGAGTGCACGGCACACCTCAACCGGATCCAGCCTGCCCTCGCGGAAGGCGTGGGCCGTGCGCACCGCACCCAGCTCCGCCACCAGCCGCCGGAGTTCGTCGTCACTCACGCCGGTGCCGTCGCGGGTTCACCCGGGGCGAGCACGGTGTGGTTGTGGTGCCATCCAGCGCGCCGGGCCAGCGACTCGAACAGCGGCACCGCGAGCACCGCTGCGAGAATGCCTTGGACAGGTGGCAGTCCGACCGCCAGCTGGTCACTGACGAACGCGACGCTGGTTCCGGTCGCGTAGGCCGCGACACAGGTCCAGCGGAACCGCACGAATCGGGTCCGGTCCACCGGTGGCAGCGCACCACGCCACACGAACACGTAGTCGCCGATGATCGTCCCGCCCAGTGGCGGAATCAAAACCCCCAGCAGGATCAGGTATTGCGGAAGCGCCTCGTAGATGCCGGAGAGGGCGAGTACCACGGCGATCGCGATCCCACCGACGACGAACGGACGTTTGCCGCGAACCCCGGTGAGTTCCGCGCCGGCCAGACCGAACGCGTACGCCGCGTTGTCCTGAGTGGTCCACACGTTGAGCGTGAGCAGGATGACCGCGGCCACGGTGAGGTTGAGCCTGAGCAGCACGGACACGAAGTCACCCTCGGCGAACGCCAGCGCGCCGACCGCGCCGAACACCAGCATCAGCAGGTTGGCGACGAAGAACGAGCCGAAAGCCGCGATGAACGCCTGCCGGGGCAGGCGGGCGAAGCGACTCCAGTTGGGCGTTTGTGTCCCACCGCTGACAAAGGTGCCGACCACGATGGTGACGGCCGTGGCCCACGGCAGGGTCGTGACCGGGTCGATGTCGCCGAAGCCGCTGATGCCCCCCACCTCGTCGGTCGCTTTGATGACGACCCAGCAGCACAGGACGAACATGAGCGGGACCGAAACGGCACTGAGGATCTCGATTCCGCGATACCCGATATAGGCGGTGAGACCGGTGAGCGCTGAGCCGGCGATGATGACCAGCCACTCGAAGCCGTGCCAGCCGAAGGCCTGCACGATCAGCTCACTGAGGAAGGCGGCGGTCACCGCGTACCAGCACACCTGGGTACCGCCGAGCAGGAGGTCCGCCCACTTCGAGCCACCGCTGCCGAGGGTGTAGCGCGCGAGCAGCACAGTGGTGAGCCCGGTGCGGGCGCCGATGACCGCGAGTACCGCGACGTAGGTCCCGAGGATGACGCTGCCGGTCAGCAGGACCGTGAGCAGTGTTCCCGGCCGGAACGCCGTTGCGACCTGTGCCCCCGCGAGCATGGTCGGGGTGAAGAACACGAAACCGAGCAGGACGGTGGTCAGGGAGAGCAGGCCCCGTCGGGCGCTGCGCGGTACCTCGGTCAGCGGGTAGTCGTCGGCGACCACCGTCTGCGCGACCGCGTCACGTCGTGCCCCGAGTCTGGGCATCTCGTACCTCCGTGCTGTGGGATGACTGGCGAAGCAGGTGCGGACAAGGGCACCAGCACACTCGATCGCACGCTAGGGAGCTATCTCTAGGGAAAACCGAGACCAACTGGTTGTATCTACACCGTGCTGACGATCAGGTCTCTGGTGAAAGTCCGCTCGCTCGGACTCCGCGTGCTCGTTTCGGGCGCGGAGGAGGAGTCCGCCGGATCCGATCCGCTGGACATGCCGCTGCGCTGGCTGCACAACACGGAGCTGCTCGATCCCTCCGGATACGTTCAGGACCGGGAACTGGTGCTCACCAACGGCCTCTGGCACGACGGGGCGAACGCGGCCGAATTCGTGTCCAACGTGGCGCGGGCGGACGGTGCGGGCATCGTGTTCGGCCTGCTCGATTCGACCCCGGTGACCCCGCCGGATCTCGTCGAGGCCTGCGCGGCTGCGGGCCTGCCACTTGTCGAGCTCGCGGTAGCCGTCCCGTTCACCGAGGTCACCAGGCAGGCCGCCGCCCAGCTCGCGGAACAGCGACAGCGGGTGCTGGTGGACACGGTGCGCCGTGGCAACGACCTCGCGGCCGCCATTTCCCGCGGCGCGGGAGCGACGGGCGTCCTCAAGGTGCTGCGCAAGGAGCACCGCGTGCCGCTCGTGGTGATCGACCGGATGGCCAGGGTGCTCGCCGCCGATGGTGTGCGGCCGACCGCCGAGGACGCCAGGTGCGTAGCGGAAGGACTCAAGCGGCACCCGCCGCCGCTGGAGTTGGACCTCGGTCCGTCAGGCAGGGCCGGGTTGTTCCTGGTCAACACATTGGGTGGGGCCGACGCGGCGCTGGTCTGCCTGCGCCCGCTCGAGAAGCTTCACGAGGCCGAGCGCGAGGCGCTGACCCAGGCCGCACACTATCTCAGTCTCGAGGTCGCCCGGACCGAGTTGATGCGGGCCATCGAGGCCCGCTTCGCCCACGAACTCCTGGAGATGATCCTCTCCGGCAGTCGCGCGGCAGGCGAGGTCGCGAGCAGGCTGGAGGCCTTCGGAGTACGACCCGACGGGCCGCTGGTCGTCGCCGCGGGCGCACTGCGGGGCGCGGAGGTGGCGAGCGACGGGGCGCTGGGGAACCTGATCGGCGACTCCCTGGCCGCGGAGGGGATTCCGGCCGTCGTGATCGGCGGCAGCCAGGACACCGTTGCGATCTTCCCCTGGCACGAGCACGCGGACGCCGCGACGACGCTCGCGAGGCGGATCGCCGACGCCACCGGCGAGGAGGACATTTCCGGTGAGGTCGTGATCGGAGTCGGCGGGATCGCCGAGAACTCCAGAGACCTGCGGACGTCGCTGCGGCAGGCACGCGACGCCTGCCTGGTGCTCCGCCGGGCGAGCGGGCGCCGCGCGGCGAACTTCAGCGAACTGTCCTCCCACCGGCTCCTGCTCGGCGCGCAGGACGACGACGTGCGCAGGCGGTTCGCCGATGGTGTGCTGGGGCCGCTGCGCAGGCACGACGGCAACCGCGGCTCGCAGCTGGAGGCGACAGTGCGCACGTTCCTGGAGCACGACGGTCATTGGGCGGCGACCGCGGCGGAGTTGTTCATCCACGTCAACACTTTGCGTAACCGCTTGGCCAAGGTCGCCGAGCTGACCGGCAACGACGTCACCACCACAGAGGGCCGGGTCGACGTCTTCCTCGCGATCGAGGCCGATGCGCTGGTGGGACAGCGCTGATCATCGATTGGATGATCATTGCGCGGCTTTCTGAAATGCTGGAGATATCTCCATCGAGAATGCGAGGTCCCGGTGCTGGACTGAAGGCATGCAGCTGAACTCTTTGATCGAGCGGATTGAGATAGCCGCACGGGAGGCGTCCGCCGTTCGTGTCGCGGCAGGACAACACCTACGGGTCACGACGGAGACCGGAGGCCAGGTCGGCGATCTTTTCGCCTTCACCGGCGACGATCTCGCCGAGCATCTGTCCGCCGCGCACACCAGGGCGCATGTGAACCGGTTGTTTCCCGCTGTGGGGGAGCAGTTCGTCACCGACCGGCGCGAGCCGGTCTTGACGTTGCTCGAGGACACCTCTCCCGGCAGGCATGACATGCTGATTCCGGCATGTGACCCCGCACGGTACCGGGGGTTGGGAGTCTCGGGCCCGCACGCTTCGTGTGCGCAGAACCTGCGGCTCGCGGCGGAGACGCACGGCAGGGAGATCGACGTCGTTCCCCAGCCGGTGAACGTCTTCATGGACATTCCCGTGGACCAGGACGGCGGACTCTCCTGGCGGCGCTCGCCCGCCGCGGCGGGCGCGAGCATCACCTTCGAAGCGGTACGGGACTGTGTCGTGGTCGTCTCGGCCTGTCCCCAGGACCTCGTCGACATCAACTGCGGCACCCCCAAACCCCTCCTCCTCGACCTGGAAGGACCTGCCCGGTCATGACCACACCCAGCGCACATCCCGCTCTGCGGCGGGCATCGATACAGGACACCGAGCTGGCCAACCGTCTCGCGGTCGCGCCGATGACTCGTGTGTCGGCGACCAAGGACGGCGTGCCGACCGAGGCGATGGCCGAGTACTACGAATCCTTCGCCCGCGGTGGCTTCGCCCTGGTGATCACCGAGGGCACCTACACCGACGACCGTCACAGCCAGGGCTACGCCAACCAGCCGGGTCTGGTCACCGACGCACACGTCGAGGGGTGGCGGAAGGTGACCGAGGGGGTCCACCGTGCCGGTGGTCGCATCGTGGCCCAGTTGATGCACGCTGGCGCGTTGTCGCAGGGCAACCACCATCTTTCCGAGACGGCGGGCCCCTCGGCGGTCCGGCCGCGGGGGGAGATGATGCCGGACTACGGCGGGTCCGGCCCGTGGCCGGTGCCCAGGGAGCTGACCAGGGCCGAGATCGCGCAGGTCGTCGCCGGGTTCGTCGCCGCCGCTCGCAACGCCCATCGCGCCGGGTTCGACGGGATTGAGGTGCACGCGGCCAACGGGTACCTGCTCGACCAGTTCCTCACCGGCTACACCAACCAGCGAACGGACGACTACGGCGGAGGGGTGCACAACCGGGTGCGGCTCGCCGCCGAGGTTCTTGCCGCGATCTCCGAGGCGGTGCCGCGCGAGTTCTGGCGCGGCATCCGGTTGTCCCAGACCAAGGTCAACGACTTCGAGTACCGGTGGCCGGGTGGCGCGTACGACGCGGAGGTCATCTTCTCGGCGGTGACGGCGGCGGGCGCCGGCTACCTCCATATCGCGAGCGAGGGCCGGAACTGGATCGACACGGCCCGGCTGGACAACGGGGAGACAATCACGGCTCTGGCCCGCAAGATCAGCGGCCTGCCGGTGATCGCCAACGGCGGTATGCACGACGTCGAGCAGGCGGCTCGCGTGCTCGACGAGGGGCACGCCGACCTGCTCTCGCTGGGCAGGGCGGCCCTGGCCGATCCGCGACTGCCGCACAGAATGGCGGCGGGCGAGCCGCCCACGCGGTTTGACCCGGGCATGGTGCAGCCGATGGCCACACTGGCCAACACACGGCGCTGGCGGGAACAGAACGCGAGGGAGTCAACCGGACCGCTCGGCGGGCACGGCTGACGGGGTGAACCTGCGCAGTGGCCTGTTCGCCGCGGCCAGTACGGCCACGCCGACGACGCAGAGCAGTCCGCCGGAGACGACCGCGAAGGAGGCGGAGGTGATCCCGGCGACCAGCCCTCCACGGAAGTTGCCGAGGTCGGGCCCGGAGACTCCGATGATGTGCTCGACCGAACTCACCCTTCCCCGGTGAGTGTCGGGAGTGGCGAGCTGCACGATCGCCCCTCGGGAGATGACCGAGACGGTGTCGGCCGCGCCCGCCACGGCCTGGCAGCCGAGTGCGAGCCACAGCGAGTGGGCGAAACCGAATCCGGTGAGCCCGAGGCCCCACAGTCCCGCCGCCGCGAGCATGACGGCGGCGGGACGCCGGGAACGAGTCACCATGCCCGAGGCGGCGCCGGCGAGGAGGCCACCGACGGCGATCGCGGACAGGAACAGGCCCAGCACCTCGGGACGACCGTCGAACCGCTCGGCGTTGATCGCGGGGAACAGGGCGATCGGCATGGCAAGGACCGTCGCCAGCACGTCCGCCAGTAACGTGCCACCGATGACGGGTCGCCTGCCGATGAACTGCCAGCCTGCCCAGATCGCGCGCAGCCCAGGCCGGTCCGCGGCGGCGAGCGGGCGCATCGAGGGCAGTCGCAGTACCGCGTACAGCGCCGCGCCGAACAGCACCGCGTCGATCAGATAGCACGTGCCGACACCCCAGTTGGCGATGATGACCCCGGCGATCACCGGGCCGACGAGCATCGCGGCCTGGAAGCTGAGGTGCGAAAGGGCGATACCGGCGCCCACCTGACTTTCGTCCAGCAGGCGCACGACGAAGGTCTTCCTGGCGGGAGCGCCAAGCCCGCCGCAGGCCGACTGGAGCGAGACGAGCCCGAGGACGAGCGGCAGTGAGGCAAGGCCGGTGAGTGCCTGGACGGCGAGCAGACTGGCCGCGAGTATCTGTCCGGTCGTGGTGAGCAGCACGAGTTTCCTGCGGTCCACGGCGTCGGCGAGGGTTCCGCCGGCGAGCCCGAAGATCACCATCGGGATCGCCTGCGCGAGGCCGATGGCGCCCACCGCGACGGAGTTTCCGGTCAGTTCCCATACCTGGGACAGCACCGCGACGACGGCGAGCTGGCCTCCGATGGCCGACAGGGTGCTGCCGATCCACAAACGACGGAAGGCGAGGCTGACACGTAGCGGTCTCGTGTCCACCAGGCCGTCGACGAGTCTCATGTGGACGGATTCCCGGTGCCGGTATCGGTCAGCCGCCCCGCGATGCGGTCGTGGAAGGAGCGTCGTTCGAGCGCGGCCTCCAGGTCGCGGACCACCTGGAGCAGGGGGTACGGAATCTCCGCGTCCAGCTCGGCGACTGCCTGTTCGGTCGCTCGCCACTCAGCCTCGAGGAACGGCACGATATCCCTGCCGCTCGCGGTCAGCTCGACCTCGCGAGTTCGTGCGTCGGCACCGGGGCGAGTGCTCACGAATCCCTCGCGCCGCAGCGCGCTGACGGTCTGGCTCAGCGCCGAGTGAGTGAGATTCAGGGATTCGGCCAGTTCGCGGATGGTCATGGGCCCGCGTCGTCCGAGGCGGATCAGCGGCATGGTGAACCGCGGCCGGATGCCGTGCACACCACGTTCGGTGTAGAGCCGGGCGATGTCGTCGTCCAGCGAGTTGAGCAGCGCGCGCAGCGGGCCCCAGTGTGTGTGTTCGGTGGGGTCCGGTCCATGTGTGCCGGGCGGGTTCTCCTGGCCGGAAGCGGGGTGCGGAGTGGTCACGAGAGGAGTGTAACAGCACTTACATAAGTGCTGTCAGATTAGGTCCGAGGGGTAAGCTCGCCGGTTGTTCGCCAGCTCAGAAGCCGACCTTCACCTGAACGTGTTGCTGATGCACGAATTGCACAACCGTCTTGACGCAGGACTGGGCGGTGTGTCCTCGATATCCGAGTCGTGTGGCGTTCATCATGGAGCAACTCTCCGGTGAGGACGCCGTGTTCGGCCGTTTCCCGGTGAGCGTGGAGCACTGACGAATCCGGACGGGGATCGTCGTGTGCGTATCGGTTCTGAGAGGACAGTGGATGGGACAACGTCGTTCATCGCCAAGTGAGGAGCCCGCTTCAACTGGAGGGCAGGGCCGTGAAGTCGGACGCCGGCGGGTACTGGGCTACCTGATCGCCGCGCCGACATTGGTCGCCGCGGCGAGGCTGGTCGGAGACTCACCCGCGGCCGAGGCCGCGATCCCGTCGGCTCCAGAGGTCTCGGAGATCTATGACCTCAACGATCTGCTGACGCACGCCGCGTTGCCCACGTCGAACCTGATCTCGGTACAGGTACACGAGGACGGGACGGCGTCGTTCGAGCTGCCAAGGGCGGAGAGCGGTCAGGGCATCACGACCATGGCCGCGATGCTGATCGCCGAGGAGCTGGATCTGCCCCTGGACAAGATCCGCGTCACCCTCGCCGACGCGCGTCCTGAGCTGCTGTTCAACCAGTTCACCGCCGGTTCGAACACCACCATCTCGATGCACACGCCGATTCGCACCGCGGCCGCGATCGCCCGGGGCCGGCTGCTGGCGGCCGCGTCTTACCAACTCGACGCCGCGGTGAACACATTGACCACGAAGCTCGGTGTGGTGCAGGCGCCGGGAGGTGCCAGCATGAGCTACGGCTCGCTGGCCGGAGCGGCGGCCAGCACGGAGACCAAGGAGGTCTCCGCCGAGCTCAAGCCGGCCTCGGAGTTCCGCATCATCGGCACGCCGCAGAACCGGATCGACGCGCTGGAGGCCGTGACCGGTCGCAAGAAGTACGCGATGGATCTGGACATCCCCGACGCGCTGCCGACGATGATCTGCCGCCCGCCGACGATCAAGGGCACCGTTCGCTCGGTGAACAACGCGGACGAGGTCCGGCGGATGCCCGGCGTCACCGACGTCGTCGCGGTCGCCACCGGGGTCGCGGTGCGCGGCGCGACATTCGGGCAGTGCATCGACGCGGTCAACGCGCTCGACGTGAGCTGGGGGCCCGGCACCGTCGACGACGAGTCGGACGAGACCGTGCTGAAGAAGCTCAAAGCCGCCGAGCTTCCGCTCGCGGTGCCCGAGGTCCCGCTGCTCGCACAGACCGTGGAAGGCGAGTTCACGTTCCACTTCCGCAACAACGCCGCACTGGAGCCGAACACGGCGGTGGTGGACGTCCGCCCGGACAGTGCGGAGGTGTGGGCCCCCTTGCAGTCACCGATCCTGTGCCAGGAGGAGGTGGCCAAGCAGCTCGGTCTCCCGCTGAACGCGGTACGGGTGCATGTACAGCAGGCCGGTGGCGCGTTCGGCAGGCGCATGTTCAACGACGTCGTGCTCGAAGCGGCGGAGGCGTCGCAGAAGATCGGTAAGCCGGTCAAGCTGATGTGGCATCGGACCGACGAGTGCAGGCAGGGGCGCATGCATCCCATGTGCACCTCGCGGATCCGGGCTACCGTGCTCGGCAACGAGGTGCTCACCTTCGAGCAGCGGCACACCAGTGTCGCGACCGACTACACGCAGGGGTTCGGCGAGGTCATCACGCAGATGTCCGCGCAACTGCCGCCACTCGGTATCGGAAACTTCGCCGGATTCGCCGTTCCGGTGTTCCAGTTGACCGTGAACGTTCCGTATCAGGCCGGCGCGGTCACGCAGTTGCTCAACGAGATCTACGAGTACGACACCTTTCCCACCGGCAGTGTCCGGAACCTGGTCAACCCCGATGTGCGTACCGCACAGGAACTGATCATCGACCGGATCGCCGAGAAGATGGGCAAGGATCCGTACGAGTTCCGCAGGGAGTTCGTCGACGACGACCGGGTCCGCGCCGTACTGGACAAGGTCGCCGAGGTGGGCAACTGGGGCAGGAAGATGAAGCGCGGCACGGCACAGGGAATCGCTGTGCACAAGGAGTACAAGGGTGCGGTCGCGACCCTCATCGAGATCGACTGCCGTCCGGAGACGGTCGACCGGAAGATCCGCGACGCCGTCACCGGTCCGCGGGTGACCAAGGCCGTGACCGCGATCGATACCGGACTGGCGATCAACCCGCGTGGGCTGGAAGCACAGATGCAGGGTGGTCTCATGGACGGCATCGCCCAGGCGCTGACGTCCAGCCTGCACCTGCGTGACGGTGTGCTGCTGGAGGGCAGCTGGGACGACTACTTCTACACGCGGCAGTGGAACACCCCGCCCGACGTGCAGATCATCGTCATGCCCCCGACCACGGGGGATCCCGGCGGCGCTGGAGAGTTCGGAGTTCCGGCGTCGATGGCCGCCGTCGCGTGTGCCTACGCCCGCGCGACCGGCACGATGCCGACCAGCTTCCCGATCAACCACGACACCCTGAGCTTCGAGCCGAAGCCCACGGTGCCGCCGCTTCCGCAGTCGCCGACCAACGGCCTCGACTTCGCCTACTAAGGAGCACTCGTGCCCCAGCACACTTTCAAGATCAACGGGGAACAGGTCACTGTCGACGTCGAGGACGACGTTCGGCTGTTGTGGGTGATCCGAGACCTGCTCGGTATCAACGGCCCGAAATACGGCTGCGGGATCAACGTGTGCAAGGCCTGCACATCCCATATCAACGGCAAGGCGTTCAACCCCTGCTCGGTGCGGGTCTCCGACGTCAGCCCCACGGACGAGATCACGACCATCGAAGGACTGCCCGCGACGGTGGACAAGGACCTGCATCCCATGCAGGAGGCCTGGCTGGAGTATGACGTCGCGCAGTGCGGGTACTGCCAGCCAGGGCAGATCATGGCGGCGGTGGCCAAGGTCCGGCAGGCACGCGAGGCCGGCCACGAGGTGGACGACGACGACCTGGACACCATCCGCAACATCTGCCGCTGCGGTACCTACAACCGGATCCGGGACGCGATCAAGGCCGGCGCGGAGAAAATGTAACCCGTACCAGGAAACGAGCCACCCCGGCCCAAGACTTGGGCCGGGGTGGCTCGTTTCCTGGTGAGTTCCCCTCCGCGGGGCGGAGCCCGTGCTCGGCCGTCACGTGTCCGTGGATTTTCCCTGGTCGTTGCTCAGCCACTTCTCCGGGCGCATCCGGACCAGGATCGACCGCGCACCGAGTGCGCTGTCCACGTAGCCGACGGCCTCGTCCTCCGGAAGGTAGCGCCGGGCGATCGTCAGTGCCTGCTCGCGCGTCGGCGGCTCGTCGTTCGCGACGACGGGGCCCTCCGCGGTGACGTACTTGTACGGTGTCGTCTCGGACTGCGCGACCAGAGACTGAACACGCCGGCTTTGCGGATGGCCGCGTCCTTCACGGTGTCTCGTTCCATCCAGATCAGAATGTCGCTGCCCCGTTCGTAGGAGTACCAGACGGGGACGGCCAATGGCCCCCGGCCTTCCCGAGCCACGGCCAGCACACCGACATGGACTCCGGCAAGAAACGACTCGCGTTCCTCGGTGGTCATGACGAACGACATCCTGGGCTCCTCATGGGTTCGTGGCGACGCCGCGCGTGGCCTTCGATGTCCGCAACCGGGAGGGGAAGCGGGCCATTCCCGCTGCGCCATACGTGCCGGTGTTTCCGGTACGGACCAGAGTTATCACTCTCGGTATAGCATCAGGTGAGACTGTCTTGGCTTTTTCAATCAAACGGGTAGTATTCGGTCGCCAGCGGCAGACAGCCGGTAGCCACTTGCGAGAGTGTGCGCTACTGCGCCAGCGAACGAGAGGTCTGAAGGTGTCGACGAACGTGGTGGACGAGCGGCAGGGCACTACCCGCCGGTACACGGTCGCCGAGCTGCTGGCACGTGAGCGTGCCACCGCGGCTGCCGGTGTCCGGCAGGACGCCGGCTCGGCGTCGCAGGCTTCCCTTCCGGTGGCCGAACTGCTCCGACGTGAAGGTATCGAATTCGCCGGGGACTCCGCACCGACGGACCGGTTCGAGGCCGTTGCCCCCGCAGCCCCTGCCGCGCTCCGTAAGCAGCCGGTCGCGCAGCGGGAACGCAGGAGTGGCCTGGGCAGGACCAGCACCATGAGCCGGGCGGTTGTGCTGTTCGGCCTGACCGTCGCCGGCCTCGTAGCGCTCAAGCCCACCGTCGCGTCCTCGCCGGTCGGGGATGCTCCGCACGACTCCGACCGGACGATGGCCGCGCCCAGGGGGGCGCAGCCGGGGATGTCGACCGAGTTCACGCGTACCGGTGGCGGAGCGACACCGACGACCACGGCGGCGAGCGTGCTGCTGAACGACACCACTGACGTGGCATCGCCGATGCGCCAGTCCGGCGGCAGCGACAACGGTGGTGCGCCCGCCGAGCAGGCGAAGCCCGAGAGTGCCGGTTCGTCCACTCCGGACGGCGGCCGCGCTGACACGTCGAGTCCCGCACCGGCTCCCGCCGCACCGGTCACCACGCAGGCCCCGCGAACCGATTCGACCAGCAAGACATCGGAACCATCAGCGACGAAGGACAGTGGGTCCGGCAGCGGGAGCACCGATGGCACCAGCGACGAGCAGTCCGAAGGCGGCCTGCTCGACCCCGTGACAGGCACCGTCAAGGGCGTGCTGGAGCTCGGTGGCGGACTGCTCGGCGGCTGATCGGCCTACTCCCAGAACCGCTTCGGCCGGGTGTCGCCGAAGTCGGGTTCGATGAACCCGTTGTGGTCCACATGGGACTCGTCGTGCTGTTCCGGGGCGACGGTCGCGTTGTGCTCGACCTGATCGCTGTAGGCGATCCGGCTGTCCTCGGTGATCACGATGGCCTCGCCGTCCGACACGGCTTCGCCGACCAGCCTGCTGAGCTCCTCGGGACTCGCGCCGGGATTCTCCACGGCGATTCTGCGCCCGAGTTCGTTGTTGTGCAGGTCCATCGCCTCGGACTGGCGGTCGTTACCCGGCCGCTGTTCGTGTGACGTCGCGAAGCCCTCGGCCCATTCCTCCCCGAACTCCTGGGTCATCCTGGCGTTCCAGTACGTGTGCCGGAAGGCATCGACGTGGCTGTGCGTGGTGTGGTCGATACCCGAGTAGTTCTGCTCGCTCACGACGTAGGAGTCCTGCTGGATCTGGTACCACTCGTACATCTGTGCCGGGTTGAGCCTCGAGAACAACTCGAGCTCCTCGACGGTCCACTTGCTCGACGGCACATCCTTGCCCAGCCGTTGCAGAATCGGGTTGACGACGTCGACCAGCTCCGGGGGCGGGAAGTCCACCAGCTCGCTCCGGGAGTCACGGATCTGGTACCGCTCCAGGATCTCCTCGAGTGAACGCCCACCGTTCAAGATCGCATCCTCTTCTCGGGCACTTTGCCCGCCCTTTACTCGACGACGCCGAGATTGGCAGAGGGTGCGATCGGGTGTGTAGCGCGAAGGTAGCGGTGTCGTAGCTCCGTGACCCGGGCCTCAGCCCAGCAGCCGGTCCGTGCCGTTGACCTCGGTGACGGTGCTGAGGGCGGTGTACACACCGGTGAGGCTGGTCGGCCAATGGTTGAGGATGGCTTTTCGGGCCTCGGCGAGCGGGACGGTCTCGGCCAGGACGAGGATCGGCGGGCGGCCCCAGTTGGTTGCGATGACATTGCCCAGCTGGATAGGGCCACCGTGGTCCGGCGCGTCCGCGGCGGGGGACAGTTGCGGGAGGAACTCGAGCGTGAGTGCGGTCCCGGTGCCGTAAAGGTCGTCGGCGAGCCCGGCCATGGCGGCGTGATAAGTGGGCAGTGCCTGCCGCGTGTGGAGATCGAGGGGGATCGGGCTGCTCGGATGGGCGGTGTTGTAGTCGGCGATGGTGGTGTAACGGGTGGCAGGCATGGGCGTTTCGCTTCCGGGCGGGGTCAGGCTTCGATGACGACGGGAATGATGATGGGTTGGCGCCGGAAGGTTTTGCGGGCCCATTTTTCGGTTTCGCGGGTGATGAGCTGTTCGAGGCGGGTGGTGTCGGTGATGTTGCGTTCGGCGGCGCCGGCGAGCGCTTTTTCCAGTGCGGGGGTGAGGGTGGTGAAGGTGGTGTCGTTGTGTTCGAAGCCGCGGGCGAGGACGTCGGGGTCTTCGGCGAGCCGCCCGGTGTCGGTGTCGATGAGGGCGACGACGGTGAGGACGCCTTCTTCGCCGAGGGTGCGGCGTTGGGCGAGGGAGGCCTCGGTGACGCCGCCGACGGTGTCGCCGTCGACGTAGATGTTGTGGACCGCGACGGCGCCGGTGTGTGTGGCGTGGCCGTCGTGCAGGTCGATGACGTCACCGTTGGCGGCGACCAGGACGCGTTCGCGGCTGAGGCCGGTGCTGATGGCGAGGTCGGCGTTGGCGCGCAGGTGGCGTGCTTCACCGTGGACGGCGAGGACGTTGGAGGGCTGCACGATGTTGTAGCAGTAGACGAGCTCACCCGCGCTGGCGTGCCCGGAGACGTGCACTTTGGCGTTGCCCTTGTGGATGACGTTCGCGCCCAGGTCGGTGAGACCGTTGATGACGCGGTAGATGGCGTTCTCGTTGCCGGGGATCAGCGAGCTGGCCAGTAGCACGGTGTCGCCCTCACCGACGGTGATGGAGTGGGTGCCGGCGGCCATGCGGGACAGCGCGGCCAGGGGCTCGCCCTGGGAGCCGGTGCAGACCAGGGTGACCTTGTTCGGCGGGAGGCGGTCCATGGTTTTGGCGTCGACGACGAGACCGTCGGGCACGTTGAGGTAGCCGAGGTCGGTGGCCAGGCCCATGTTGCGCACCATGGAGCGGCCGACGAAGGCGACCTTGCGGCCGTGGGCGGCCGCGGCGTCGAGGACCTGCTGGATGCGGTGGACGTGGCTGGCGAAGCTGGAGACGATGACCCGGCGCTGCGTGGTGCGGAACACCGACTCGATGGCCGGGGTGAGTTCGCGCTCGGAGGTGGTGAATCCGGGGACGTCGGCGTTGGTGGAGTCGGTGAGGAACAGGTCGACGCCCTCTTCGCCGAGGCGGGCGAACCCGCGCAGGTCGGTGATGCGGCGGTCGAGGGGGAACTGATCCATCTTGAAGTCCCCGGTGTGCAGCACCAGGCCCGCGGTGGTGCGGATCGCGATCGCGAGACCGTCGGGGATCGAGTGGTTGACCGCGAGGAACTCCAGGCCGAACGGCCCGATGTCGAGGGTTTCGCCTTCCTTCACCTCGTTCAGGACGGGCTGGATACGGTGTTCGGTGAGTTTCGCGGCGATGAAACTCAGTGTCAGCCGGGACCCGATCAGCGGGATGTCGGGGCGTTCGCGCAGCAGATAGGGCACCGCGCCGATGTGGTCCTCGTGGCCGTGGGTGAGCACGATCGCGACGACATCGGACAACCGGTGCCGGATCGCGGACCAGTCCGGCAGGATCACATCCACCCCGGGCTGGTGCTCCTCCGGGAACAACACCCCGCAATCCACGATCAGCAACTTGCCGTCGTGCTCGAACACCGTCATGTTCCGCCCGATCTCCCCCAACCCACCGAACGCCACCACCCGAAGGGCATCAGCGGGTAGAACCGGTAGGGCGGACGAGACGGGCGAGGCGGGCGCCACGGCCCGCGATACGGAATTCACACACTCACGCTACGTGAGAGTCGGCGACGACGGAACGTCGGCCGTCTCAGCGGCGCGAACCGGATGCCCGCGACGTCAGCGACAACACCTTCCGCGGAGTCACGGTGATGGGCGAGCCGGTGATGTGCATGAGTGTGCGGCAGCTGGGTAGTCCGTGTCGGTAGACGACAAGACCACTCCGGCGGCAGGAGAATCCTGATGTCCGAAAATGTCTTCGTGCTCGGCCTTGACCAGGACAACCTGGAGACACTGCGCGATGTCCGGGGCCTCAACACCTACCGGTTCCATCCGCTGCTGAGCGTGGACGACCTGCTCGCCGCGGAGCAGCTCGAGTTCGACGCACTGCTGACGAAGGCAGACGAGCAGTTGCGCTCCTTCGACGACCCGATCAATGCCGTGGTCGGCTACTGGGACTTTCCCGTCTCGTCGATGGTGCCCATCCTCTGTGCCCGGTTCGGGCTGCGTTCCGCGTCCCTGGAGTCGGTACTGAAGTGTGAGCACAAGTACTGGAGCAGGCTGGAACAGCGGGAGGTGATCGAAGAGCATCCCCGGTTCGGCCTGGTCGACCTGGACGACGAGGAACCTCCGGCCGGACTCCGGTACCCACTTTGGGTCAAGCCGGTCAAGTCGTTCTCCTCGGAGCTCGCCTTCGAGGTGCACGACGTCGCGGAGTTCGGCGAGGCGATGGCACAGATCAGGGAGGGCATCGGCCGGGTCGGCGAAGCGTTCGACACGGTACTGGCCTATGTGGACCTGCCGCCAGAGATCGCCGAAGCAGGCGGGCAGGCATGTCTTGCCGAAGAGTCGGTCGGCGGCAGGCAGGTCACGGTGGAGGGCTACAACACCGGCGAGGAAATCCAGGTGTACGGGGTCGTCGACTCGCACACCTACCCCGACTCACCGAGTTTCCTGCGCTACCAGTACCCGTCGAAGCTGCCTCGGTCCGCGCTCGAGCGCATGACCGAGATCTCGACAAAGGTGATCGACCGAATCGGCCTCTCGTCGGTCGCGTTCAACATCGAGTACTTCTGGGATCCGGAGACCGATGAGATCAACCTGCTGGAGGTCAATCCCCGGCACTCGCAGTCGCACGCGAGGCTCTTCGACGATGTCGACGGGCTACCGAATCACCAGTGCATGGTCCGCCTCGCGCTCGGCCTCGATCCCTGCCTGCCCTATCGGCAGGGGCCGTACGAGGTCGCGGCCAAGTGGTGGGCACGCCGCTTCACCGACGGCGTGGTCCGCCGGGCGCCGAGCGCGCGGGAAGTCGCGGACGTCGAACGGACGATCGACGGCACCTCGATTCATCTGCTCGCCCAGGAAGGGGACCGGCTGTCCGAGTTGCCGGAGCAGGACAGCTACAGCTTCGCCTACGCCACCGTGCACACCGCGGCGGCCGATGAGACGGAGCTGGCGGCGAAGTACGACCGGTGCATCGAGGCGCTCGGGTTCGAGTTCGACGACGTCGCTGAACCGGGGCACGGACGGGAACAGGAGAGTTCCTGATGCGTGAGGTGGATTCGCTCCCGCACGCAGTCACCGAAGAGGAGCACGTCTGGGTCCCGCTCTCCGACGGCACTCGGCTCGGCGGGCGCGTCTGGCGGCCGGAGTCCTCCGACGAGGTCCCGGTCCCGGCGGTGCTGGAGTTCATCCCTTACCGCAAACGTGACTTCACCGCGCCACGTGACTCGATTCATCACACGTATCTCGCCGGGCATGGCTACGCGGGAGTGCGAGTGGACCTGCGCGGTACCGGGGAATCGGATGGAGCGCTGACCGACGAGTATCTGTCGCAAGAACTCGACGACGCCGAGGACATCCTGGCCTGGCTGGCCAAGCAGCCCTGGTGCGACGGTAACACCGGGATCATGGGCATCTCCTGGGGAGGTTTCAACGCCCTCCAGGTAGCCGCCCGCAGGCCGAAAGGGCTCGGGGCCATCGTCACCGTCGCCTCCACCGACGATCGCTATGCCGACGACGTGCACTATATGGGCGGCTGCCTGCTCAGCGACAATCTGTCCTGGGCTTCGACCATGTTCGCCTACAACGCCTGTCCGCCGGATCCGGCGATCGTCGGTGACCGGTGGCGGGACATGTGGCTCTACCGGATCGAGAACAGCGGTCTGTGGCTGGAGGAGTGGCTGCGGCACCAGCGCCGCGACGATTACTGGCGGCACGGTTCGGTCTGCGAGGATTTCACCGCGATCGACTGCCCGGTGCTGGCGGTCAGCGGCTGGGCGGACGGGTATTCCAACTCGGTATTCCGGCTGATGGCCAACCTCGACGTGCCACGCAAGGGGCTCATCGGCCCGTGGTCGCACAAGTATCCGCACCTCGGCGAGCCGGGACCGGCGATCGACTTCCTGCGGGAACTCGTCCGGTGGTGGGACCGATGGCTCAAGGGCAAGGACAACGACGTACCGGACGATCCGATGCTGCGGGTCTGGATGCAGGACAGTGTGCGGCCCTCGACGGCGTACGAGGAGCGCCCCGGGCGTTGGGTCGGGGAGCCGTCCTGGCCGTCGCCGCATGTCCGGCCGACCCGATACGGGCTGGCCCGGAACCGGATCCTGGCGGAGCGGGCCGATCTCGAAGCGGCTCCTCCGGCGGGGCCGGAGGAGCTGATGGTCTCGTCTCCGCTGTCGGTGGGTCAGTACGCGGGGAAATGGTGTTCATACAACGCTCCGCCGGATCTGCCCTACGACCAGCGGGATGAGGACGGAGGCTCACTCGTCTTCGACAGTGCCGCGCTGGCCGAGACCTGTGAGATCGTCGGTTCTCCCGCGGTGGAGCTGGAGGTGGCAGCGGATCGGCCGGTGGCGATGGTGGCCGCCCGGCTGTCTGACGTGGCACCCGACGGGAGGGCGACGAGGGTGACCTACGGTCTGCTGAACCTGACCCATCGGGACGGGCACGCCGAGCCACGCCCGCTGGAACCGGGACGGCGGTACCGCGTTCGAGTTGAACTAAACGGGGTGGCGCAGAGCTTCCCGCCGGACCACAGGATCCGGCTCGCTCTGTCCACTTCGTACTGGCCGTTGGCCTGGCCACCGCCAGAACCCGTTCAACTCTCCGTGTTCCCGGAGAACAGCACCCTCGTCCTGCCGGTGAGGCCGGTCGCCGAGTCCGACGAGGTCTCGCCCCGTCCGTTCGACGAACCGAAGGGGCCTGCGCCCCTGCCGACGACCAAGGTCCGGCCCGGGGAGCAACGCTGGCAGGTGTGCCGAAATCTGGTGGATTACTCCTCGGCACTGCACGTGGTGAAGGATCCCGGCACCACCCACTACGACGATATCGATCTGGACGTGGCCCAGCGGGCCGAGGAGACCTACAGCTGGGTGGCCGAGGACTTCACCTCGCCACAGGGGGAGGTCGTCTGGTCGATCCGGTTCGGCAGGGGCGACTGGCAGGTGGAGACCGTGACCCGGACGATCCTCTCGTGCACGCCGACAGAGTTCGTCGTGCACGCGCAGTTGGACGCGTACGAGGGAAGTGAACGGCTCAGTGCGCTGAACTGGCGAACAACGATTCCCCGGGACTGCGTCTGAGCGTTTCGCGGTCGAGACGGATGCCGGTTTTGGCGAGTACCAGGCAAAGACCAGCAGGGTGATACCCGTGGTGACGTTGCATCGGGTGGAGCCGGCGCCGGGCGCCGCGCCTGGATAGCCGGCAGGTTGTGCCGACTCAGACATCGCCCCCGCCGGAGGAAGCTGGCGGATCAGTTCCGGCTCGTGTCCGGGAGCCGGAGACCTGGGTGATCACGGCGAGCGCGGCCATGACGGTGGTGGTGGCGACCCCGACGACCAGTGACGGCACCGAGTGTCCGAGCAACAGACCCGCGACGCCGATGAGCACGAGCGCGGCCATCGCCCCGTAACGGGACTGGGCCACCGATCCGGTGCGAGAGCGGAGAAACAGGATGTTGCCGAGTAGGTACACCAGCGGACCGCCGACACTGGTGAACACGATCGTCGGCTCGTTCTCCGGATGCGTTATTCGTACCTCGATCGACACCGCGACGATGATGGCTCCGCCGACCATGAGGGCATGCGCGTAGGCGAAAGCTGAGCGCAGTGCGGCAGTGTTCCCGTAGCCCCGGCTTGCCTGGGTGTCGTGTCCGGCGAGGGCGAAGTAGTTCCACCACTGCACGAACAGGCCGGCGAACCCGAGTAGCGTCGCGAGCACGGCGCCGGGAGGGACCGGATCCAATTCGGACAGCGTGAAGCCCATGATGAGGATGGATTCGCCCAGGGCGATGATGAAGACGAGCCGATTCCGCTCGGCGAGATGTTCCGGGTCGGTTGGCCAGGTGCTCATCGGTGCCGCTCCGAGCCCGGGGAAACGGTAGTTGAACCGCGGTGCCGCGACGTCGACGACGAGTGCGACCAGCCATACGGCCAGCCGCAGATCGGGTGGGACAAGGGCGCCGGCGATCCAGATGACGCCCGCGGTCGCACTCCATGCCAGTAAGTTGGTGTAGTTTCCGCCCAGGACGTGCCCGCGCATCGCGATGGCCATGAACCCAGCCCGCAGGACCTGCGCGCCCACGTAACAGGCCACGAAAAGCAGCCCGTCCTCGTCGAACGCGTGGGGTAGCGCCAGCGACATTCCCAATGCCGCCAGCATGAGCGCGGCGTTGAGTAACCGGACCAACCCACTGCGCGGGTCGAGCCAGTTCATCGCCCAGGCCGAGTAGTTCCACGCCCACCACACGGCTCCGAACAGGACAGCCACGCGTAGCGCACCCAACCAGCTCAGGTCGGCCAGTAGCGTGTGCGAGATCTGGACGATCGCGAAGACATAGACGAGATCGAAGAAGAGCTCGATAGGCGCTGCCTCCGAGCGGCCAGGACCGGCCGGACGCATCAACCTCGGACGCGAAGTTTCAGGGCCTTGCAATGGCACGGACCACCTCCCGTTGACTAGCTGACATCGCGGGCGCGAGCTCTTCTCGGCGCGACCGATACCTCCGCATCGCAGACATTCTGATCGCTCACCATCGGTTCCACCAGGTGAAGGACGAGCGCGAGTGATCGCCGCCGGATAGGCGGCCACGTGTGGGCTGGCCCGATTCGCGCACGAACCGGTTCGTTCGCCGTGAGGTTCGAAGACTCACCCGTCGAGCAGTTCGGCCACCGTGTGCTGCGGATCGACCTCGACTCCCAAGGCCTTCAGGTTGCCGTCGAGAAGTGACCAGATGGAGGTCGTGAGGAACTCGGCCAACTGGGTGCCGGTCAGGGTGCGCTGCCTGTCCGCGAGCCATCGGTTGACCGTCGCGTCCACGAATCCCACCACGCCGAAAGCGATGGCCGGCGCGAGGTCCGTGTCCTTGCCGAACCGGGCGAGTACGGCGGAGAACAGTTGTCCCGCCTGCACCGCGATGGCCGTCTTCGTTCCCGCGACCACCGGGGACCCGCCCGCGGTCGCGCGGGTGTTCTCCCCGAGGAAGGCATGCAGCCTCGGGTGCCGGTCGATCCAGCCGAGGTAGGTGTCCACCGCTCGGCGGATCGACTCGGTGACCGTGCCGTCCGGCTGCAGTGTCGGCGAGAGCTCGGCCATCAGTGAGTCGATGATCCGCCGCCGGATCTGCTCGTCGAGATCGGCACGGTCCTTGAAATGGCGGTAGACCACCGGCCGGGGGACGCCGACCCGGTCGGCGATCTGTTTGACGCCGACGGCCGGGCCGTTTTCCTCGATCGCCGCGACCGCGGCGTCGAGTACCTCGAGCCGCCGCTGAGCCTTGTGCACGTCCCAGCGGGTCGACCGGCCGTCCACCTCCGGGCTCGTGTTCGCCGCGTTGAGCATGGCGTCACCCTAACTTCCGGCGAAATATGCGATACATCTTGTCACACACATCTAAGTGATACACACTGTCTCAGCAACGTGACGAGCGATCTAGGAGGCCCGGTGGGCGGCAAGGCGTATGTGATCGGCGTCGGGATGACGAAGTTCGAGAAGCCCGGAGGCAGGGACTGGGACTATCCGGACATGGCGCGGGAGGCGGGAACTAACGCGCTGACGGACGCGGGTATCGACTATGCGCGGATCGAGCAGGCCTACGTTGGCTACGTCTACGGCGAGTCCACCTCGGGGCAGCGCGCGGTCTACGAACTCGGGCTCACGGGTATCCCGGTGGTGAACGTCAACAACAACTGTTCGACCGGTTCCACCGCCCTCTTCCTCGCGACGCAGGCCGTGCGCAGCGGGAGCGCGGACTGCGCGCTGGCGCTGGGCTTCGAGAAGATGCAGCCCGGTTCGCTCGGCGCGACCTTCGAGGATCGCGAGCAGCCGATGATGAAGCACCTGCTCGCGCTCGCGGAGTTGCAGGAGTTCGCCATGCCGCCCGCGCCGTACATGTTCGGCGCCGCGGGACGGGAGCACATGCGGCGATACGGCACGACGGTTGAGCAGTTCGCCGGGATCGCGGTGAAGAACCATCGGCATTCGGTGAACAACCCGTACGCCCAGTTCCGCGACGAGTACACCCTCGAGGAGGTGCTCGCGGCGAAGCCGGTCTACGACCCGTTGACGAAGCTGCAGTGTTCGCCCACATCCGACGGCTCGGGGGCCGTGATCGTCGCCAGTGCTGACTTCGTCGACCGGCACGGGCTGGCCGCTCAGGCTGTGGAGATCGCGGGGCAGGCGATGGTGACCGACCTTCCGAGCACTTTCGAGGACCAGAGCGCCATCAGCCTGGTCGGGGCGGACATGACCCGCACCGCTGCGCGGAAGGTCTACGAGCAGGCGGGTATCGAACCATCCGATGTGGACGTCATCGAACTGCATGACTGCTTCTCCACCAATGAGCTGATCACGTACGAGGCACTGGGGCTGTGTCCGGAGGGTGCGGGCGGCAAGCTCGTCGACGCGGGCGACACCACCTACGGCGGACGCTGGGTGGTCAACCCTTCGGGCGGTCTCATCTCGAAGGGTCACCCGCTCGGCGCGACCGGTCTGGCCCAGTGCTCCGAACTCACCTGGCAGCTGCGAGGAACCGCGGAAAAGCGACAGGTCGACGGCGCAACGGTTGCCCTGCAACACAACATCGGCCTCGGTGGCGCCGTCGTGGTGACCGCCTACCGGCCAGCCGAGCGCTGACACCAACCGATACCGCAGTACGTCACATCCGAAACACGAAAGGGAGAAGATCCACCATGACGAAAGTGAACGTCACCGTCGAACTGCCCAGCACGCCTGAGAAGACCTGGGCGACGATGTCCGACCTGAGCCGGTTCGAGGAATGGCTGACCATCCACCAGAAGTGGAGTGGGGAGCTGCCGTCCGAGATCAACGTCGGCACCAAGATCACCGAGGTCGTCTCGGTGATGGGCATGGCCAACAAAATCGAGTGGACGGTCGAGGAGTACGACGCACCGCACTCACTGAAGATCAGCGGCACGGGCATGGCCGGCGTGAAGGTGTCCTTCACCCTGTCGGTGCGGGCCGAGGGCGCGGGCAGCCAGGCCGATATCGACGCCGAGTTCACCGGCCAGATGATCGTCGGTCCCATCGGCGCGGCCGTGGGTAAGAGCACGAAGGCCGAACTGGACAAGTCGGTGGCCAAGCTCGCCGAACTGGTCGCCTGAATGCGCGGGCCGAGCACGTGCGTGAGCGGGGTTTGAGATGACCGCTCCCGCGTTCGACGAGTCCGGTCTCGGGCAGTGGAGCGAGCCGGACACCTTCGAGGTCACCGCCGAGCGGATCGCGCAGTACGCGGGCGCGACCAACGACCCGATCGAGCGGCACCGGGACGGCGAGATCGCCCCTCCGGTGTTCGCGATCGTGCCGGTGTTCAACTCCCTGGTGCCCGCGGCTCTTTCGGTCGCGCCAGTGGAGCTGCTGCCCCGGCTGGTGCACGGCGAGCAGGACTTCCGGTTCCACCGGCCGATCCGCCCTGGCGACGAGCTCACTTCCCGTGCCCGGCCTGTGGGTGTCGTTGGCAGACCGAACGGGACGGCCGTGGTCGTGCACACCGAAACCAAGGATGCCGGGGGAGCGCTGGTTAACGAACAGTGGATGACCGCGTTCTTCCGTAAGGCCGACGCGGGTATCCAGGCCGGGACACAAGCTCCGGGGCATGCCTTCGACGAAACGCTGCGGAGTTCGGAACCGGTCGCGGAGGTGGTCGCACGAGTCGACGAGGACCAGACTTTCCGGTACTCGCCCGCGTCCGGCGACCCGATGCCGATCCACCTCGACGACGAGCTGGCCCGAATGTCCGGCCTGCCGGGGATCATCGCGCACGGCCTCTGCACGATGGCGTTCACGTCATGGGCAGTACTCACGAAGGTGGGCGAGTCCAGGGTGGAGGACCTGCGCAGGCTCGCCGTCCGGTTCGCCAAACCGGTACTCCCCGGCCAGGAACTGACCACCCGCATCTGGTCGGGTGCGGGCGGAACCTATGCCTACGAGACCACTGTGGACGGTGACCTCGTCGTCAAGGACGGTCTCGCCGAACTCGCGGCACCACTCACTCAGTAAGGAGATCCACCCATCATGGGAGCACTCGACGGGCGCGTCGCGATCATCACCGGCGCGGGCCGGGGCATCGGCCGTGAACACGCACTGCTGTACGCGAAGGAAGGCGCGTCGGTGGTCGTGAGCGACCTCGGCGGCGCGAACGACGGGGCAGGATCGGATTCGGGACCCGCGCAGCAGGTCGTCGACGAGATCGTCGCGGCGGGCGGAAAGGCCGTGGCCAACACCAACGACGTCGCGAACTGGGCCGGAGCGGGCCAACTGGTCGAGCAGGCAGTCTCCGAGTTCGGCAGGCTGGACATCCTGGTGAACAACGCCGGGATCCTGCGCGACGCCTTCATCGCCGGGATGAGCGAACAACAATGGGACTCGGTGATCGCGGTCCATCTCAAGGGGCATTTCGCACCACTGCGCCACGCCGCCGAGTACTGGAAGGCGAGGACGAAGGCAGGGGACACGGTACGGGCCTCGGTGATCAACACCGCCTCGGCGTCCGGGACGTTCATGCCGAACGCGGGTCAGGCGAACTACGGTGCGGCCAAGGCGGGTATCGCCGCACTCACCCTGGTGGCTGCCGAAGAACTCGATCGGTATGGCGTCCGGGTCAACGCGATCGCGCCGATCGCCCGTACCCGCCTCACGCTGGCGACGCCGGGGATGGGCGCGATTTTCGCCCAGGAGGTGCCCGAGGGTGAGTTCGACGCGTTCAGCCCGGCCAATATCGCGCCGATCGTCGCGTACCTGGGTACGGAGAAGTGCCCGTTCACCGGAAAGGTCTTCGCCGTGCAGGGTGGCGCGATCTCCGAGCTGGGCGGCTGGCGAGGAGAGCGGACCGTGGAGACCGAAGGGCCGTGGACGGTCGAAGGCATCGACCAGCAACTCACCGACTGGGCCTGAAAAGGAGATCGTCATGGCCAACAACAGTTTCGAACTCGGACTGGGGCTCACCGAGGAGCACACCGCGTTGGCGGACTCGGTGCGCGGGTTCGCCGAGCGGCATATCGACACGAGCGTCCTGAGGGCGGCCGTGGAAGCCAGGACGGAATCGCTACCGCCGTTCTGGGCCGATCTCGGCGGTCAGGGGTTGCTCGGTCTGCACGTTCCCGAGGAGCACGGCGGCGCGGGTGCCGGGCTGCTTGAGCTGGCGGTCGCGCTGGAAGCACTGGGCCGTCGCGCGCAGCCGGGTCCGTTGCTGCCGACCGTGCTCGCCTCGGCGTTGCTGGTCGCCTCCGATGCCAAGGTGCGCGGCGAGTTGCTGCCGGGTCTCGCCGACGGCTCGCTCACCGCGGCGGTTGGCCTCGCCGAGCCGCTGGAGGCCGCGACGACGGCCGAGGGGGTGACCGTCTCCGGTACGACGGTCGGTGTGCTCGGCGGAGCGGTCGCCGACCTGCTGCTCCTGCCTGCTCGTATCGGTGACGGCGTCCAGTGGGTGGTGCTGGACAAGGCCGATCTGACGGTAAGGGAGCGGGACAGCCTGGATGTCGTCCGCCGGTCGGCGTTGGTGACGGCCGATGACCTGGCGGTGCCCGCTGGACGACTCCTCGGCGGTCTCACCGAGGAACGGGTCCGTTCGATCGCTGCGGTGGTGTTCGGCGCCGAAGCCGTCGGTGTCGCATCCTGGTGCACCTCGACGGCCGCTGAGTACGCACAGGTACGCGTGCAGTTCGGCAGGCCGATCGGGCAGTTCCAGGGGGTCAAGCACAAGTGCGCCGCCATGGGCATCGAACTGGAGCGGGCCCGTGCCGCGGTATGGGACGCCGCGCGCGCATTGGACGCCGGTGACGAGAGTGCCGATCTCGCCGCGGCGGTGGCGGCGGTGGTCGCCCCTGACGCGGCCGTGCACTGTGGTGCCGACTGCGTACAGGTACTCGGCGGGATCGGATTCACCTGGGAGCACGACGCGCACCTGTACTACCGGCGTGCGCTCACCCTGCGCGGCCTGCTCGGCCGCGGCGAGCAGTGGAAAGCGAAGGTCGCGCGACACGCACTCTCCGGAGATTCCAGGGACATCCGGATCGATCTGCCCGAGGAAGCGGAAGCCGTCCGGGGTGACATCCGGTCCGCTGTGGCGGAGATCGCCGCGCTCGACCCGGACGAACAGCTTGTCGCGCTCGGTGACGGCGGTTGGGTACAGCCGCACCTTCCCCGCCCGTACGGACGCGGTGCGGGACCGTTGGAACAGGTAGTGATCGGCGAGGAGCTCAACCGAGCCGGAGTGCAGCTGCCCGAACTGTTGATGGGCGGCTGGGCGGTACCACCCATCGTGGCGTTCGGTACGGAGGAACAGAAGCAGCGAGTGGTCGTGCCAACTCTGCGCGGGGAAGTGGTGTGGTGCCAGCTGTTCTCCGAACCCGGCGCCGGTTCTGACCTCGCGTCACTGTCCACAAAGGCCGAAAGGGTCGATGGTGGCTGGCGAGTCAGCGGCCAGAAGATCTGGACCACGGTGGCCCAGTTCGCCGACTGGGCCATGCTGATCGCCCGAACCGACCCGCACGCCCCGAAGCACGAAGGCATCACCTACTTCATCCTGGATATGTCCAGCCCGGGCGTGACGGTGCGGCCGCTGCGTGAGGCAACGGGCTCACAGTTGTTCAACGAGGTGTTCCTCGACGACGTCTTCGTTCCGGACGACTGTGTGGTGGGCGAACCTGGGCAGGGGTGGACCGTGGCGCGGGCCACGCTGTCCAGCGAGCGGGTGGCCCTCGGCCGCGGTAACGCTTCCTATCCGACTCTGGCCGATCTGCTCAGGTTCGCCGAAGGCCGGGAGCTGGACGCTATCGCGACCCAGCGGCTCGGTGAGTTCGTCTGCGAGAACCAGGTGCTCGACCTGCTCGGCGCGCGAACGGTTCTCCGTCAACTGTCCGGTGTGGACGTCAGTACGACCTCGAGCGTCGGCAAGTTCCTGAGTATGCGGTTCGGGCAGCGGATCGCCGAGTTCTGCCTGGCCGAACTCGGTGTCGCTGGTGTGGTCGCGGTACAGGGTGAACCCAGTGACAAGTGGATGGACCAGGTGATCGCCTGCAGGGCGATGACGATCTACGGTGGCACCACCGAGGTTCAGCTCAACGTGATCGGTGAGCGCATGCTCGGACTGCCAAGGGATGTGGACCGCCCGGTCGGCACCGGTTGAGCAGGGACCGGTCCCCGGCTCAGCCGGGGACGCCCCGCTCGTCCCCGACGATGTGGTCGACAAAGCCGTATGTCAGTGCTTCCTCGGCGTCGAACCAGCGATCGCGGTCCGCGTCAGCGATGATCCGTTCCAACGGCTGACCGGTCTGCCGGGCCGTGATCTCGGCGATTCGCCGTTTCATCTTGCCGAACACCTCGGCCTGGATGGCGATGTCACTGGCCGCGCCACCGATACCAGCGGAGGGTTGGTGCATGACTATCCGGGTGTTGGGCAACAGGTAGCGCTTGCCCGGTGTCCCGGAGGACAGCAGGAACTGCCCCATGGAGGCGACGAAACCGAGTCCCCAGGTCGACACGTCCGGCTTGATGAGCCGGAGAGTGTCGTAGATGGCCATTCCGGCGGTGACCGAGCCGCCCGGTGAGTTGATGTAGAACGTGATGTCCTCGGCTGGGTCGTTCGCGGCGAGCAACAGGAGTTGCGCGACGACGCGGTTGGCTACCTCGTCGGTGACCTCCGAACCGAGGAAGACGATTCGGTCGCGCAGCAACTGCTCGTATACCGATTCGTTGATGGACGTCGCGGTGGCCGTTGTCTTCATGTCCGGAACCAGATCCACTGCCATCGTTGCCCGCCTCTGCTCGAAGTTCGTTTGTGACACCGACGGTATGGGGCGAACACCGAGGAATGGGGCCGCGTTCGCCCACAGCGTGGGGGATTCGCTGCTGGCGATCATGAGCGGCGTGGCGGGTGATCCGTGTTGTCGCGGGGCGGCTTGTACGCCAGTTGTACTTCCGTCACGAAGGCTGAGCGCACGTGTGCTTCAGACCTACGGAGGACGGCTATGCGGATGTGGTCATGGATGGCCTGGAATGGCGCTGGAACACCGGTGGCGAATCTCCCGGCCTCGGACAGAAGGCGTGGTCTGCGTACCAGGGCCGCCGTGCTGACGGCGGGAACCGCCATGGTGCTCTCCGTGGCCACGCCGGCCGTGGCCGAACGCGATGAAGCCGCGATGGCATTGCCATCGGCCAATATGGAGGCCGTGCTCAAGGCGGCACAGATCGATCCGCGCAGAGCCGACACCGCGCTGACCCCGGGCAGCAAGGCCAGCGTGTCGCTGGTGGAGGAAGCGCTGACCGCCAAGGGGCTGCTGGACGGAAAGTACGTCGATGGCCACTTCGGCACGGCGACCATCTCCGGGTATGCCGCCTACCAGCGCTCTCTCGGCTACACCGGCATCGACGCCTCCGGATTGCCGGGCCCTGCCTCACTGCGGAAGCTGGGCAGCCAGCGCTACACCGTCACCAACCTTGTGTCGGCGGGCAGCAGGATCACCTACCACGGTGCGACCATGAACACCCGTACCAAGGCGATGCTTGTGGCGGCCGAGGGGCTGCTGGGCAGGCAGCTGTCGGTGACGCAGGGTTCGTACAACCCGGGTGGCGTCGGTGGATCGGCGGGCACCCACGACGGTGGCGGTGCGTTGGATCTCTCGGTGCGGGGGATGAGTACGAGCACCCGGACGGATGTCGTCCGGAAGCTGCGCAACGTGGGTTTCGCGGCCTGGCTGCGCACCCCCGCCCAGGGCAACTGGGCCTATCACATCCACGCCATCGCCGTGAACGATCCGGATCAGTCATCCGCCGCACAGCACCAGGCAGGCGATTACTACCTCGGATACAACGGTCTCGCCAGCCGCGCCCGTGACGACGGCCCTCAGGTCACGAAGGTGACCTGGGAGGAGTACAGGCGCGGCTGATCCCGCCGCGCCGCCCCGGCCGACGCCGACGGTCCTCCTGCCTGGGGTCGGCGTCGGCTTCGGAATGCTGCGATACTCCAGATCCACCGGCGAGCGCTGCCGGTCATGGATGTTCCAGGCGGTGTCGGCCTGCGGAGGCGGGGATGGTCGTACCGGACCCACACCCGGCGAGGTTCCGCGAGGTGCTCGCGGTTGGGGAGTTCCGGTCGCTGTTCGCCGCCCAGCTGGTCACCGTGGTGGGGGACCAGTTGGCCAGGGTGGCGTTGTCGATCCTGGTTTTCGACCGGACGGGCTCGCCCGGGTGGGCGGCGACCGTGTACGCGGCGACGTTCCTGCCGGATCTGCTTGGCGGGCCACTGTTGTCGGGGCTGGCCGACCGGTACCCGAGACGCACCGTGCTGGTCGTCTCGGATCTTGCCAGGGTCGTTCTGGTGGGGTTGATGGCGGTACCGGGCATGCCGTTGCCGCTGGTTGGTGCCCTGCTCGTCGGCGTCCAGTTGCTCAACCCGCCGTGGAACGCCGCCAGGACGGCGCTGCTCACGCACGTCGTGTCCGGCCGCCAGTTCGTCAGCGCCATGGGGTTGTTGTCGATGGTCGTGCAGAGCGGGCAGGTCGTCGGGTTCGCCGGGGGAGGAGTGCTCGTGGCCTGGCTGGGGCCCAGCGGTGCGCTCGCGGCGGACGCCGCCAGCTTCGGGGTCTCTGCGCTGCTGTTGCTGACGGGCCTCAGGCCCAGGGCGGCGGCGGCACCGAGCACGGGAAGCTCGACCGGCGATGGGGCGTGGTGGCGTCTGGTGCGGGCGGGAGTCCGGCTCGTGTGGTCGGATCGGCGCCTGCGATCGCTGGTGGCGCTGGGTTGCGTTTCCGGCTTCTACATCGCGGGCGAGGCATTGGCCGCGCCGTATGCCGCGGAACTCGGAGGCGGTTCGGTGACCGTCGGCCTGCTGCTCGGTGCTTTCGCCACGGGAAGCGTGCTGGGTATGGCGCTGCTCGCCCGCGTACCCGAGGTGTACCGGCGAAGGCTGCTGACGCCGTTGCCGGTGCTGGCCTGCGCGGTGCTGCTCGGATGCGCGCCCGATCCAGGGCTGGCTGTGACGCTGCTGCTGTTCACGATCTCCGGGGTAGCCAGCGCGTACAACCTGGTTACCAGCACGGTGTTCGTCCAGCTCACACCGGACGCGCAGCGGGCGCAGGCGTTCGGTCTCGCGATCACCGCACTGCGGGTGTCCCAGGGTGCGGGGGTGGTGCTGGCCGGTCTCGTGGCCGAACGTCTCGCCCCGCATCTCGTGATCGCGACCGCGGGAGCACTTGGCACCGTGGCGGCGACGGCCGCCGCCGGTGCATGGCACCGCGCGGCCCTGGCCCCCGGCCCCGACTCGACATCGGGACCGGCGACCGGTGGGGCGGGTCAGTCGTGAAGTGACGGATCGCGTCCGCGTCGCTGATCGCGAACGGTCAGAAGCGGGTCCAGTCGGTCGGGCGCTGCGGAGCGGGGCGGCTCCAGTCGGTGGGCAGCGAACGAACGGTCCAGTCGGTGGGCAAGGAACGGACCGACCAGTCCGTGGGGCATGACCTCGTCCAGTCGGTCGGGCGCTGGGTACGGCGCCGCCCGCCGGTGGACAGACCGCTCTGCAGGGCGCGGATGTTGAAGTTCGACATGGTTACCTCCGGTGGTGTCGGCACAGTGTGCGGGTCGTCGGCGATGAGCCGTCCGGCCTAGTGACACACCGCGTCTGGGCGATTACGATGGCCATCCTCTCGCTGGAGCTACCCGGGGGAGAAGGTGCTACGCATGGGATTGTCCAAGGTCCGAAGGCGAATACACAGTTCACCGGACCGACAGTTGCGTTTCAATCTGCGGGACTGGCCTGTGCGGCGGTTGTCCCGGCCCGTGCTGGTGCTGCTTGTGGCGGTCGAGATCGCCGCGCTCGTCGCTGTCGCGGCAACGGTGACACTGGTGCCGGTAACGGGGCAGGCGCTTTTGTGGTGCGCCCTGATTCTCGTCGCGGAGGTCGTCCATCTCGAGGCAGCACAGGGCATAGAACGGATCCGGGAGCTCGGAGCCGAGGGCCATCCGCATATGCACCTGCAGTCGATCTGGATCTTCGCCGGCCTGCTGCTGTTGCCGCCCCCGCTGGCCGTCGTGGTGATCGTCGTCAGTTACACGCACTCCTGGCTGCGCGTGTACCGGCGCCGGGGTGTGGCGCATCGCAAGGTGTACTCGGCCGCCACCGTCGTGCTGGCCTGCACGGCGGCGGGCGCGGTGCTGCATCTCGGTACCGGCGGGTGGCTCGCTCCCTACATGCCCCATGTCGACGGATTCGGCGGCATGATCACCCTGCTGCTGGCCGGTGCGGTGTATTTCGGGGTCAACTACGTCCTGGTGGTCTTCATGATCATCATCGCCAATCCGGACAAGCCCGGCCGCAACGCGCTCGGTAATCCGTCCGACGTGCTGATCGTGCTCGCCGCCGTCGGGATCGGCTGCGGGATCGCCCTCGTCGTGACCTTGCGGCCCTGGTTGCTGCCCGTCCTGATGATCACTCCGGTGGCGCTGCACCTGGGTCTGTTGTTGCCCCAGTTCCAGTTGGCCGCGAGAAGCGACTCCAAGACCGGGATCCTCGCACCTGAGTTCTGGTCCGAACTCACCCGCAGGGAACTGGTGCGAGCCGAGCGAATCCAGTCGACGGCAGGCGTGCTGATGATCGACATCGATCACTTCAAGGCGGTCGACGACGGCAACGGGCACCTCGCGGGCGACGAGGTGCTTCGCGCGATCGCCGGCGCGGTTCAGGGCTCGGTGCGGGCCGGCGACTACGTCGGACGCTACGGCGGTGACGAGTTCGTAGCACTCCTTCCCGGGGTAGGCAGGGAGGAGCTCGTGGCCGTCGCCAATCGCATCAACGCGGGTATCGGCGCCCTCGAGGTTTCCGTCCCCGTCGTCACATCGGGAAAGCCGCCCACGGTCAGCGGGCTCACCGCCTCCATCGGTGCGGCCCTCTACCCCGATACGGCCACCGAATACACCACCTTGCTGCACGCCGCGGACGAAGCCACATATACGGCGAAGAAGAGCGGCCGGAACCGGGTCGTCCTGGCTCCATCGGGAGCACTCGGCGTCCACATCCCCGCCCAGGTGACCGCTGAGCCCTGAACGTGCGGGGGGCACAGCGGCAGCCGGCCAGTCGGGGGGCTTCCTGGCCGGCTACCGCCACGTCGGTAGAGAGAGGATCGCCGCGCGGGAATGACGCCTGGGATCCCGGTTCACCCGGTCGTGTTACGGACGGGGCTGCGTTCTCCGGTCCGGAAGCGCATCGCTTCGTCGGCGACACTGCCGTGGCGAAGCGTGACGACGTCGCGGAGGTAGTTCATCCGCAGTTTCCACGGTGCCTCGGCGCCCTGCTTGGGGAACTTGTCGAGCGATCGCAGTACGTACCCCGCCGCGAAGTCGAGGAACGGCTCCTCCTCGACCCGCGGATCCCGTTCGGGAACGCACTCGTCGTACCCGTGCTCGTCCATATGCGTGAGCAGCCGGCTGATGTACTCGCTGACCAGATCGGCCTTCAGCGTCCACGACGCGTTCGTGTAGCCGATTGTGTAAGCGAAGTTGGGCACCCCGGAGAGCATCATCCCCTTGTAGGCCATCGTGTCGGGCAGGTGCACCTCGTCGCCGTCCACCGCGAGCCGGATGCCGCCGAACACCAGCAGATTCAGCCCCGTCGCGGTGACGATGACGTCGGCGTCGAGCTGGTCGCCGGATCGCAGCCGGATGCCGGTCTCGGTGACGGCTTCGATGTTGTCGGTCACCACGGATGCCGCACCACGGCGGATGGCCTTGAAGAGATCACCGTCGGGCACCAGGCACAGTCGCTGGTCCCACGGGTTGTACCGCGGCTTGAAGTGGACGTCCACGGGATAGTCCTTGGGCAGTTGCGCGATGGCGAGTCTGCGCAACAGGGCCTTGACCAGTCCGGGGCGGGACTTGCTCAGCTGGAACACCGCGGTCTGCGTCAGGACGTTCTTCCAGCGGGAGATTCGGTAGGCGAGCGGAGAGGGGAGGATCTTCCGGAAGAGGTTCGCGACGACATCGACACCCGGCTGCGCGATGATGTAGGTCGGTGAGCGCTGCAGCATCGTCACGTGCTCGGCGTCGGGTGCCATCGCGGGCACCAGGGTCACCGCGGTCGCGCCGCTGCCGATGACCACGACGCGCTTGCCCGCGTAGTCCAGGTCGGTGGGCCAGTGCTGCGGGTGCACGACCGTACCGGCGAAACGGTCGACGCCGGGGATGTCGGGGGTGTACCCCTCGTCGTAGCGGTAGTAGCCGCTGCAGCAGAACAGGAACCGGCAGGTCATGGTGACCGTTTCGCCGGTGTCCGTCCGCTCGACGGTCACGGTCCACCTGCGCTGCCCACTGGAGTAGTCGGCATGTACGACGCGATGGTGGAACCGGACCAGTGAGTCGACGCGGTGTTCTCGCGCGGTCTCGTGCACGTAGTTCAGAATGGCGGGACCGTCCGCGATGGCCTTCTGGTCCTCCCACGGCTTGAAGCGGTAGCCGAGGGTGAACATGTCGGAGTCGGAGCGGATGCCCGGGTAGCGGAAGAGGTCCCAGGTGCCACCGATCGTGGCCCTGGCCTCCAGGATCGCGATGCTGGAGCCGGGCCGGTCACGGCGCAACCGGCAGGCCGCGCCGATGCCGGAGAGCCCGGCCCCGATGATCAGCACGTCCACGTGTTCGACCTGGTCAGTGGGCCCGGCACCGTCTCCGTGGGGCGTCATTACCATCCTCCAGACATACCGGCGGTCTTGAATGTATTTGCCGTCATCATGCCATCCACTCCGATCGTGCGACAGCGTCAGGCTGGCAACACCGGCGTTCTCAGGCTGAACGGCGTTGCTGGGTGCGAAACACCACGAACAGCAGTCGCAGACCAACCAGCGCGCTGACCATGAGCAGGTTGTAACCGAGAAGCTGGTGCAGGCTCAGGTCGGGTAGCAGGGCCGGGCCGCCCGCGCCGGTCAGCAGCAGCACGGCCATCAGTCCGGTCGCGGCTCCGACGAAGGTCAGCAGCACCTCGTGCAGCCACCCGGTCAGCAGGACGCGGTCGCGTTCGTCGGCGAAGAGCCGGACATTGACCGAGAGCCGTCCCTGCTCGAGCGCGCCACCGATGCGGTCGATGCGGCGGGGCAGCCTGCGCAGCACCGGCAGCATGGCCAGTAGTTCGTCGGTCGCGGCCCGTCGTACCGAGTCCGGTCGCATTCGTTCGCCCAGCTGCGCCGCGGCGAAGGCGCGGGATTCGGCGACGATGTTGAAGCCGGGGGCGAGCAGGGCCAGTGTTCCCTCCATGGTGGCCAGTGCGCGGAACACCGCGGCGATCGGAGCGGGTACCGAAAGCCGGAACCCGGCGACGACCCGGAAAAGATCGGTGAACAGGTCCATGTCCGGCGCCTCACCATGGGTGAAGTGCTTGGCGACGAGCGCACCGAGTGCCCGTTCCAGTCGTTGCTCGTCGATCTCGTCGGGACGGTCCACGATCTCCAGCAGCCCGTCCCGCAGCGCGGCGGGATCGCCACGATCCACGGCGAGAAACAGGGTGTGCAACCCCTCCCGCAACCCGGAGTCGAGCCTGCCCACCGAGCCGAAGTCGAGTAGGCCGAGTCCGCCTTCGGCGAGGAGCAGGACGTTTCCGGGATGCGGGTCGGCGTGGAACACGCCTTGGAGGAGTACCTGACGCAGCACACAGTCCAGCAGCTCTCGCGCCGCGGCGGTGCGGGCCTGGCCGTCACCCGGAATCGTCGCGGTACCGAGCGAGACCCCGTCGAGGCGATGCATCACCAGCACCCGCTCCTTCGAGAGTCGCGAGTGGACAGTGGGCAGGCGAACCGAACCGGAGCCCGCCGCGGCCACCGCCGAGATGTTGCGCGCCTCGACCCGGAAGTCGAGCTCCTCGACGAGTGCTACCGCGAACCCCTCGGCCAAGTCGACCACCCCGAGACCACGTGCCCAGGTGGTTCGGTGATCCAGGGTCCGCGCCAGGCGCCGGACGATGTCGAGGTCCCGTTCCACGAGCTTGCGCACACCGGGCCGCTGCACCTTCACCACGACGTCCTCGCCGCTGTGCAGTCGTGCGCGGTACACGTGTGCGATCGAAGCCGCGGCGATCGGCTCGGCATCGAACTCGGCGAAAACCTCGTCCGGCCCCGCCCCGAGTTCGTCGCGCAGTACCTGCTCGATCTCGCCGGGATCGGCGTGTGCGACCTGGTCCTGCAGACCGCTCAGTTCGTCGATGAACTCGGGCGGGAGCAGATCGGGCCGGGTGGACAACACCTGGCCGAGTTTGACGAACGTGACCCCGCCTTCCTCGAGAGCGTGGCGCAGCGCCTTGGCGAGTTTGGCCTTGCGAAGGCCGTCCGTTTCCGCATCGCGCCTGCCCGTGAGGTACCTGCCGAGTCCGTGCCGCACGGCGATCGCGGTGATCTGGGAGTACCTGCGGGTGCGAGCCATCCGATTGCGAAGTGAGCGCAGTCGCGCGAGCGGCCCGAGGCCCGCACCGCTCGGGAAGGCCATCTCCGCGACGAGCAGGAACACCAGTGTCGCCAGGAAGGAAGCGCCCGCGACCGGGATCAGCAGGCCGAGAGCCAGCGCCGGGTCCTGGTCGGGGCCGAGGGGTAGTGCCGTGATCACGAACCCCGCGACGGTCCAGCCGAACAACGCCCCGGCGAGGGCGCGGAGGGTCCCGATGGGAACTCCGAGTACGCGGCGGGACGCGACGACGAGTGGCCACAACATCACCAGGTAAAGCGGCAGGCTCAGCAATCCGAGCAGAAGCGACGACATAGGCAGATCAGATCATGTCGGCGCACCCGATGGTTCCCTCTTGGGCGGGATTCCGCCGGACAGCCAGGGGACCACGCCACCGCACCCCCCGGTCGCACTTTCCCGGGAAAGCGCGCCCCACCGCCTCGCACTTTCCCGGGAAAGTGCGACCGGGGGTGGGGGCCAAACCCACACACCGATCCGCACTTTCCCGGGAAAGCGCGGATCGGTGATGAGCGGCGTCGGATCCGGTGGGCGTCGCTGTCACAGCGGCATTTGCCGGACCCGTGTGCCGCCGTCCGGCTCAACATCCCGGACAGCAAAGCGGTCAGGCGAACCCTGGGCAGGGCGAAAACCTTGCTTGCGCGGTGGTGGGCAATTAACGTGCGCCACACTGCCTTCTGATGATGGGAAGCAAAAGATGGATTTTGACACACAGAAGCCTTCGCGTCGTCGACTCCTGCAGGGGATCGGTGTCGCGACAGCCGCCGGCTTGGCTTCGGTGGCCGCTTCCTCGGCGCTGCCCGCGGGCGCGGACGTCCGCGGAGCGCGGCCGGTGCCCCCAGGCAAGATCGGATTCGGTCTGTACTCGGTCCGATCGATGCTGGCGGAGGACCCGGAGGCGACGCTCGCGATGCTGGCCGAGGCGGGATACGCGGAGATCGAGCCCGCGTACGACTACGGCAATCGCACGCCCGCACAGTTCCGGCGCATCGCCGACGACAACGGCCTACGGGTCATCGGAAGTCATCACAATCCCAGTGATTTCCGCGGTGATCTCGCCGGGCCCACGCTCGACCGAGCGGCGACCCTCGGACAGCAGTACGTCGGCGTGTCCTATATGGACGGCGCGGAGACAGCGGCCGGATACCGCCGGATGGCCGAGGAGATGAACCAGTGGGGCGAGGCGGCGCGCGCCCGTGGGCTGCGCTGGTACGCACACCTGCACGACAACGAGTTCGCTCGCGACAAGGAAACAGGGGAGAGGCTGTTCGACATCTGGTTGGAACACACCGATCCCGATCTCGTGTGGTTCGAGATGGACCTCTACTGGATTCTTCGCGCCGGCGTGGACCCGGGACCGTATCTGGACGCTCACGAGAAGCGTTTCCCCTTGCTGCACCTCAAGGACGGCACTCCCACCGAAGGAATCGAAACCGATCTCGGTGACGGCACGATCGACTTCACTGAGATTCTCTCGCACCTGCGGCATCTGGGATCGCACCACTTCATCATCGAGCGGGACCAGCAACCGCATCCGGTGCGTACGGCGACAGTATCCTACGACTACCTCCGTGGCCTGCGGATCAGCCCGCTCCGGTAGCGAACCGCAAGTCCATAGAAGACAGCATCGTGGCCTGACTCCTTTGACGCAGCGCCGTTTTTACTGGGAGGACATCATGGAGCACGTTGAACGGACGATCTCGCGCCGCAGCCTGATCGCTGGCAGTGCGGCCGTCACGGCGGGCCTCGTCGCCGCGCCCGCAGCCCAGGCGAGTGGGCGGGCCGCGGGTTCGCAGGGTGGCGGGCACGGGGTGTACGCGCAGCGAGCGCAGGAGTCCTACGCGGCACTGCAACGTTACTTCTACGATCCGGCGCACTCTCTCTATCTGGAAGAATATCCGCGCAGCGGCGGTAATCCGTGGTCCTATGTGTGGCCGTTCTCCCAAGCCATGATCGCCACACAGGTCATGGCCGGCATTCCCGTTGTCGGCGACAGATTCACCGGTGCTGTCGCCGACCGGTACCGAGCGCTGGAGTTGTACTGGAACGGCGGAACGGAACCGCCCGGGTACGACTCGTACGTACGGCCGCCGCTGGGACACGGCGGCGACAAGTTCTACGACGACAACGAGTGGAACGCGCTCGGTCTGATCCAGCGGCACTACATGACAGATGGCGGCGACCAGGCGGCACTCGATCGGGCCGCGGAGATATTCGATCTCGTGGTGTTCGGGTGGGACACCGACCCGAACCATCCCTGTCCCGGTGGCGTCTTCTGGACTCAGGCCGACTGGAGCTCCGATCGCAACACGGTCTCGAACGGTCCGGGGGCGGAGGTGGGTCTTCACCTCTACCTGATCACCGGTGACGAGTACTACCTCGACTGGGCATCGCGGATGTACGAGTGGGTGCGCGGCTGCCTGCTCGCGCCCAATGGCCTGTACTGGGACAACATCAGGCTCGACGGATCCATCTGGGAGGCGCAGTTCTCCTACAACCAGGGTGTGATGATCGGTGCCGGTGTCCTGCTGTATCGAGCCACCGGCGCGAAGCAGTACCTCGACCAGGCCCGTGCCACCGCGGCCGCCGCACTGTCGCACTACGCGGAGGACGAGCGCTATTTCACGCAGCCCGCACGATTCCACGCGATTCTGTTCAGCAACCTGCTCCAACTCGACGTGATCGTCCACGATCCCGCGTACCGGGCCGCGATGGATTGGTACGCCACGCGATCCAGGGACCGCTTCCTGGACACCGAGACCGGGCTGTATCGCTTCACCGGTAGCGATCCCGTGCAGTTGCTGGAACAGGCCGGCATGATCCGGATCGAGGGAATGCTCGCCTGGCGCTCACGGGACTACCCGAAACTCACCTGAGGCCGTCGGCGCCTACCTCGCGAGCAGATCGCGGAGGGCTTTGACGACCTCCGCTGGGCTTTCTTCAGCCATGAAGTGCCCACAGGAGACGGTGTCATGCCGCAGATCCGGGGCCCACGCCCGCCAGCGGGCGACGGCGTCGAAACCAAGCGCATTGCCCCAGTCCTGCTGCAGTACCGTCACCGGCATCGGCAATTGGTTACCCGCCTTCCGGTCGGCCTGGTCGTGTTCGACGTCGACTGTGGCCGACGCCCGGTAGTCGGCCACAATGGACGCAATCGCGTCGCGGGACGCGGTCAGGTAGGCGGCGCGGAACTCGTGGGGGATCGCGTTGGCATCGCCGGCCCAGGCGTCGAGGAAATGACCGAAGAACTCGTCCGCCGCGCCGCTGATCATGGCCTCGGGCAGCCCGGGCGGCTGCGCCATCAGATACAGGTGGAAGCCGACAACGGCCGAGGTCCCGTGCAGCACATCCCACATGTCGAGGGTCGGTAGCACGTCGAGAGAGGCCAGATGGGTGATCGTTTCGGGATGGTCGAGGCCCGCGCGGATGGCCACCAGAGCGCCCCGGTCGTGCCCGGCAAGCGCGAACCGATCATGCCCGAGGGCTCGGGCGAGGGCGACGATGTCGGCGGCCATGGTGCGCTTGGAGTAGGTGGCCGCCCCCGTGCTTGCCGGCTTGTCGCTGTCGCCGTAGCCACGCAGGTCGGGGCAGATGACCGTGTGGTCGGCCGCCAGGTCGACGGCGACATGCCGCCACATGAGGTGGGTCTGGGGGAAGCCGTGCAGTAGCACGACAGGACTACCCGTTCCGCCGACGGCGACGTTGAGGGCCACGTCGTCGGCGACGGTGACGCGGCGCTGGGTGAACCCGTTGATCTTCGGTGCCATTTCGGTTCGCGCTCCCTGTGTCAAGTGCCTGGATGTACCTGCCGCATTCTCGGTACGACCGATCAGCGCGCGGTCAGCGGCGGATCAGCCGCAGCGTTCGAAGCTTCTGCCGGATAGGTTGTCGGGGTGTGGACGACGTCGTGCCGGTGGTGACTTTCGGGGTGCTCGGCCCACTGGAGGTCGAGAACGAGCAGGGACCGATCGGTCTCAAGGGGCCGCGGCATCAGGCCGTCCTGGCCAGGTTGCTGATCGCCAAAGGAAGGGTCGTGCCGATCGCCAGGCTGATCGACGACCTGTGGGATGTGCCGCCGGAGGGCGCGGTCGGCGCGGTCCAGACCTTCGTCGGCGCCCTGCGTAAAGCCCTCGAACCTGACCGTCCGCCGCGTGCATCCGCACGCCTGCTGGTCACGGTGCAGCCCGGCTACGCGTTGCGGGCCGAGACGGGAAGCGTGGACGCTTGGCGGTTCGAGTCCGCGGTCGCCGCGTCCGCTCGCCTGCTCGCCGATGGCGGGGCGCAGCAAGCCCACACGGTCCTGGACGAGGCGCTCGCGCTCTGGCGGGGACCGGCGTTCGCGGAATTCGCCGAGCAGGAGTGGGCGCGGGTCGAGGCGGCCCGGCTCGAGGAACTTCGCCTGCTGGCTGTGGAACGCCGTGCCGAGGCCGCGTTGGCCCTCGGCCGCGCGGCCGAGTCCGTGCCCGATCTTCAGTCCCATGTCGCGGGTCATCCGCTGCGTGAGGACGGCTGGCGGCTGCTGGCGCTGGCGCTGTACCGAGCCGGGAGACAAGGTGATGCACTGCACACGTTGCGCCGCGCAAGGGATGTCCTGCGTGACGAACTCGGCGTGGATCCCGGCGAGAACCTGCGCCGGCTGGAATCGGACGTTCTCACCCAGGCGCCGCACCTCGGTGCCGACCCCGCTCCCGAACTCCGCGGCCCGCGCCCGGAGGCTCTCGGCGGGAGCGGGCCGCCCCAGCGCCCGTTCGTCGGCCGGGGCGGGGAACTGGCTGAACTGAGAGCCGCAGCGGCGGCCGTCGAGATCGCGCGACGTCCCCGGCTGGCCCTGCTGTCCGGGACCGCCGGCGCGGGTAAGACGGCATTCGCCGGTCACCTGTCCCGCCTGCTGGCCGCCGCGGGCTGGTGCACAGCATGGGGCGCGAGCCCGGAGCTCCCCGGCGCACCGGAGAACTGGCCCTGGACCCAACTGCGGCCGGATCTCGTTTCAGAACAACCGGCCGAGCTCGGTGCCACCACGGACGCCGGCGGTCCTGCCGTTGCTGATGATCCTGTCGCGGCACGCTTTCACCGGCATCGTGCGATCGCGTCCACTGTGGCCGCCGCCTCGGCGAACGGACCGGTCCTGCTGGTTTTCGATGATCTGCACTGGGCGGACGAGGACACACTCGCACTGCTGACCGCACTGGCCGCCGACACCGGCCTCGGCCCGGTGCTGATCGTCGGCACCTACCGGTCGACGGAGATCTCGCCCGCGCTGGCGGAGGCGTTGGGCCGAGCGGCCCGTGCGGAGCCGGTCAGGACCTACCTCGGCGGCCTCACCGAGCCCGAGGTACGGGAGCTGGCCGACGCAGTCACCTCCCGCGCGATACCCGCTGCCACCGCGCGGGTGATCCATGGGCGCAGCGGAGGAAACCCGTTCTTCGTGCGTGAGCTGGTACGGCTGTGGGAGGCGGAGGGGGACGACGCCCTCGGCGCTGTGCCGGCCGGAGTTCGGGACGTCATCCGGCGCCGCCTTGCCGGGCTCACCGAAACCGCGCGGACACACCTGCGGCAAGCCGCCGTGATCGGGCAGGAGGTCGACCTCGAGGTGCTGATCCGGCTGGCCGGCGCCGAGGACCTCGTCCTGGAGTCCATCGAGTCCGCGCTGCTCACGGGCTTGCTTGTCGAGCAGGATGCCGATCGGTGCCGGTTCGCGCACGCGCTGGTGCGCGAGACCCTCTACGAGGACGTCGCTCGTGCCCGCCGAGCGCGCTGGCACGCCAAGGCCGGTGAGCTGATCGAGATGCTGCGGCCGGGGGACGTGGAGGCGATCGCCGAACACTTCGTGCGTGCAGAGGGCAGGGCCGCGGGCACTCGTACCGCGCACTACACGCGGATGTCGGCCGAACGAGCAGAGCAGCGGTCCGCACCGCACCAGGCCGCGCGACTGTGGCGAGAGACAGTCGCGGCCCTCGACCGGGCGGGAAGCGGCGAGAACAGAAGCCGGCTGGTGGCGGTCACCGGTCTGGTTCGTGCCGTGGCCGTGATCGGAGACCTTCCGCGGGCGCGGAAGTACCGCGACGAGGCGATCACGATGGCGGAGACCATCGGAGATGCGGTCCTCACCGCCGGCGTGCTCGGATCCTTCGACGTCCCCGCGATCTGGACGGCCAACGACGACGAGGCGTTGTCCGCCCGGATCGTGTCGGCGGCCGAGCGCGCGCTCGCCGAGTTGCCCGCCGGTCACGAAGCCGAACGTGCCCGGCTGTTGATCACCATCGCGATGGAGCGGCGCGGCGACACAGGCCAGCGGGGCGAGCAGGCGGCACGCGAGGCCGAGGTCATCGCCCGCCGTCGTGACGACCCGAGACTGCTGGCGTTCGCGCTCAACGCACGCTATATGCATTCCTTTCATCGATCGGGTCTCGCACCGCAACGGGCCGCGATCGGCGAGGAACTACTCGGACTGGCCACCGGCAACAGATCTCTGGTGACGTTCGAGGTACTCGGGCACCTGATTCTCATCCAGGCCAGCACCGCACTCGCCGATCTCGGGGAAGCGGATCGACACGCCGCCGCGGCCGATCTTCTCGCCGAACGTCACGAGCTTGCGCTCGTCGGAGTGTTCACCGAATGGTATGCCGCGCTCCGGCTGGCCATAACCGGTCATACCGATGCGGCGCGGCGCGCATACCAGGCCGCGGACAGCCGGCTCGCAGGCAGTGGAATGCCCGGACTGGCGGACGGGATACTCCCGTTCGCCCTGCTCGGCCTGCGAGCACCCGATGTGACCGCGGCTGGTCTCGAGGACGCCGACTGGGGTCCGTACGAGGCCTGGTCCCGCCCGCTTGTCCTGCTCGCACAGGGAAACCGTGCTCGGGCACTCGCCGCGACGAACGCCATTGCGGAGTCGCCGCGCGATCTGCTCATGGAGGCACGCCTGTGCGTCCACTCGAGACTGGCGATCGAGACAGCCGACCGATCAACGATGCGACGGCTCTACGCTGAACTGCTCCCCGCTTCCGGAGAGCTCGCCGGGGCAGGCAGCGGGCTGCTCACCCTCGGCCCCACCGCGCACCATCTCGGCCGTCTGGCCGTCGCGCTCGGCCGGCCGGACCGTGCCGCGCGACATTTCCGGCAGGCGTGGGCGATCGCGCAGCGGGCGCGGGCTCCGCACTGGGCCCGCGCCGCCGCCGAAGCGTTGAGCCGTCTCGGTGATCAGCCCGAGGGCAGGGGCTGATCGGCCGAGTGGCAGCCGGAGAGGGTTACCGGCATCAGATGGATACACCGCGGTTGTTCAGCCAGGTGAGTGGGTTGGTATTGCTGCCGCCCTGCTCTACCTCGAAGTGCAGATGTGGGCCCGTCGACTGCCCGCGATTGCCCAGCGTGGCGATCTGTTCGCCTGCGGACACCTGCTCGCCGACCGACACCATCGATTCGTTGATGTGTCCGTAGACGGTGACGGTGCCGCTGTCATGGCGGACCCGGACCCACAGTCCAAAGCCGCTCGCGGGGCCGGAGTCGATCACTTCTCCGTCCATTACGGACACGATGGGTGTGCCGATGTCGTTGGCGATGTCGATGCCGTTGTGGCTGCTGCCGCCACGCGGCCCGTATCCGGAAGTGAGTTGTCCCGTTGTCGGCCGGACCACGTCAGCCGTGGCGCTTTTCGGGGAGCTCCCGCCGGAGCTGGCCCGCTCGGCTTCCTTTGCTTCCTTGGCTTCCCTGGCCTTTTCCGCCCGCTCGGCTTCTCGAGCTGCTTCCTCGGCTTCCCGGGCCTCTTTGGCTTCCTTGGCCTTGCGGGCCTTCTCGGCTTCGGCTGCGGCCTTTTCCTTGGCTTCTTCTGCCAGCTGCTTTCGCTCTTCGGCGAGGGCTTTCCGCACCTCTGCAGCGGTGATCTGCGGATGTGCGGAACTGTGTTCGGCAGCGACGCTGTGCTGGTTCGTGCTCTCCGGCGGTGCCGGTGCGGACGCGCTGGCTGGGGCAACGATGATCGAAAGTGTGGTGACCAGCGTTGCGGGCACTCCTCGAGTGATTAGGTGACGGGCACCCATGTGGCGACTCCATACGAATAACAGTGAGCAGCACAGCGATGAGATTCCGCTGCCATTGCTCGGACAAGGCCTCCGCGAACTATCCGCGAGCCCTGCGGCGCGCACCATTAAACTTGATACGCGCCACAACGATTTGGCCACAATAAGAAGACAAATAGGCATACGGTGGCCGGTCGAACACAGTCAGCGAGCGTTATCGGCGAAGTACGCGGTGTGTGCTGGGTAACTTCGCTTATCGCGGCTGGCAATACGAACAGACGGCGCGAGGTCAAGAATTGTGACCGCGCTCACCGGTAATTGAGAAGGAGGCCTGCCTCAGGGAGTGGGGCGTTCCTCGATAAGCGCATCCGGCGCCGATAGCCGCCAAGCCTCGTAGACGAGTTCCGTGAGTTCGTCGGCGTCGATTCCGGTCAGGTATACGACAACCCAGCCGAAGGCACTGGTGGTGAACTGCACCTCGAACACGTCCGGTCGTTCGGCGACCAACGCCAGCTGCTCGTGCAGTGTCTGTTTCAGCCCCACCGTCTGCGTACGTGGCCAGTAGTAGCCGAACCGGGTCCCGCGCACGCTGAACGATGTGTAGTCGCCGCCTTTGCCGTGCTCGGTGCCCGGCAGGCTGTTGACGATCCGCAGGAACTGACCACTCGCGACACCCATGGCCGATATTGTCGCGTACCCCTCCGACAGTCCTTCCCGCTGCTCGTGGCAGCCGTGTCAAGTCCTTGCGGGTCCCCAGGTCAGCGGGATAGAAAGGACAGCCGAGCGAGACACGACGTCGTGTCCGCAGGAGCACTGGGAGATGTAATGCGTCGCATTCTGACCCTGACCGCGGTGACCGCGCTGCTGGCCACCGGCCTTGCCACACCACTCGCCTCGGCCCAGCCTCCGCACCGGCCTGGCGGGCCCTGTCTGCAGGACCAACAGCATGTGAGCCGTGCCAGTGTCGCGGGCTACGACGACGTCGTACGTGAGCTGGGGCGCATCGAACACACCTCCGGCGGGCTGGTCGATGTGGCCAGCACCGGCACTTCCGGCGAGGGCAGGGAGTTGCTGTACGCCACGGTCGGCGAAGGCTCGAAGACCTTCTGGCTGCAGGCTCGCATCCACGGCGACGAGCTGCACAGCACCGAGGCGGTACTGCAGATCCTCGACCGGCTGGCCTCGGGAAGCCCGTGGGCGAAGCAGGTGCGCGAGGAGCTGACCGTCGTCGTCATCCCCATGTACAACCCGGACGGCGCCGAGGCCAACATCCGGCAGAGCGCAACGCCTACCCGCACAGACCTCAACCGGGACTGGGAGAACTTCGTGCAGCCGGAGTCGCCCGCGTTCTGGCGGCTGTGGCGGGACACCGCTCCGACGTACGCGCTGGACCTGCATCACATGAGCGAGGCGCCCGTGGTCGAAGGCACCGATGACCTCAACCAGTTCCAGATCGGCGCGCGCTCCATCTCCCCGTCGCGGATGACCGAACAGCAGTGGCGGACGAACAGGGCCATGGCGATGGTCAGCGTTGACGCGCTGTCCGGCTACGGGCCGGTCAACGTCGCGAAGTACCCGGACATCGACATCACGAACGCCGTCCTGTCCCGGATGCTGATGGGCGGGACCGCACCGGCAGGGGAGCAGCCGGTGGCCGAGACGCCGACCCAGGGGGCGATCTTCTACGAGGTGCGCTCCGTCGGGCAGAAGAGCAACGGGCAGCTGGAGAACCTGTTCCGTATCCCTGCCGTCGCCGTTCTCCAGGCCGCCGCAAGCGGTGAGCTGGCCACCTACGACCTCTCGGGGTACGACGCGATCCCGTATGGCGAGCGGGGTAACTGCGGCGGCATGTGACGACGCGGCGAGCCCCACTTTCCCGGGAAAGTGCGGCTCGCCGCGAGCTCCGTTGGGCAGGTTCAGCTGTGCTGACCAGTTCGGCTGATCAGGTACTCGCCCTGCCCTTCGCTGACAGGGAAACGGACGCCCTCGCCTGTCACAGTGGACGGAACGGTACGCCCGTCGCGCGTGACACGAGTGCTTCTCGGGAACGAACCGGCGAGAAGTACCTCGCTGTCGGTGCTGCTGGTGGCGAGGATCCGGATCGGTGCACGCACGTCGAGTCCCGCGCGTGCGGCCTGCAGGCGCACCGAGGACACGTCGGTCAGTGACAGTTCGAGCGCGTTCTCGGCATCCTCCCGCGGTGCCGTGCCGTACTCCCGCCCGAGCATCGTGTAAGGCAGCTGCGCCACGCCGCTTCCGGTGACCGGTGCGGATTCCGGGTCCCCGACACCGTGTGCCCGGCTGCGTACGTCGACGAGCCCCTTGGCCGCCCTGCCCGCGACGCGCACGCCGGACACCCAGTAGGCGTGATCGTGCACCAGCCCGAGAGCCGGGTCGTCGGACTCGGGCACGTAGGCGAAGGAGACGTGCACAGGATCGCGGTCCACCTCGGCGGAACCAAGGAAGTCCCTGGCGAACGGGAAGTCGTAGCCGAGGGCGGCCAGTGCGAAGTGATCAGCGGCCGGGAAGGTGACGAAGCGGTAGTCGTATTCGAGCTGTTCCAGACCACGGATCCCGATCTCGGGGGCGCCGAGGTTCTGTGCTCGTGGCCCAACATAAGGAACCAGTTCATCCTCGACCGCGGCGACGTTGAGCAGCGCGACGTTGCGCATGTTCTCCAGCCACCGGTTGGTCAATGTGTGCGCGCCCCCGGTGGGCGCCGCTGGTGGAACCCAGATGCCATCGCCCGGCGGGCCGACGACGGTGAAGGCACGCGCGAACAGATCGGGGTAGAGCCCGACCAGCCGGTACGTGCCGTAGCCGCCCATCGAGTAGCCGGAACTGTAGGTCCGATCCGGGTCGAGGTTGAACCGGGCGGCCACATCGTTCCATGCCTCGAAGACGTCGTACTCGGCTTCGTTCTGGTACCAGCCGTTGTCCCCCCGCGCCATCGGGGAGAGCACGAGGTTCCCACGCTGTTCGCCCTGCTGTTCGAACACGCGGCCACTCTGGTACTGCCAGTAGTGCTGGCCGAGAGAGTGCAGAGAAAGGGTGAGCCCGGCCGGACTGTCCTGCCGGTAGGTCGAAGGGATGTACAGCGAGTAGGGCTGCAGTTGGCCACGGTACTGCGGAACACTGTCGAGATCGCGTCCTTCGCCGAGGTTCAACCGGCTGGGGAACATGCGGATCTGCCGGCCGGTAACCGCAACCGTGCTCCGGTTGAGGCCTGCGGACAACGCGTCGAAGTCGATGTCGCGGGCGTAGCGGGTCGGTTCGTCGTCGCGCAGGGCGGCCGACTGGCCGGTGTCGGGCGACACGTTGTTCAGGAGCACCGGTTCGTCGAAGCGGAAGCCCAGGTTGAAGATCCCGTTCGGTGCCGGATCAATGGGGCCCGCCCCACCCGGAGTGTCCTCGGTGGCGGTGACACCGGGTCGCTTCCAGCCGCCGGTGCCCGGATCGAACAGACCGGTCGCGAGGCTCGCCCGCCAGACTCCTGCCGGGTCCGACACACTGCGCGGAACGGTGACCGTGAGCTGGTTCGCCTCCAGGTCGGCACCGATCTCCAGTGGCGTGGTCGTGACCCGCCCGGCGGTGAGGCGGGAGTGCTCGGCGCCCGATCCCCAGACGGTGATCACCTCGTCCGTGCCGGGAAACGGCGCGCCCGGGTCACGCGGCAGGGTGGCGGCTCCCGTCGCGGCGTCCCGGTCGGTGTCGAAGGCGAGCGTGACGATCGTGGTGTCCGCACGGAGCAAGGTGTTGAGGGTGAACCGGTAGGTCACCTCCTCGTCGCCGGGCGCGGCTCGGAACTCGACCAGGTCCGCTGCGTTCCCGCCGTACTCCGGATCGGCCGGGTACGTGATCTCGCCTGCTCGCGCTCGTTGGGACGAACCACCGACACCATCGGTGTCGCTTCCGTAGTCGTCATAGAGAAAATCCTGGTAGAGGTACTCCCCGTCGACGTAGGCCTCCTCGCCGGAAACCAGCAGAGGGTCGGCCCGGAACCGCCGATCGCGGTTCTCGAGTTGTGGAGCGTGTGGCGGCGGAGCGTAGAGGACGGGAGGGCCTGGCAGGGGACCATCCGGCTCGGCCGGTGGACCCTCGCCCGCGTGCGCGGGGACCCCCGCGGCGAGGCCGGGAACGAACGCCACCAGGGTGGCGAGGACGGTTGCGCGGCGACGAGCGGAACTGGCCATGCCGGGAGAACGATCCAGCAGACCGCCTGGTTATGCCGCTGTGCGCACAGAGTTCGCTGTTCCCGCTGGGCGAATCGCCCAATCGGTGACCGCTCGTCGGCGCACAGCCGCTCGGCCCGCGTTCCCGCCGTGGCTGGCTTAGGGTTTTGTCATGGCGGATGCAGACATCAACTTCTATTTCGACCCCGTATGCCCGTTCTGCTGGATGACCAGTAAGTGGGTACGCATCGTGCAGGCCAAGCGCGATTACACGGTGGACTGGCGGTTCATCTCGCTGCGTATGGTGAACGCCGCGGTCGACTACGACGCACAGTTCCCGCCGGAGTACGAGGCAGGGCATACCGCGGGGCTCCGGCTGCTGCGGGTGGCGGCGCGTACCCGGGCCGAGCACGGACGTGAAGCCGTCGCGCGGCTGCATGTGGCACTTGGAACCCATATCTTCGACCAGGAATCCGCGGCCGACGCGGAGCCAGGACATGTGGGCACCCGGGAGTTCGTGGATCCGGTACTGGCGTACGCGGACCTGCCGGGCGACCTCGCTGACGCGCTGGACGACCCCAGCTGGGACGAGCAGCTCCGTGCCGAGACCGACGAGGCACTCGCGCTCACCGGAAAGGACGTCGGCACCCCAATCCTGCACTTCGAGCCGCCTGCCGGCGTCGCGTTCTTCGGCCCGGTGATCAGCCGCCTGCCCAGCGAGGAGCAGGCGCTCGAACTCTGGGACCACGTGATCGGGCTGGCCCGCTTTCCGGGGTTCGCCGAGCTGAAACGAAGTCTGCGCGAACTGCCGCAGCTGCGAGCACTCGGGGTGACCGAGGACGAGGTGGGCAAGCAGGAGGACTGGCACGGGGGCAGCCGGCGCCAGAAGCACTGAAGGCGCGTTCGTTACCGTATGCCGGCCCGCACCGCGGTGGCCGCGAGGACAAGGTCACCCCAGGCCTCGCCGACGCTTTTGAACAGCCGTGGGTGGGCGGGCTCCAACCGGACCCTGCCGTTGACGAGGTCGCTGATCTCGCCTGCGACGGCCGTCGGCTCGTCCACCCCGTCCGCCATCGCGAGCAGGATGTCACCGGCCTCCCGCAGCGCCGATCCGCGCGTCTCCACCACCACGGTGGCCCGCCGCACCAGGTCGGTGTCGACCTCCCTGGCCGTTGGTTCGTGCGAACCCACGGCGACCACCGTCGCGTGGTCGCGCAGCAGGTGTGAGTCGAACAGCGGCTCACGTGCCGTCGTGCAACACGCGACGAGGTCCGCCTCCCGCACTGCTCCGCTCTCGCCTCGTCCCGCCCGCAGACCGGCCTGGCGGCACTGCTCGACGAGTTCGTTCGCGGTGTGCATTGTGCGCGCCACCACGACCACTTCCGCGAGGGCGCGGACGGCGGCGATCGACTGCACGTGGGCCCACGCCTGCGGGCCGCTGCCGAACACGACAAGCCGAGCTGGGCCGGGTTCGGCCAGGTACCGCACGGCGAGTGCGGACACCGCGGCGGTTCGCAACAGGGTGAGCGCGACTCCGTCGACGAGTGCGAGCGGTTGCATGGTCCGCCCGTCGAAGAGGAGATAGACACCCTGGATGCGGGGCAGGTCGCCCCGCGCCCGGTTTCCGCGCACCGTAGCCACCTTCACCCCGACGTCCGCGCCGACCTCCGCGGGCATCAGCAACAGCTGTCCACTCGTCACGTCGATGACAGCACGCGGTGGGGTATGGCCGGGCGACTGGTGGGAGCGAAGGGATCGCTCGAGTGCGTCGACGGCCTGCGGCCAGGTCAAGCTCCGGCGGAGGGAGTCGGCGGACAGATACGGCAACCGCTCGGGAGTCATCCGGTCATCCCCGACGCGCGTTGGTGGTGGCGTCCTCGGCTATCGGATCCCCCGGGTTCTCTTCGGCATCGCGGGCCGTCTCGGTGTTCCGCCGCCGAGTGCGAATGAGGTGGCGAGCGGTCCCCCAGATGCCGCGGCGGAACAGCAATACGGTGACCACGAAGATGCCACCGGTCAGCACGCCCACAGCGTCGATCCCCGCTGTCGCCAGGTAGTCCTCGAGCAGCACGATGATGCCCGCACCGAGTACCGGCCCCCAAAGGGTGCCCATGCCGCCGAGAATGTTCATCACGACGGCCTTGCCGGAGGTGGTCCAGTACACCTCCTGCAGCGAGGCGAACCCGTGCCCGACGGCATACACGCCACCGGCCATCCCGGCGAGGAAGGCGGACAGCACGAAGACCTGGACCTTGTAGCGGTTGACGGGGTAGCCCAACGCCCTGGCCCTGGCGGGATTCTCCCGGATCGCGACCATCACCCGGCCGAAGGGGGAGTGCACCACTCGCCAGCCGGCGAACAACCCGAACAGGATCAGTGGCAGCGCGGCGTAGTAGAAGTAGAACGAGTCCGAGAGGTCGAGACCGAAGAAGTTGCGCGGAATACCCTGCAGACCGTTCTCCCCACCGGTGACCGACCGCCACTGGTTGGCGATGAAGAAGATCAGCTGCGCGAAGGCCAGTGTCACCATCGCGAAATAGATCCCGGTTCGCCGTACCGACAGCATCGCGATCGGCAGGGCGACCAGTGCCGCCACGACGGCACCGCCCAGCACCGCGACATAGAACGGCAGGCCGGTCTCGATCGCGATGATGCCCGTCGCGTATGCCGAGGAACCCCAGAAGGCGGCGTGCCCGAACGAGAGCAGTCCGGTGTAGCCGAGCAGCAGATCGAGGGCTACCGCGAACAACGCCCAGGCCACGATGTCCAGCGCCACGGGCGGGTAGATGTACCACGGCAGGCCGAACGCCAGCACCAGACCGACTGTGAGAAGTCCTAATCGGAGTAACGTCGACCAGCCACGACTGCGTTCGACGAGCCTGGAAATGATCATGCGCGCACGCCTTCCTCGCGGCCGAACAGGCCGGCGGGCCGCAGCAACAGCACGAGGGCCATCAACACGAAGACCAGGCTCTGGGAGAGGGCCGGAACGTAGAAATTGCCGACCGCCGACAGCATCCCGACGATGTAGCCGGCAGCGACGGAACCGAACACGGAACCGAGCCCGCCGATGACCACGACGGCGAAGATGACGATCACCAGATCGCTGCCCATGTTCGAGTTGACCGCCCGCATGGGAGCGGCGAGCACACCGGCCAGTCCGGCCAGCGCGATACCGAAACCGAACACCGGAGTGACCCACCGACGGACATCGATTCCCAATGCCTGGGTCAGTTCCGGTCGTTCGGTGGACGCTCGCACGATCATCCCCACCCTTGTCCTGGTCAGCACCAACCACACCAGCGCGGACACGACGATCGAGAAGGCGAAGACGAAGACCTGGTATGCGGGGTAGGTGAACAGTCCGAAGTTGACAGAGCCGCTGAGCAGTTCCGGTCTGGTGTAGGGCTGAGAGGTCACCCCGTACTTCAACCTGACCAGATCCTGCAGGATCAGTGCGACACCGAAGGTGAGCAGGAAGTTGTACAGCGGGTCGAGGCCGACGAGCCGGTGCACGAACAACCGCTCGAAGAGCATGCCGAACAGCCCGAGCAGCAGCGGCACCAGCAGAAGTGCGAGCCACCAGCTCAACGCGAAGCCGTCGAGCAGCACGAACGCGCCGAACGCGCCGAGCATGTAGAAGGCACCGTGGGCGAAGTTGACCACACCGAGCATCCCGAAGATCACCGAGAGACCCAGGGCCAGCAGCGCGTAGAAGCTGCCACTTACCAAGCCGTTGACCAGCTGTTGCAGCAGTCCGCTCACGTGCGCGTCACCTCGTCCGCGGAATCGACAGGACCTGTACTCGCTCTCACCGAGCGACGGCGGCTCGTTCCCATCTGGATCAGCCCATGTCGCATCCGCTGTCGGCCGGGTCCCTGAAGGCCTCGTCAGCGGGGATCGTCTCGACGAGTTCGGTGAAGTCGAAGTCCTCCTGTACCTCGTCCTTCTCCTTCACCCGCGCCAGGTAAGCGTCGTGCACCACCCTGTGGTCCTCGGCGCGGAACTTGCCGTCCCGGGCGAAGAAGTCCTCGAACTCGTAGCCGTCCAGCTCCCCGCGTACGGTGTCGGCGTCGTCGGTACCCGCCCGCTGAATGGCCTCGAGGTACTGGGTCGCGGCCGAGTAGTTGGCCGCGTGATCGAACGTGGGACGGCTTCCGGTGCGCTCCTTGAACCGGTCGGCCCATGCGCGGCTCTGCTCATCCATGTTCCAGAACCAGGCCGTGGTGAAAAGCGTGCCCGCCAACGGCTCGACCCCGATCGAGGCGATGTCGGTGTCGAACATCAGGCCGACAGCGAGTTCCACGCCCTTGTCCCGAAGTCCGAACTCGTTGTACTGCTTCACGACGTTCACCAGGTCGCCACCGGCCTGCATCGTGCCCATCACGTCGGGCTTCGGGTTCAGGTTCGGCGCCTTCGTCATGAAGGTCGAGAAGTTGTCGTTGGGGAACGGCGTGGGATCCGCCTGGAGCACTGTGCCGCCTGCCGCCTCGATGGCCGAGGTGAAGCTCTTGTTCATGTCCTGGCCGAAGGCGTAGTCGGGATAGATGATGTACCACTGCTTCGCGCCCTGCTCGGTGACGGTCTGCCCGGTGCCGTGCGCGAGCATGTAGGTGTCATAGGCGTAGTGGTAGGTGTAGGCGTTGCACTGCGCGCCGGTCAGTTCCGTGGTCGCAGCGCCGATGTTGAAGTACAGCTTCTTGTTCTGCTCGGCCACCGTGGCCACCGCGAGCGCGGCGGAGGACGTCGGGACGTCGAAGATGGCGTCCACCCCGTCCCGGTTGTACATCTCCCGCGCTGCCGTATTGGCGATCTCCGGCTTGTTCTGGTGATCCGCGGAGGTGACTTCGACGGTGCCGGTGACGGCCTCGTCGCCGTACTTCTTTTTGAAGTCGTCCACCGCCAGTTGCACGGCCGCGACGGCGTTCTGCCCGGCGAGTTCGGAGTAGGTACCCGAGAGGTCCGTGATGACGCCGAGTTTGAGCGCGTCGCCGCTGATCGCGCCGCCGCCACTCTGGGGTCCGCCCGCCCCGCCGGCACACCCGGCGAGCAGCGTGCCCACGGCGAGTGTCGCCGTCAGCGTGGTCGCTTTCTTGAGCCTCGTTGCCACTGGTGTGCCTCCTGTTGTCATGGATCAGATGCCCAGGTACTCGAGCAGTTCGTGTTCGCGCTGTTTGACCTCGTCGTTGTCGAGCGACTCGACCACTCGGCCCTGGGCGATGAGGTAGTGCCGGTCGGCAACGGTCGAGGCGAAGTGGACGTTCTGTTCGATCAGCAGCACGGTCACCCCATGCGCCTTGACCGTGCGGATGATGTCGCCGATCTGCTGAACCAGCAGGGGAGAGAGGCCTTCCGTCGGCTCGTCCGCCAGCAGCAGCCGCGCCCCTGTCCGCAGCACCCTGGCTATGGCGAGCATCTGCTGTTCACCGCCGGAGAGGTGCGTTCCACTCTGCCTGCGCCGCTCTGCGAGCACGGGAAAGGTCTCGTACACCTGTGCCAATGACCAGGCGTCCGGCCCGGTCACCCTCGGCAGGGTGAGGTTCTCCTCGACCGTGAGTGTGGCGTACACGCCTCGGTCGTCCGGGACATAGCCGAGGCCTAGGCGGCAGCGTTTGTGCGGCGCTGTCCGCGAGATGTCCCTGCCGTCGAGTTCGATTCGTCCTTCCATCGATCGGTGCAGGCCCATCAGGCAGCGCTGCAGGGTGGTCTTGCCCGCGCCGTTGCGGCCCACCAGCGTCACGACCTCGCCGGCGTCGATATCCAGGGAGACCCCCCGCAGCACCTGTGCCTCGCCGAAGCGAGCGGTGACGTTCTGCACCCTAAGCAACGGACTCTCCCAAGTAGGCGGTGATGACGCGGGGATCGTTGCGTACCTGCTCGTAGGGGCCCTCGGCGAGGATCTTGCCGAACTGCAGGACCGTCACCTGGTCCGTCAGGTCACCGACGACCTTCATGTTGTGCTCCACCAGGACCACCGTGCGGTCCTGGCGGACCCGCTGGATCAGGTCGATGGTTCTGGCCACGTCCTCGACACCCATGCCCGCCGTCGGTTCGTCGAGCAACAGCAGCCGGGGTGAGAGGGCGAGTGCGAGTGCCAGTTCCAACGCCCGCTTCTGGCCGTAGGCAAGGCTTCCCGCAGGCGTCTCCGCCTGGCTGGCGAGGTCCACCTCGGCAAGCAGGTGGTCCGTCTCCTCCCGGTATCGGCGCAGGCTTTTCTCCGAGCTCCAGAACCGGTGGCCCTGGCCGTCCCGGCCCTGCAGCGCCAGTTCGACGTGCTCCCGCAGGGTCAGTTCCTCGAAGAGGCTGGTGATCTGGAAGGAGCGGGCGACGCCGCGTTGCGCGATCTGCTCGGGTCGCATCCCGGTCACGTCGTGGCCATCGAGTTCGATCACACCACTGCTCGGTTTCAGGAATCCGGTGAGCAGGTTGAACAGTGTCGTCTTACCCGCACCGTTAGGTCCGACGAGAGCGTGCACGCTGCCACGGCGGATGCTGAGGTCTACCTCGTTGACCGCCGGAAAGCCACTGAAGCTCTTTGACAGCCCCCTGGTGCGCAGCACCGGGGAGGACTCGGCGCTGGCCGGTCCCGGCTGCTCGCGTCCTGCTGCGGATGGAGTGGCACTCGTCACGTCGACGACACTAGGAAGTGGGCGGCAACGGGGATATGGGCGCGTCCGCCATAAACCGCGTCGTTCTGGTGGTGAACATCCACATGTCCTCCCTCGTACGCCTCCGGGTTGTTAGCTGACCTGGCGCGAGTGCCTATGGGGACAGGCGCGCCATCTCCTCGAGGACGGCGCCGGTGACGTCCTCCGTGCCCGCGGTTCCGCCTAGGTCCGGTGTTCGCGGACCTCCGCTAGCGAAGACGTTGCCCATTGCCGTGACGACCGCGCGCGCGGCCTCGGACTGGCCCAGATGATCCAGCATCAGGGCGCCGGACCAGATCTGTCCGATGGGATTGGCGATCCCCTGGCCCGCGATGTCGGGTGCGGAACCGTGTACCGGTTCGAACATCGAGGGATGGGTGCGCGTCGGATCGAGATTTGCCGAAGGAGCGATCCCGATGCTGCCCGCGATCGCCGCACCGAGGTCGGAGAGGATGTCGCCGAACAGGTTGGAGGCCACGACGACGTCCAGGGTTTCCGGCCGCTGCACGAACAGTGCGGCGAGCGCGTCGATGTGGACCTGGCTTGTCTCGATCCCGCCGTACTCCGACGCCACGTCGCTGAACACCTCGTCCCAGAACGGCATCGTGTGCACGATTCCGTTCGACTTGGTGGCCGAGACCAGCCTGCCCGCCCGCCTGCCTGCCAGGTCGAACGCGTATCGCATGACGTTCTCGACACCACGGCGGGTGAAGACCGATTCCTGGATGGCGATCTCCTCCGCCAAGCCGTGGTAGATGCGTCCACCGATCTCGGAGTACTCGCCCTCGTTGTTCTCCCTGACCACAACGAAGTCGATATCCGCAGCCGAATCCTTCAACGGTCCTTCGATGCCGGGAAAACGACGAATGGGCCGGTAGTTCACCCGCTGCCGGAAAACCCGCCGGATGGGAATCAGCAGTCCCCACAGGGACACGTGATCCGGCACGCCTGGGTACCCGACGGCGCCGAGGAATATCGCGTCGTGCGGTGCCAGGCGGTCGAGCGCTCCTTCCGGCATCATCTCGCCGGTGCGGACGTAGTACTCGCACCCCCACTCGAAGGTGGTCCAGTCGATACCGAAACCCCACCGGTCTCCGGCATCGTCCAGAACACGTCGCGCGGCCGGAACGACCTCCTTGCCGATGCCGTCTCCGGGGATCACCGCCACCTGGTATTTCATTTCTCTCCTCTACATGCCGATGAGAACGGAAACCGGAAGTGGAACGAGCAGCACTCTGGTGAAGATGAAGAAGACTCCCACTACCACCACGACCGCTACGGCGGTGTCCGTTATGAGTAGCCGAGGCCGGGGCCGGTCTCGGCGGATCATCTGGGCGACGACGACGAATGCCAGGACGCTGCTGATCGTGAAGCCGATCAAGCCCATTCCCAACGCCCACAACAGCAGCAGCACGATTGCCGCGGCGAGGAATCGGAGGTCCACCTTCCCGGCCGGCTCGGTACCACCGTCACGTCGCAGCACCGCGCGCGCGATGACACCGATTCCGAACAGTGCGAGCAGGACGAGAACGAAGTCGGGGAAGGCCGCGACAAGCTCACCTCTGCCGTCGCGTTGCGTCCAGAACACAACCGTGACGGCGAGCAGAATCGTTCCGCAGAGGAGATCCTTCTTCATGACGGCAGCTCCTCGTCCTCGCGGGTGTTCCGCCGGGCCTTGCGGTCGGCCAGGATCGGCCAGGCGATACCCAGCAGCACGAGCACGATGATTCCGATGCTCAGCGGCCTGGTGAAGAACGAAAGCCAGGGATCGGCGGAGCCGCTCGCCGCCAGCAGTCCCTGGGCGAATCCCGTCTCGATGATGGGACCGAGCACGACGCCCAGCACGATGGCCGCCGGTGGCAGGCCCAGGTGCCGCAGGCCGTAGCCGGCCAGCCCGAGGGCCACCATCAGGACCACGTCGAGGGGATTGTTCCGCACCGCGTACGACCCGACGATCGTCAGCACCCCGATGGCGGGCGCCAGATAGTGGGTGGGAGTCCGGACCACCAGTCGTTGCAGCCCGCGACCGGCGACCAGGCCGACCGGCGCCATCAAGACGGCGGAGACGGCGATGGCGAGGATGAAGGTGAACGTCAGGACGCCCTGTTCGGCGAACAACTCGTTGCCCGGGCGTAGCCCGTGCAGGAGTAGTACCCCGTAGATCACCGCGTCCGGCGGCGCTCCGGGAATTCCCAGCGTCAGCAGCGGGACGAGGCCACCTCCGACCACGGCGTTGTTCGCCGCCTCCGGCGCCACAACCCCGTCGACTTCCCCTTTGCCGAAGTTGTGTGAGCGTTTCGAGGTGCGCTTCGCCTCGTTGTAGGCGATCAGGTTCGCCACATTGCCCCCCGCTCCTGGCAGGATGCCCACCAGCGTCCCGATGACCGAGGAGCGAATGAGATTGACGGGGCGGGAGAGGACGTCGCGCACCGTGTCGCGGAGTACGTTGCGCCGCTCCCGCTGTTGTTTCTCGTTCACCATCGCGGCCGACCGGATCTCGGGCGCCACGATGAGGTCGACGATCGTCGGCACCGTGAACAGGCCGATGAGGGCGATGATCAGGGGCACCCCGCCCTGCATATCGGTACTACCAAAGGTGAAGCGAACTTCTCCGCCAACGGGGGAGATGCCGATCGTGGAGATCAACAGCCCGAGGAATCCGGCTGCCAGTCCCTTGAGCAGACTCTTGGCGGCCAGCCCCGCGATCATGGTGAGACCGAAGATGCCGAGCCAGAAGTACTCCTGCGGGCCGAAGGCCAGCACCACGTTGGCCAGCAGCGGTGCCAGCGTCGCCAGACCGAGTACGCCGACCAGACCGCCCGCGACCGAAGCCATTGTGACCGCGATGATCGCGACATCGCTGCGCCCGGCCTTCGTCATCGGATATCCGTCGAAAGTCGTGGCGATCGACGACGGAGTGCCCGGGGTGTTCACCAGGATCGCGGTGAACGAGCCACCATAGATGGCGCCCATGTAGAAGGCGCCCATGAGGACCAGACCCGAGGTCGGATCCATGGTGAACGTGATCGGCAGGAGCAGGGCGAGACCGACCGTCGCACTGAGCCCCGGCGTCGCGCCGACGGTCATCCCCCCGACGACACCGAGGACACACAACAACAGCGTCTGCGGTGACAGGACCTGGGACAGGGCCTGTCCGAGATCGACCAGCATGGCGCCTCAGTTCTGGATCAGCCCGAAGGTCTGCAACAGTTGCCTGGCTTCCTCCTGACGCGTACTGATGAAGTCCGCGGCTTCCTGCGGCCCCATGTCCTCGATGTGGAAGCCGAGGTTCGTCATCTTCTCCCGCACCTGGGGATCCTGGTTGACCTGCTCGAACGCGTCCGCCAGCCGGTTGACGATCTCGTCGGGTGTGTCGGGCGGAACCGCCACCCCGCGCCACGCTCCCTCGATGACGTCGAGGCCTTCTTCCTTGAAGGTCGGGACGTCCGGCAGCTCGTCCAGCCGTTCCTCGGACGCCACCGCCAGGACCTTCGCGCCCTGGTCCTGTAGTTCGAGTGCCTCCGTGTTGTAGGTCATGAGGGCGTTCACCTGTCCGCCGAGCAATGCGGGCGCCGCTGCCGCCGTGCCGCTGAACGGCACATAGGTGAGTTCGATGCCGGCCTTTTCGTTCAGGGCCAAGGTGCCCATGTGGTTGGCCGAGAAGTCGGAACTACCGCCGACGGTGAGGGTCTCGTTCTTGGCCGCGTCGACGAAGTCCTGAATGGAGTTGTACGGACTGTCCTTCGGGACCACGAAGGCGTTCGGTGTGCTCTCGAAGATGTACACCCATTTCAGATCTTCGGTCTTGTAGCCCGCGTCGTCGCGGGCGAGTGGCTGCAGCAGGGTGTGCGGCAGGTTGGCGCCCATCACGGTGTAGCCGTCGGCGGGCGTGCCGTTGGCCAGCTCGGACCAACCAACCGAACCACCACCGCCGGGCCGGTTCGATACGACCACGGGCTGGCCCAGCGCCTTTTCGAGGGCCTGTTGCTGAAGCCTGGCCGTGATGTCGGACTCGCCACCGGGGTCGAACGGGATCACGTACCGGACCTCCTTGGCGGGGAAGTCCTCCGCTGCGGAACCGCCGGTATCGCTCTGTTCGGCGCAACCGGTCGCGGCCATCGCGAGGGCGCTGACGAGCATCGCACCGCCAAGTCGTTTCCTGGCCTTGAGCATCGCTACCATTCCCTTCGGATTTCTCGCGTCGGCCCGTCAGCTGAACGTCTGGCGAACCAGTTCGTGCAAGGTGCGTTTGTGTTCGACACCGATTCCCGGGGCCTCTGGGAGGCGAACTCTTCCGTCCACCACGGGTGTTTCGTCGGCGAAGCCACCGAACGGTTCGAACACCCTCGGATAGGACTCGCAGCCGCCGAGGCCGAACGCTGCTGTGATGGCGAGGTTGTACTGGTGACCGCCGTGCGGGCAGCACTGTTGCGGTCGCCAGCCGTGCCGGATCAGTTGATCGACCATCGCGGCGTACTCGGAGACCCCATAGCTCAGCGCCGGATCCATCTGCAGGACATCCCGGTCCGGCCGGAGCCCGCCGTACCGAAGCAGGTTCCGCACGTCCTGCGCGGAGAACAGGTTTTCGCCGGTGGCCAGCACTCCGGGGTATTCCTCGGCCAGAACGGCGAGGCAACGGTAGTCCAGCGGATCGCAGGGTTCCTCGTACCAGACGAGGTCGTAGGACTCCAGTGCGGCGCCGTAGCGCAGGGCTGTCGCCATATCGAAGCGTCCGTTGGCGTCAACGGCCAACCGGCAGCCCTCCGGCAGTATGGCCAGTACTGATTCGATTCGCCGTAGGTCCTCGGCCAGCGGGGCGCCGCCGATCTTGATCTTCACATCACGGTAGCCGAGTTCGAGGTACAGCTCGATCTCCTGCCGCAGACCGGATCCGTCGTCGTCGCGGTAGTACCCGCCCGCCGCGTAGACCCACACCGACTCCGCGGGCTGCGTTCCTGGAAGAAACCGGTCCCGCAGTGCGTGGTGCAGCGGCTGGCCCTTCGCCTTTCCCGCGGCGTCCCACATCGCCATGTCGAGGGTCGCCACGGCGACGGCCCGGTCACCGTGGCCGCCCGGTTTCTCGTTGGCCATCAATACGTTTCGCACCAGGACCGGATCGATAACCCCCGTGCCGGGATCGATCAGGTCCGCATCGGCCGCTGCCTCGAGACGGGGGAGGAGGCGCTCGGTGAGCAGCCCTGTCTGGGCGTAGCGCCCGTTGGAATGGAACCCGTAGCCAACGACGGGATCGCCGTCCACCACGGCGTCGGTGTACACCGCCACCATGGAAACCGTCATCGTGGAGAAGTCGATCACCGCATTGCTCATCGCGGCCTCGAGTGGGGCCTCGGCGACCCTGACGTCCGTGATGCGCATTCAACCTCCTGCTGATTCGCTGGCGGGACGGGCAGTCGAGCGCCGTACGACAAGCTCTGCCTCGAGCCGGGTCCGGCCGAACGGGATGCCACCGTCCCCGGCCACCATCCGCGACACGATGTCGGTGACGCGCCGAGCCATGTCCTGATAGGGCGCGGTCACCGTGGTCAGCCCCGGTTCGTACAACTCTCCCCAGCGGGAGTCGCCATAGACGACGAGCGACATCTCGTCCGGGACGTGGATCCCCATCTCCCGTACGGCTCGGGCGGCTCCCATGGAGAGGTTCGAGCTGCCGACGAGCAAGGCACTCGGCCGGGATGGCCCGGACAGCAGCGCGCGAGCCGACTCGTAACCGTCCTTCTCCGTGGGTGGCAGGAGACGAGTCCATAGCGGGTCGAGCCCCGTACCGGCGTTCGCCAGTTCTCGCCGCACGCCGGCCAGTCGTTCGTGACCGTTGCTGAGTGAGTCGGTCGTCCCGATGTATGCGATCGACTTGTGTCCCAGATCGAGCAGGTGACGTGTCGCTCGTGCGAACGCCGCTTCTTCGGCGCACAACACGGCGTACTTCGAAAGCCCGGCCGTCCGGTTGAACTCGACGACGGAGGATCCGGTCAGCAGTGCCCTTGTGCTGGGCGTCATCTCGGCGGTGGGAGCCACGATGAGACCGGCCACCTGAGCCTCGATCAGGCTTCGTAGCGCGGAATGCTCGAGCTGCGGGTCGTCGCCGGAGATCGCGAGGATCAGCTGGTAGCCGGAGTTCGCCATGTAACGGGCGCATGCGTCGGCCGCGATCGAATAGGCCAGGTTCTCGATGTCGGGCACGAGGAAGCCGACGAAGTTCCGGGTGCGTGATCGAAGCGATCTGGCCAGGCGATTGGCGACGTAACCGCGGCGCTCGGCGTGACTTCTGATCTGCTCGGCGAGTTCGGCCCGGACCGAATCACTGTTGTTCAGGGCTCGCGAGACCGTGGCGACGGACAGGCCGAGTTCCTTCGCAAGATCCACGATCCGCACAGGGCGGGCGTCGAAGTGCGGCACAGCGATCTCCCGGCTGTAAACGTTTACATCGTCGTAAACGTTTGCAGCCAACCACGCTCCACTGTTCATCGTCAAGGAATCCACGTACGTGGACCCGCCGCCAGAGCGCACTTGCCGCACGAGCGCGACGGCGTCGCCTCAGCCGCCGTACCGCCTGTGGCTCCATCCGGAGGTACGGCAGCACCGTGGGACGTGGTAAGAAATTAACAGTGCTGCTTCGGGGTGGGAAAACGGGGATTGACGGGCAGCCGAACCTCGGGAAGTGCTGATCGCCGAGCGTTATGGCTATGAGCCTTTCCGCGCTTATCAGGAAAGTCGGAAACGTCGGACCGGCTGGGGGAACAGTGAACATGCGGGCTGCATCGTCGCGAACGGGCTTCAGCGCACTGAGCGATCGTGAGCGGGAGGTACTCCTGCTCATCGCCGAGGACAAGACCGATCGCGAGATCGCTCGTGAACTCGGCATCAGCGAGCGGACGGTACGAGCGCACGTCAGCAGGATCATACTCAAACTCGGCGTCGCATCCCGTGTCGGCGCGGCTGTCATAGCCACGAGATGGCGAGTGACCACCGAGCTTCATCCACTCGCCTGAATGGCCGAGGCCGATATTCGTGGGATGCGTCCCAGTGGAATCGACATGGCGGAAAAGCCACTACTCGGCAATTCTTTCAGCTGTGAGACTTCGTTTCGTCACGCAACGACAGGACGAAGACGAGGAGAATTGTCAAATGACATTTCGGCACAAGCTGCGCCGCGCGGCGGTCGGTACCGCGGTAATGGCACTGGGTGGCGGCGTTCTTCTCGGCGCGGTTCCGGCGGCGTCCGCCGCACCTGCCGCACCTGCCGCACCTGCGAGTCCGGCCACGGTACTGGGTGCCTGTGGGGACACGTTCGCTCCGAGAACATCCGGCGCGAAGGCGTACTGGGAAGTCCAGTGCACTTCCTCGTCGGTCCGCATCTCCGGCTGGGTCGAGGACACCGCCGCGGACGGACAGTGCGCGAAGGTGAAGGCGACCTACTCCAACGGCTCCACCTACTTCAGCCCGGCCGCTTGCCCGAAGGGGGAGCGGCAGGGGTTCACCTCGCCGTATCGAACCGGCCGAACCATCAACGCCTACCTCTACGAATACGACGTTTGACCGTTACGCGAGACAGGCTCGGCGGATAAACAGCGCGCTCGGCATTCCATCGGCCGAGCGCGCTGTCTCGTGCGCGGTAATGACATGCCCGGCCGCGGTCAGCAGTTTCGCAGAAAATGGTCGAGCACTCGCGCGCCGAACCGCAGTCCCTCAACCGGTACGCGTTCGTCCACGCCATGCGCCATCGCCGCGTACGGAAACCCTTTCGGCAGCCACAGCGGGTCGAACCCATAGCACTCGATTCCCAGTGGGGTGAAGGCTTTGGCATCCGTGCCGCCGCCCATGCAGAAGGGGACCACCACGGCCTCCGGATCCTCCGACCGCAGAGCATCGGCCATGGCGGCGAACCAGGGTGAGTCCAGCGAGGCTTGAACCGGTGGGCTCTTGCTGACGAACTCCCGTTCGATATGTGGTCCCAGCAGTTTGTCAATCTCGGACAGCAGGTCGGCTTCGGTGCCGGGCAGCACCCGGGTGTCGACCAGTGCGGTCGCCTCTCCGGGAATCACGTTGACCTTGTAGCCCGCCTCGAGCATCGTCGGCGTGGTGCTGTTGCGCACGGTGGTTTCGGCCAGCGCGGCAGCAGGGCCCAGCCTGTGCAGTGTCCCGTCGATATCGGACTGCTCGACCCGCACTCCCAGCGCATCTCCCGCGCGCCGGAGGAAGGTTCGGACGGTCGGCGTCAGAGTGACGGGCCATTCGTGTGTCGCCAATCGATACAGGGCGGCGACGAGCCGGATGACGGCGTTTTCGTCGTTGCGCCGGGAACCGTGGCCGGCGCGCCCGCGTGCCGTCAGCCTCAGATGCGCGGTTCCCCGCTCGGCCGTGCCAACCGGATAGAGCCGTACGTCTCGGCCCTGGGAGTCAGGTGTGTGGAACGTGTATCCACCGGTTTCGCTGATCGCGGCGGCACAGTCATCGAACAGCGGTCGGTGGTGCCTGGCCAGCCACTGCGCGCCCAGCTCACCTCGGTCCTCCTCATCGGCGACGAACGCCAGAACGATGTCGCGTCGTGGACGGGTGCCGGATGCGGCGAAGGATCGCACCACAGACAGGGCCATCGCCAGGAAGCACTTCATGTCCACCGCGCCGCGTCCCCACAGCTGGCCGTCGCGCACCTCACCGGAGAACGGCGGCAGCGTCCACTCGCTCGGTTCCGCGGGAACGACGTCCAAGTGCCCCTGCAACAACAGCGCGGGCAGCGAGGAGTCCTGACCCGGAAGCCGGGCGATCAGGTTCGCTCTGCCCGGTACGGCCTCGTAGATCCTCGAATCCACACCCGCGCTGGAAAGGACCTCGGCGACGAACTCGGCCGCTTTACGCTCACCAACGGTGTCCTCGTCGCCGTGGTTGGTCGTGTCGATACGGATCAGGTCCGAACACAGCTCAACCACATCAGTGCCGGCCATACCGAGCCCCTTCGCGCCTCCGTTGTCGTACTTGACCATCGGTAGGAAGCGATCCCGCCTGGCTAGTGTGCCGAACCGCCGAGATCTGAGCTGATCCGCCGCTCGCGGGAGCGACGACAGCCTGTTGTCGGGTGCCCGCCCAGCGCCGAACTAACCGTCGAGCGGTGTCAGCGCCGATAGTTCGATCCGCGACGAGATCGGCCCTATCGGCTCACGTGGGGGAGTAGCCGGATTCTCGCCACGGCGGATCGTCGAGCGGCAGCACCTCACCGGCCTCGTTCGTCTCCGCGTTCTCCCGCGCGACCTGCTTGGCGTCGTCGATCTCTTCCTTCGCCTCGGCCAGTTCCTCTTCGTTGCCCGGTTCCCGTGGGTGCCTGTCTTCCGTCACGCGGTGCTCCTCTGCTCGACGGCTTCGCCACCCTGGGCCTACCACCGAGCGGACAGGACAAAACAGGCACCGACCGCCACCGAACGGCGTCCCGGTCAGGACCGGCGGCGAGGCCGTCCGCGCCTGCCACCCCGGGCCGCGCCGGCACCTCGCTTTCCGTTCCTGCCGGTCGCCTTGTCCGCGGCAGGTTTGCGGCCCCCGGGTTCGGCACGTTTGGATTTCGGCTGCTCGGGCGGGCGCCCGCGTGTGCTGTTGACGGTGCGCCCGCGAACGATGCCGATGAACTGCTCCATCAGGTCAGTCGTCTCGCCCTCCAGCCAGGAGAGCGCGACACGTGACTGCGGGGCGTCCGAGACCGGTACGTACGTGAGGTCCCTGCGGTGGTGCAGACGGGCGAGTGACTGTGGGACGACGAGCAGACCCACACCCGCCGCCACCAGCTCGATCGCATCCGCGGTCGAGCCAGGGCGCTCGATCGCAGGCAGCCCCGGCGGGCGCTCCCAGTGCAAGGTCTCGTCCAGCGGATGCAGCAGGACGTCGTCGGCCAGGTCCGCGACCGACACTTCGGCTACCACGGTCACCGGATGGTCTTTCGGCACCACGACCACGGTCGTCTCGGTATAGAGAGGGATGGCGTGCAGGCCTTCCCGGCCGGTCGGCAACCGCAGGAGAACCGCGTCGGCAGCGCGGTCCAGGACCAGGTCGGCGGCTTCGGCAGCGGAGACGCCGATGAGCGACAGCGGGACCTCTGGCAGCCGCTCGTTCCAAGTCCGGACCCACTTGCCGGGTGTCACCCCCGGGACGTACGCGAGCGTGAACGATGGAGGTACCGGCGAGTCCGTCACCAGGCCCAGGTTACCGGGTGTGATCAGTGGTGCCCCGCATGCCGGATACCCTGGACGCATGACGTCGCAGAAGACCCCCCAGACGATGAAGCCCGCGACAGCGGCGAAGAAGCTGGGCGTGTACCTCGAAGCCACCCCGGCGCGGTTCCAGGAGGGTGTCGTCTCGCGCGACGAGTTGAATGCCCTGCAGGCCGATCCGCCCGAGTGGTTGCGTGAGTTGCGCCGCAACGGTCCGCATCCCCGGCAGGTCGTCGCGGCGAAGCTGGGCATCTCGATCAGCGGTCTCGCGCGTGGCGGGATCACCGAGTCCCTCACCACAGCACAGATCGACGCGTTGAAGACGGAAAATCCCGATTGGTTGCAGCGCGAACGCGCGACTCAGGCCGAAGTCCGGAAGGAAGCGGCACGCACCAAGGAGAAGGGCACGGATCCGCGCCGTTCCTGACAAAGTCCGTCTTCTGGGGCTGTGATCTCCGCCGGCACTCCAACAGTCGTTTGTAGACTCCTGCTGCCGCGGGTGACGTTGGAAATTGGCCACCAGTGCCGAGGCCGAGTTTGTTCTCGGAAACCACAAGACTGCATATGGGTGATCACGCACCGCGCCTGAGAGGGCGCGGTGCGTGACGTTGTGCGCCTTGGGTTCGACGTCGCTGGCCGTGATCGACCCGGCTTCAGTTCAATCTGGGCAAACCTATGTTGACCGTAATCAAAAGTGGGCTTAGTGTTCCGGGTCATACGAAACCCAGCGGACACCTACCAACTACGGAACTGCTCCCGGTGGAGTAGCCGCTGGCGCGGGGCAGCCGCGCATGCGAGGCACTGATCGGACGGCTGTCCGGTGGCGGTCGCTGTGCGAGCGGCTCGGCCGTGCTGTTTTCAGCCCCACTGGTCGACAGAAGGTAGGAGCCACCATGTGTTACGGATTCGACGGTGATGCGGCGCTTCGGCAGTCCCTCACCGACCGGGCGACGAGCCGAAGGTCGGTGCTGCGCGGTGCCCTGTCCGGCGCGGTCGGGGCGGGCCTGCTCGCCGCGGGGATCGGCGGAACGCCCGCGTATGCCGCGGGTAAGGCGACCGGCAGGCCGCTCGTCCCGCCCGGCCTGATGAGCATCCAGCTGTGGACCGTGCGCGACGCGCTGTGGGGTTCGCCCGGATTCGACGGCACCCTGCAGGCGATAGCCGACCTCGGTTACCCGAAGGTCGAGCAGGCTCTCGGCTACTTCGGCCGCACGGCCCGGGAACTGCGTGCCTTCTACGACGGCATCGGCGTTTCGGCCACCTCGAGCCACGATGGCATCAGCGCGAACCGGCAGGATCTGGATCGCAAGATCGACAACGCACTCACCCTCGGTCAGTCGTTCATGGTCGTGCCGTACCTGAACTCGTCCAGTGCCGACGACTGGCGGCGCTGGGCCGAGCAGATGAACGCCGAAGCCGAGGTCGCCAGGTCGGCCGGGTTGCGATACGGATACCACAACCACGCGCACGAGTTCACGGCGGATCTCGGCGGCGGAACGACCGCGTGGGACGTGCTGACCTCCGAGTTGGATCCGTCGCTGGTGCATCTGGAGATCGATCTGTACTGGGTGGTCCGGGGCGGAATCGAGCGTGGCGACGGAGCGGCCGACCCCGAGGGATTCGCCATCGACGTCATCCACTCCGCGCCACAGCGAGTGTTGCAGTACCACGTGAAGGACCGGCACGCCGACAGCGGAGACATGGCCGACCTCGGCACCGGAATGATCGACTTCTCCCGGATTTTCCGGGCTCATTCCGTGCTCGAGTACATCGTCGAGAACGACACGCCGGACGTGAGTCCACTTAGGACTGCCGAGGTGGGCTACAACTACCTCCGCGATCTGCGCATCTGAATCCGGGACGCCGACCCGCCCTGGATCCCTTGCTCCTGCTGTTCGAACAATCCCCACCCCACCGAAAGTGATGAGAGGTAGGTGACCATGCGAAAATCACGCATGGTGGCAGTGCTCGCCGCAGCGGCGGCGACCCTCGCCGTCGCGTCGCCGCCGTCGACGGCCGAGCCCGTACGGCCGGACGATTCGGCATTCCAGAAGGTGACGCTGAACGACGGTCCCGGTGAGCCGATCGACCTCGCGGTCGTGCCGGACGGCCGGGTGCTGCACACGACCCGCGCCGGGGAACTCTGGCTGCACGACCCGAGAACGGGTCTGAACACCCTTGCCGCCGACCTGGACGTCTACACCCACGACGAGGAGGGCCTGCAAAGCGTCGCCCTCGACCCGGATTTCGACGGGAAGAGCAACCGGTGGGTGTACCTCTACTACGCACCGCCGATGGACACACCGATGGACGATCCGTCCACACCGGACGTCAACGAGGGCGATGCGCCGACCACCGGTACACCCGCCGACTTCGCTCGGTTCGAAGGCGTTCAGCGGTTGTCCCGCTTCGAGTTGGTCGGCAACACCCTTGACCTGTCCACCGAGCAGCAGATTCTCGAGGTCGACGAGGACCGCGGCATCTGCTGTCACGTCGGCGGGGACATCGCCTTCGACGGCGAGGGCAACCTGTACCTGTCCACCGGTGACGACACCAACCCCTTCGAGTCCGATGGCTATGCCCCCATTGACGAGCGCGCGGACCGCAACCCGGCGTTCGACGCTCAGCGCACTTCCGCGAACACCAATGACCTGCGGGGCAAGGTGTTGCGCATCCAGGTGAACGAGGACGGCTCCTACTCGATTCCGGAGGGCAACCTCTTCGAACCTGGCACCGCCGGCACGCGTCCTGAGGTCTACTTGATGGGGCTGCGCAACCCGTTCCGGATCGAGGTCAACAAGGAGACGGGCGAGCTCTACGTCGCCGACTACTCTCCGGACGCCGGAACGCCGGATCCAGACCGCGGGCCCGCAGGGCAGGGGCGCTGGATCTCGGTGGAGGAAGCGGGCAACTACGGCTGGCCCTACTGCGTCACGCCGGATATGCCGTACATCGACTACGACTTCGCAACCCAGCAGTCCGGTGCGGCGTTCAACTGCGCCGCACCCGTGAACGAGTCGCCGAACAACACCGGCCTGACCCAGTTGCCTCCGGTCGAGCAGTCCGAGGTCTGGTACTCCTACGGCGAGTCCGAGCGGTTCCCGGAACTCGGCACCGGTGGAATCGGTCCGATGGCCGGACCGGCGTACGACTTCGATCCGGCCGACACGCGCGGCCGGGCGCCGGTGGCATGGCCCGAGTACTACGACGGGGTGCCACTGTTCACCGAATGGACACGCGATTACATCAAGGCATTCCGTCTCGACGACGACGGTGATGTCGCCTCCATCGAGGACGTGGTTCCTTCGATTCCGGTCTCCGGCGTGATCGACATGGAGTTCGGTGCCGACGGTGCGCTCTACGTGCTCGAGTACGGCAAGGGCTACTTCGCGGAGACGCCGGAGGCGCAGCTGGCCCGGATCGACTACATCGGACCGAACGGCAACCACACTCCGGCTCCGAAGGCTGCGGCCGATGTGACCAACGGCCAGGCACCGCTGACCGTCTCGTTCTCCAGCGACGGAACGCGGGATCAGGACGGCGACCGGTTGCGCTACGAATGGGACTTCGATGCCGACGGCACGGTCGACTCAAGGGACGCGGATCCCACGCACACCTACGGCGAGAACGGTGTCTACACCGCGACACTGAAGGTGACCGATGTCGGCGGGAAGCACCGTGGGCGTTCGGCATCGGCGGAGGTCGAGATCGTGGTCGGCAACACCGCGCCCGTGGTGGAGTTCGTCACGCCCGTCGAGGGGCAGAACTTCGCCTTCGGCGACGTGATCGAGTTCGAGGTCGAGGTCACTGACGATCAGCCGGTCGACTGCTCGAAGGTGGAGGTGACCTACATCCTGGGTCACGACACGCACGGCCACCCGCAGACGACCGCTGCCGGCTGCACGGGGTCCATCCAGACCACGGTCCCCGGCGGGCACGACCCGGAACACGACGAGTTGCACGGCGTGTTCCACGCGAGCTACACCGACCCCGGTGCTGACGGCGTGCCCTCGCTGTCCGGTGACGCCGAGGTCGTCCTGGAGCCGAGCAGCTGACGCGGCTCACAGCACGACACGCCCGTGGTGCCCCGCCGTTCGGGGCACCACGGGTTCGCGCGGTCCGCACCCGTTGCCGGGATCAGCTACGGCAGGCGCTGCCCGCGGGGTGCAACCGGCTGCCGGTCGTGGTGGCGTCCGCCTCCGCGAGCACGAGGACAGTGTCCTTTGTGCTGAGTGTGACGGCGCGTTGCCGCACCGCTCCGTCATCGGTGCTGGTGCCGTTCAGCTGCAGGCTGCCGATGTCCAACGGAATGGTCGAGGGCACGGAGGACACATCCACGGGGACGCCGTTGATCGACATCGCGGAGATGTTCGAGGAGCCTGCCAGGTTCGGTCGCAGCCCGTCGGGCCCCGCGGTGCAGGTCACCGTTGCCTGTGCCCGGATCGTCCCGAACTCGATGGTCAACCCGGGAGCGGTCACCGTCGCGCCGGACAGTCCTGCGGTACCGATCGCGGTGTCACCTTCGGCGGGAGGTACTCCCGGGTCGTCCGGGGTCCGGTTGGCGGTGGCGGTCAGGTCCCGGGCATGGAAGGAGATCTCGCCCGCGCGAAGGTCGGTGGCGGGTACTGCGGAGTCATCGTCGCGGCAGGGAGTTCCGGACGGATTCGCCGTGGCCGGTTTGACGCCCTCGAGTTCGACCGCGCTCGCGCTGCACCCGAACGTGCCGTCGCGGTCATCGTCGGTGATGGTTCCCGCCCCATCGGGATCGGCGACTCCGGCGCCGTTCGCGCCGGAGAGCCGCAGGGTGAACGTCTCGTCCTGCTCGTCCACGAGATCGCCGACCACGCCGACAGTCACGGTTTTGCTCGTCTCACCCGGCTCGAACGTCAGGGTGCCCGCCGCGCTCGCGTAGTCGGCCGGTGCGGCCGCGGTGCCGTCGGCGGTGGCATAGTCCACCGTCACGCGATCGGTGGCAGGCGGGGTGAGTGTCACCGCGAACGTCGCGGGGGAGATGCCCGTGGTGCCCTCGCGTACGGTCGCGTCGGCAACGCGCAGCCCGGGAACGTGGACTGTCGTCCGTTCGACGTAGCCACGGGAGATGCCGTCCACCAGATAGTCCACTGCGCACCGGTACGTCCCCGGGGCGGCATCGGGGGCGACGGTGATCGTCTCGGTGAACCGGGCGTTAGTACCGCTTGGCACGACGATCTCCTCAGGGGAGTTGCGTACCGACAGTTCGGGGGCACAGCCGGAAACCTCTGGTCGCACGGTGACCTCGATGGCCGGGATCCCACGCAGGATCGCGTCCGCGATCGCTTCGGGCGCCACCTCCGGTAGCAGCATCCCTCCGGTACCCGAGGCGAGGGCCGAAGCCTGGTCTCGCGCATCCAGGCCGCCTGCGTCCACGGCCAGCACCCGGATGTTCGCCTGCTGTAACGCGGCGATCGTCTCGTTCAGCGTGTGCCCGCCACTCGGATCGTGCGAGGGCGCGTCACCGAACCACGCGACGATCCCGGTGCTGTCCGTGCGTGCGGCGCGGCTGTCCACGGCCAGCCGGTAGAGGGCGTTGATCGCGTCCTCCGGCTCGTCGCCGCCACCCCTGGCGACCCACTGGGCGATCCCTGACCTGATGGCGGCGGGGTCGTCGGTCAGTGGCTGGTTCACCCGGTATGACATCGGGTCCGCGTGTACATCGCGGTATTCGGCGACGCCGAATCTTGCGCTCGGTTGCACACGCCGGACAGTGTCCAGGATGGTGCCCGCGTTCTCCCGGATACCGTCGATCGCCGCACCCATGCTGCTGGTCGTGTCGGCGAGGAAGTGCACTTCCGGGTTCGCCGGGACGGCCGGGGTGCCGACCCGCTTACCGACTTCGGCCGACTGTCCCGGTGCGACGGTCAGCTCGACAACGGACGGATCAACTCCCGGCGGTCCGCCGGCGGCGGTGACCGCGGGCGGACTCAGCGCCAGGCAGGACGCGGTGACCACGAACAGCACCAGCGGGCGCCGGCCCACCCGGTTGGGTTGAGTTGGCATCATTCCTCCTGTGTCGCCTGTGTCGCCTGTGCGGTCCAGTGCGCTCATCGGTGTCTTCCTGCTGCGCGGACGGCCGCCCCGCCGCCGATGACGAGCAGCAGCACGGCCAGCCCCCATCGACGTTTCTCGTCGGTCCCGCTGGTGCCGGGGTCCGCGTTCGCCTCCTGCCTGTCCGCACGCGCGGGTGGCGGGCGCATCGGTGGCGCGACGGAGGCCGGTGGCGTGGCCGTGGTCGGCCGGGGTGACCCGTCCGGTGGCGCCGTCGTGACCGGTGCCGTTGAGCCCGGCGTGGCCGGGGGCTCGGGAGTCGGGGGCGGCGCCGGTGGTTCCGTCGGCTGCGATGGCTGGGGTGGTTGCGAAGGTTCCGGCGCGGTCGGCGAGGGCGCGGGTGGCCGTGGCGGTCCAAAACAGCCGGACATGTCCGAGGTCGATGACGGCGGTAGCTTCCCGATCTCGGCCGCGCCGCCGGAGGTCCCGCTTGGCAGCCGATACAGCGTGCTGCCGTCCGCCGCGTCGGCGAGCAGGTATCCCGAGCCGTCCGGACCGAACGTCATGGAGCCGAACGTGTCCGCACCGGGTAACTGCGAGCCGGGGTGCGGGCTGATCCTGCCGGAGTCGATGCCGATCCGGACGGCGGCGACGTCGCCGTGCGTCGACACGGACACACCGTAGAGGGAACCATCTCGCGGGTGGCGGTCGAAATCGCCGATCTCGGCCAGTCCGGTCGGAGCGAGTGCGGTCGCGCGTAACACCTCGAGGTAGTTCCGGCTGTGTGGTGATATGTCTATCGTGTACAGAAATCCAGCCTTGAGGACGTACCAGTGGTCGCCGATCACGGCACCAGCGGTGGCGCTGCCGAGGCCGTCCCAGCGAACAGGGGGGTCGCCGAGCTGGATCGCGCCGAGTTCGGTTGTCCCGCCGTCGCGGTCGATCGCCACAGCGGCACCGGATCGAGCGACACCATAGGTCACGTCCTGTGCCCTCGCGTAGCCGAGAGCGTCGATACGGTGTGGCGGTGGTGGCAGCCGAGTGCGGGTGCCGGAGGGCAGTTCGATCCGGCTGATCCTCGATAGGCCATCCGAGGCGCCATTGTGTACCAGGAGCGCCGTGCAGTGTGCCGCCCCCTGGGCGCCGTGCGGTTGTGCGGTTACCTGTGGTGGCATCGCCAGCGCAAGCAGGGCGGTGGTCAGCAGGAGAGGCGAGCGCAGTCCAGCTGGACTTCGTGCTGCCGCCATCGCACTCAGCGCAGCCGCTCGAGTGCGTCCCGGAACGCCTCGGGTTCCACACTCGCGCTGCCGCTGAACGGGTTCTGTAGCTGGTAGATCGCGAACAGCAGCACGGTGATGGTACCGGCCAATGTAGACACGATGATCACGTGCGTGCCGAGTCTTGTACCGCCGAACAGATTCGGCAACAGAGTCGCGATGACACTGCCGAGGACCAGCGCGAACCAGACCACAGCGCCGACGTGATCACCGTTGGCCTGCAGCAGGCGCTGCTGGCGCGCCTCGTAGACCTCGGTCAGGGCCGCGGTGGCGGAGGACTTTCGTTCCTCCTGCCAGTTCTCGTCGGTCTCCGCCTTGGCCAGGTCGATCTGAATCCGTTCGAGCTGCTCCCATCCCGGCCCACTCACCTCGTTGCCGGAGCGCATCTGGGCCCACTCGGTGTTCAGTACGGTCGCGGCGTACTCGGCGCTGTGTGCCCGAACCTGGGTTCGGGTGGGTTCGGGCAGGGAGTCGGCGGCCCAGGTCGCGGCGACAAGCGCATCGGCTTCCGTGTAGGAGCCCTTGCGGGCCTGGTTGACCGCGTCGAACAGGGCGATCAGCACGAACGCGACCAGCACGGCGTGCAGACCTGCGATGATCGTGAAGACCTGCCCGGCCGCGTCATTGTTGCCCGGCCTGCCCTCGTCCTGACCGAATCGGCGGACGAAATAAGCGGTCACGCCGGCGACCGTGGATGCGCCGATCACCCACAGGACACCATTCAGATAGATGTTCATCGCGGATTGCCGTACCCCCGGATATGAGTAGAGAGCAGAAATGAAAAAAAGGAATACCCCGAGTGCCGCGCGGCGATCGGCCAGTGCGGTTCCTGTCAAGCTAGCCATATGTCCGGCGGCGTTACAAGGCAGACCTCGTCGCTTCATTCGATCGGTTCGGTGAAGGACATTCATGTCACTGAATTGGCGCAGTGAAGGGGTTTGCGGTGCTGAGGGCGGTGGTTCCCGCCTATCCTGTGGGGGAATCCTTTCGTGGCCGTGATGCTTCCATCGGGCCGGTTGCAGTGGCGCGCCGTGATAGCCACTATGATCAATAGTTGTTTCTGCCGGACTTCGTACGGCACACACTGCTCTTGTCGAGTGAAGCCCCATTCGGGTCCTTGTGTGCGTTCGGAGATTTGCTATGTTCGGTGTACGGCCACGTTGCCGAATCGCCGATTTTCCTTTGCCGGCAGCAAATTCATGATCATTCCTAGTCCTTGGATAGTTCTGCGATCAGAATGGTGGTGTGCGTTGTGACTGTGACGGACTCGGTAGGGCCGAGCGCCGGTGTCGCCGACGACGATGAACGCCAGCCGTCCAGCCTGGCCACGACGGCCGCCCGGAACCTGGCTACGACAACCAAAACCGTCCCCCAGATGCAGGGGATCACCTCGCGATGGCTGTTGCGGGCACTGTCCTGGGTGGAGGTTCCCGGCGGGGCGTACCGGGTGAACCGCAGATTGAGCCACGCCGTCGGCGACGGCAGGGTGACCTTCATCAGCGAGGGTGCCGAGGTCAGGGTGATCCCACAGGAACTGCGTGAGCTACCGCTGTTGCGTGGATTCGACGAAGCGGACGTGCTGCGCGAACTGGCTGGCAGATTCGTCCAGCGGGAGTACCGCCCCGGCGACCTGCTGGCGGCCGCAGGGGAACCTGTCGAAGAGTTGTTCCTGCTGGCACACGGGAAGGTGAACAAGCTCGGTCCCGGAGCGTACGGCGATCACACCGTACTCGACGCACTGGCCGACGGAGCCTACTTCGGGGACAGGGCGCTTATGCGCTCGCCGGGAACCTGGGACTGCACGGTCAAAGCGGTCACCCCATGTACCGTGCTCACGCTTGATCGACAGGCCGTCGAGAACGTCAGTGGTCAGATCGAGGCCTTGCGCGAACACATCGACCGAGCGGGTTCCGCTCCCCGCCGGGCGCAGAATTCGCATGGTGAGGCTGAGGTGGATATCGCGTCGGGGCACGAGGGCGAGGCGGATCTGCCTGCGACCTTTGTGGACTATGAGGTTCGGCCCCGGGAGTACGAGCTCAGTGTCGCGCAGACCGTGTTGCGGGTGCATACCCGGGTGGCCGATCTTTACAACCAGCCGATGAACCAGGTCGAGCATCAGCTGCGGCTGACCGTCGAGGCACTGCGCGAGCGCCAGGAGAACGAACTGGTCAACAATCGCGAGTTCGGCCTGCTGCACAACGCGGATCTGGGCCAGCGACTGCAGACTCGAACAGGCCCACCGACGCCCGACGACCTCGACGCCCTGCTCGCGCTCGTATGGAAGGAACCGGCCGTGTTCCTGGCTCATCCGCGGACGATCGCGGCGATCGGGCGGGAGTGCAACCGGGTGGGCGTCTACCCAGCGAACACCGACTACGGCGGGCATCAGGTGCCTTCATGGCGTGGCGTGCCGATCCTGCCGTGCAACAAGATCCCGGTGACCGGCACCCGGACCAGCTCGGTGTTGCTGCTGCGAACCGGCGAGGCGAACCAGGGTGTCGTCGGGTTGCGTCGGACCGGCCTGCAGGACGAGGTGGAGCCGGGCCTGAACGTCCGGTTCATGGGCATCAACGAGCAGGCGATCATGTCCTACCTGGTGAGCACCTACTTCTCGGCGGCTGTGCTGGTGCCGGACGCGCTGGCCGTGCTGGAAAACGTCGAGATCGGCCGGGAGTCCTGAACCTGCCCGCGCCTGTCGCTGTCCTATCCGCACATGAGGAACCACGAAACAGGAACTGGTGATCTCCAGACATGACCGCTACCGAACCGATCGAGACGACCCAGCCGCAGGGGATGTCCAGCCTCGGCACCGCAGCCGCAAGGAATCTGGCGACAACCACCAAGTCGGTCCCGCAGATGCAGGGCATCACCTCCCGCTGGCTGCTGCGGATGCTGCCTTGGGTGGAGACCGCGGGTGGTACCTACCGCGTCAACCGGCGGCTGAGTTATGCCGTCGGCGACGGTCGGGTCACGATCACCAACGTCGGCACCTCCGTCCAGGTCATCCCGGCCGAGCTGGGAGAACTCCCGCCGCTGCGCGGCTTCACTGACGACCCGACCCTGTCCGAACTGGCCGGCCGGTTCGAGCAGCAGGAGTTCGGTGCGGGTGAGGTGATCGTCGAGTTCGGACACCAGCGAGACCACGTCTATCTGATAGCGCACGGGAAGGTGAACAAGCTCGGCACCGGGAGTTATGGCGACCCCACCGTGCTCGGCACGCTCGCCGACGGAGACCATTTCGGCCACGAGGCGCTCGTCGACCCGGAGGGCATCTGGGAGTTCAGCGTCAAGACGATCACGCCGTGCACGGTGCTCGCACTGCCGCGCGCGGAGTTCGATGCGGTCGCGCAGCGCAGCGAACCGTTGCGCAGGCAGTTGGACGAGGTACGTGCGGCACCATCCCGGGCGCAGAACGCGCATGGTGAGGCTGAGGTGGATATCGCGTCGGGGCACGAGGGTGAGGCGGATCTTCCTGCGACCTTTGTGGACTATGAGGTTCGGCCCCGGGAGTACGAGCTCAGTGTCGCGCAGACGGTGCTGCGGGTGCATACGCGGGTGGCGGACCTCTACAACCAGCCGATGAACCAGGTCGAGCATCAGCTGCGGCTGACCGTCGAGGCACTACGCGAGCGCCAGGAACAACAGCTGATCAACAACCCGGAGTTCGGCCTGCTGCACAACGCCGACCTGAAGCAGCGCATCCACACCCGCAACGGCCCACCCACGCCCGACGATCTGGACGAACTGCTGTCCAGGCGGCGCAAGACCGAATTGATGCTGGCTCACCCGCGCACAATCGCCGCGTTCGGCAGGGAGTGCAACAGCCGCGGCCTCTATTCACCGAGCATGGAGCTCAAGGGGCACCAGGTGACCTCGTGGCGCGGCGTGCCGATCCTGCCGTGCGACAAGATCCCGGTCACCGAGCACAACACCAGTGCCATCCTGGCGATGCGGACGGGGGAGGACCACCACGGCGTGGTCGGCCTGCGTCAGACCGGTCTGCCGGACGAGTACGAGCCCGGGCTGAACGTCCGTTTCATGAACGTCGACGACAAGGCGATCATGTCCTATCTGGTCAGTGCCTACTACTCGGCCGCGGTGCTGGTGCCGGACGCACTCGGCATCCTCGAGAACGTCGAGATCGGCCGGTGATCCGGTGTCCGCCGTGAACGCGACGAACCTGACCAGCACGACCGCGCGGGCGGATGGACCAGCGGGAGCCCGCTCGCCCGCGGAACTGCTGCGGTGGAGCCAGGACACCGTTCGCCCCTCCCTGCGCGCCGCGGTCGATACGCTGCCCCGCCCAGTTCGCGATATCGCCGGTTACCACCTCGGCTGGCTGGACGAGCACGGCACGCCTACCGACGCCGGTGCGGGCAAGGCCGTGCGCCCCGCGCTCGCGCTGCTCGCCGCGCAGGCCGTCGGCGGTGAGCAGCGGGTAGCGGTGCCCGCGGCGGTCGCCGTGGAACTGGCACACAATTTCTCGCTGCTGCACGACGACGTGATGGACGGCGACGAAACCCGGCGGCACAGACCGACGGCCTGGGCCGTCTTCGGGGCAGGTCCGGCGATCCTGGCCGGTGACGCCCTGCTCACCCTGGCGCTCGACGTCCTCGGCGCGGCGGGCGGCCCGGCCACCAGGAGTATGCGGATGCTCGCCACGGCGGTGCAGGAGCTCGTGCGCGGGCAGGCGGACGATCTGGCCTTCGAGCGGCGCGACGGGGTCACCCTGGACGAGTGCAGGCGAATGGCGGAAGGCAAGACCGGCGCGTTGATGGGCTGCGCCGCCGCACTCGGCGCGCTCGCAGGTGGTGGCAGCCTGGAACAGATTCGGCTGCTCCGTGGATTCGGTGAGCATCTAGGTCTCGCGTTCCAGTTCGTGGACGATCTGCTCGGAATCTGGGGTGACCCCGCCCTGACTGGCAAACCGGTGTACTCCGACCTGAGGAGCAGAAAGAAATCACTGCCGGTCGTGGCCACGCTCCGCAGCTCGTCCGGCCCGGGACGCGCGCTGACCGCGCTGTACGCGAGGGAACAACCGCTCACCGACGGTGAGCTTCGCCGGGCCGCCGACCTGATCGATGAGGCAGGCGCTCGGGACTGGAGTCAGGCCAGCGCGGACGACCTGCTCGAGCGGGCGCTGGGTCAGCTCGGCGCGGCCGGACCGGCGCCGCGCGCGGCGGCCGAGCTGACCACGCTGGCCGGGTTGATCACCCGGCGCGACCGCTGATCACTCACCCGCTGTCCTGAGCGCAGCAACAGCCACGAACGTTAAGGAGCCACCATGGCAGGGAATTCCGTGCGAGCGCACATCGACCTACGGGACCCCGCGTGGCGAGCTGTGGCCGGGCCGCGCACGGTCCTGCTCGCGTCGCCGCGATCATTCTGCGCCGGTGTCGACCGGGCCATCGACACGGTCGAGGAACTGTTGCGCCGCCGCGGAGCGCCGGTCTACGTGCGCAAGCAGATCGTGCACAACGTGCATGTCGTGGGCGAGTTGGAGTCGCGTGGCGCGGTTTTCGTGGACGACCTGGCCGAGGTGCCCGCCGGCTCGACCCTGGTGTTCTCCGCGCACGGTGTCTCGCCCGCCGTGCGCGACGCCGCAGCCGAGCGAGGGCTCGAGGTGGTCGACGCCACCTGCCCGCTGGTGACGAAGGTGCACGCCGAAGCGCGCCGCTTCGCCGCCCGGGGTGACACGGTGATCCTGATCGGACATGCCGGACACGAGGAGGTCGAGGGCACCCTCGGCGAGGCACCGCAGCGCACGCTCCTCGTGCAGTCCGCGGCCGAGGTGGCCACTTTGGACGTCCCTGATCCGAGCCGGGTTTCGTACCTGACCCAGACCACGCTCGCGGTGGACGAGACCGCCGAGGTGATCGCCGCGTTGCGCGAGCGGTTCCCGCAGCTGCGCGGCCCCGCATCCGAGGACATCTGTTACGCCACCACCAATCGACAGGATGCGCTGCGGGTGATCGCTGAGGAGGCCGATCTGGTGCTCGTCGTCGGCTCGTCGAACTCGTCCAACTCGGTGCGACTGATAGAACTCGCTCGTCGGTGCGGGACCCCGGCCGAGCGGATCGACGATGCCGGCGAGCTGCGTCCACAGTGGCTGGAGGGCGCACGGGTGGTCGGGCTGACGGCTGGTGCCTCAGCTCCACCACGACTGGTCGACGCGGTGATCGACACACTGGGCGCTCTGGGCCCGGTTCGTGTCGCACAGCGAGAGACCGCACACGAGACCATCCGCTTCACGCTGCCATCGGTGACCAGGCACTAACACGGCGTCCGCAACTCGACCCAGAACGGATACCAGTCATGCAGTCCTTCACCTTGCCCGAGTTCTACCTGCCCCATCCGGCGAGGATCAACCCGAACCTCGAGCGTGCCCGGGAGCACAGCACGCGGTGGGCCGAGCGGATGGGAATGCTGGATGCGCCCACGCCGAGCGGCGGTCTCGTCTGGGACGAGGAGACGCTGGCGCGAATGGACTACGCGCTCATGTGCGCATACACCCATCCGGACTGTGGCGGGGCCGCACTGGAACTGATCACCGACTGGTACGTGTGGGTGTTCTTCTTCGACGACCACTTCCTGGAGCAGTTCAAGTACTCCCGTGACCTGGCCGGGGCGAAGGAGTACCTCGACCGGTTGGAGCGGTTCATGATCGAGCCAGGGCAGCAGCGACCGGAACCGGAGAACCCGGCCGAGGCCGGGCTTCGGGATCTGTGGGAGCGCACGATACCGGCGATGTCCGAAGGCTGGCGGCATCGATTCACGACGACGACCCACAACTTGATGATCGAGTCGATGTGGGAACTCGACAATATCGATCGCGGCCGCATCGCCAACCCGATCGAGTACATGCAGATGCGCCGGAGGGTCGGGGGTGCGCCGTGGTCGGCGAACCTCGTGGAGTACGCCGTCGGTGCGGAGATTCCCGGCCGGATAGCGGGAACGCGGCCAATGCGCGTCCTTTCCGATACGTTCGCCGATGCCGTTCATCTGCGAAACGACCTGTTCTCCTATCAACGAGAGGTGCGGGAGGAGGGGGAGAACTCGAATGCGGTACTTGTGTTCGAGCGTTTCCTCGACTGCTCCACGCAGCAGGCGGCGGAACTGGTGAACGACCTGCTGACATCCCGCTTGCAGCAGTTCGAGAACACCGCACTCGTCGAGGTTCCCGCGTTGTTCGCCGAGCACGGAGTCCTGCCGCACGAGCAGGGCGGTGTCGCGGCGTACGTCAAGGGCCTGCAGGACTGGCAGTCGGGCGGGCACGAGTGGCATGCGCGCTCCAGCCGGTACATGAACGAGGGTGCGACCTCGGCCGCACCGAGCCTGCTCGGTGGTCCTTCCGGTCTCGGCACGTCCGCCGTCTCGCTCTTCACCGAGGGACTGCGCCACCGCACAAGGCAGCACTCGCACCAGCCGTTCCAGCCGGTCGGTCACCTGCCACTGCCGGACTTCTACCTGCCGTACCCGACCCGTACGAGCCCGCACCTGGACGCGGCGCGTGCTCACGGTGTCAAGTGGGCCGAGTGGGCGGGAATGTTCGCTTCGGTGCCGGGAACCGATTTCGGTGCGGTCTGGGACGAGGAACGATTCATTGGATACGACCTCGCGCACTGCGCGGCGATGATCCATGCGGACGCGAGCAGGAAGGAGCTCGAACTCTCGTCGGACTGGCTGACCTGGGGTACCTATGGCGACGACTTCTTTCCCGTCGTGTTCGGGACTTCCCGCGACCTGGCCGGGGCGAAGTTGTGCCAAGAGCGGCTTGCCGCGTTCATGCCGCTGGACGCGGGGGAGACGCCGGAACCGGCGAACGCGCTGGAGCGGGGACTGGACGACCTGTGGCGGCGAACGGCTGGTCCGATGCCGCGTGCGGCTCGGGAGGAGTTCCGCAGGGCCGTGGAGGACATGACGTCGAGTTGGCTGTGGGAGTTGGACAACCAGGCACAGAACCGGATTCCCGACCCGATCGACTACGTGGAGATGCGCCGCAGGACCTTCGGCTCCGACATGACGATGAGCTTGGCCAGGCTGGCCCACTATGAATCAGTTCCCGCGGAGATCTACCGCACGCGGGTGATGCACGAGCTGGACACCGCGGCGCAGGACTACGCCTGCTTCACCAATGACCTGTTCTCCTACCAGAAGGAGATCGAGTTCGAGGGCGAGGTGCACAACATGGTCCTCGTCGTGGAGAACTTCCTGAACGTCGACCGGTACTCGGCCCGTGACGTCGTCGCCGACCTGATGACTGAGCGGATGCGGGAGTTCGAGCACATCGTCAAGCACGGGCTGCCCGCGATGTTCGACGAGTACGACCTCGACGTACAGGCGCGCGGCATCCTCACGCGCCACGCCGACAACCTCAAGGAGTGGATGTCCGGGATCATGGAGTGGCACCGGACCTGCGCGCGCTACAAGGAGGAAGACCTGCGGCGCGAAAGGCTTGCCGAGTCGCGGGCGAGGTTCTCGTTCCTGCCGGCCGGGCTGGGCACCGCCGCGTTCCGCCCGCCGACCTCGACGCGGCCGGCGGGCGGGAATCGGTCTCAGACACTGCGTAGTACCGAGACCACAATGCCCAGAACCGTGGCGTTGTCGCCGTCGATGACCTCGTAGTCGGGATTACGCGGCTCGAGGTAGACGTGATCGTTGCGGCGCCGGAACACCTTGACGGTGGCCTCGTCATCGATCATCGCGGCGACGATCTGGCCGGAGTGTGCCTCGGGTTGCTGTCGTACCACGACGATATCGCCGTCGCAGATCGCGGCGTCGATCATCGAATCCCCGCGCACGCGCAAACCGAAGACACGACCACGCCCGGCCAGCTCACGGGGCAAGGTCAGCATGTCGTCGACGTGCTCCTCGGCGGAGATCGGGCTTCCGGCGGCGATATCACCGACCATGGGCACGGTCACCGAATCCTCGGCGGACTCCCGTGCCGGCTGCTGCAGGAACATCCGCACGTCGATCGGGCGCGACAGCGTGGTGCCACGCTGCAGGAACCCCTTGTCCTCCAAGCTCGCCAGGTGTTTCGACACCGAGGACGAGGACCGCAGGCCGACGGCATCACCGATCTCCCGAGTGCTCGGCGAGTACCCGTGCCGGACGACCCAGTCCCGGATGGTGACGAGGATCTGCTGCTGACGTAGCGGCAAGGCCGAGGTGTCCAGGTGCGCGAAGGGATCAAGATCGTCGTAGCCGCTCATCCGCGAAATGGTAGAGGTAGGCGTCGATGGCCCGGCCATCGACATGCGGGCGCTTCGCTTCGTTGGGCCCGCACGTCACCGGGGGAGTCGCAGCCGGCCGTCGATGCGCCTTGGGACGCCGGCATCCCCGTCGCGCAGTTCGGGGGGCAGTACGAACTGTGGCGCGTTCTGCCAGGTGACCGGCCTGAGGAACCGGCGGATCGCGCTCGTTCCCACCGACGTGTGCTGGCTGTTGGTCGACGGCCACGGACCGCCGTGGGTCTGTGCCCAGGACACGAGCACCCCGGTCGGAAACCCGTCGAACAGGACCCGTCCCGCCTTCGCACGCAGCACTTCGGCCAGTTCGGTGATCCGGTCCCGCTCCGACGGCTCGGCGTGGATAGTGCCAGTGAGGGAGGCAGGCAATCGGCCGAGCGCGTCATGAAGCTCGGTGTCGCTGTCGTACCTGGCGATGATCGTCGCCGGGCCGAAGCACTCCTCGGTCGCGTCCGCGGTCAACTCGGCCGCCGCGACCGACAACAGCCGGGGCCGGATCCGCAATGGTCCCTCCGTGGAACGACTGCCCTCGGCGATGAGCGAAACTCCGGGCAGCCGCGAGAGCCGCCCGCCGATCTCGCCGTACGCCGCATGAATCCGGTCGTTGAGCGCCGTTCCCGCACCGGCCTGGCCAACCAGGTCCGCCGCCCGCGCCACAACGGAGTCACCAGCCGATCCGGACGGGACGAACACCAGACCCGGTTTCGTGCACAGCTGACCGGCGGACGCCGTGATCGAGGCCACGAGCCCCTCGGCGATCTGTGTTCCCCGCTCCCGTGTCGCGGCGGCGGTGACCACGATCGGGTTCAGGCTCGCGAGTTCCCCATAGAAGGGTATGGGGTCCTCGCGCGCCCCGACGATGTCCAGCAGCGCTCGGCCGCCGCTGAGGGAACCGGTGAACCCAACGGCCTTGACACGCGGATCCGCGACCAGCGCCGCCCCCGCGTCCTGGCCGAACACGATGCCGAGCAGGCCATCCGGCGCGTCCAGCCGGTGCGCGGCCTGCCACATGATGTCGAACGTCAGCCTGGATGTCTCGGGGTGTGAGGGATGCGCCTTCACGATCACCGGGCATCCCGCTGCCAGCGCCGACACTGTGTCACCGCCGGGAACAGAGAACGCGAGCGGGAAGTTGCTCGCCCCGAAGACGGCCACAGGTCCGATCGGAACGAGCTGACGCCTCAGGTCCGGGCCGGGCCCCATGGGTGTGTCGCCCGCGTGGTCGATCGCGGCTTCGAGGTAGGAGCCCTCGTCCAGAACCTCGGCGAACAACCGGGCCTGGTACCCGGTGCGGGTGAGCTCCCCGCCAAGTCTTGCTCCGCCGAGCGAGGTCTCACTGTCCGCGACGGCGACGATGTCCTCGCGGCGTGCCTCGAGTTCGTCGGCTATGGCACGAAGCAGGGTGGCTCGCCACTCCCGCCCCCTCCTGTCGAGGGCGGGAGCCGCGGTGGCCGCCGCTTCGGTCAGCTTGCTGATCTCGTCAGTCACAATCATTCTCCTGTCGTCGGCGGTCGGGTCTTCCCGGTCAATCGCGCACCTCTGACCGGGTCTCCTGAATGCCGCCCGCCGCACGGCCTACCCAGTAGTCCGCGTTCGCGATGCCGAGTTTCGTGGGGTCGAACTGAGGGTCCAGCCCCAGTCGTCGTTGCTCGTCGTAGTCGCGCAACGCGATCAGAGCGGGTTTGGCGAGGAACACGATGCAGACCATGTTGACCCAGGCGAGCGCGGCATAGCCGACGTCACCGATCGCCCACACCAGATCCGGGGACTCGACCGCGCCGTAGAAGATCACCCCCAGCATCACGGCTCGTGTTCCGTGCTGCAGTCCCTGGTGCCGGATACCGCGTGTCAGGTAGGTGAGGCTGGTTTCGGCGATGTAGTAGAAGGCGACCAGTGTGGTGAACGCGAACAGTGCGAGCGCGATCGCCACGAAGTGCGGGCCGACACCGGCGAACACGGAGTTGATGGCCTCCTGGGTGTACGCGGGCCCAGCGGCCACTCCGTCGAGATTGTTGACCAGCGGCGCGGCGCCCTCCGGTTGGACGTTGTACTTTCCGGTGATCAGGATCATCAGACCGGTGGCCATACACACGAACAGCGTGTCGATGTAGATCGAGAACGACTGGACCAGTCCCTGTTTGGCGGGATGGGAGACCTCGGCGGCCGCCGCCCCGTACGATCCCTCGCCGACCCCTGCGACATTGGAGAACAGCGCTCGCCGCACGCCCCACGCGATCGCCGCGCCGATGATGCCACCGAAGACCGAGTCGGTCCCGAACGCGCTGGACAGTACCAGCGTGATCATGTCCGGTACCTCGGAGATGTTGACGAGGACGACCACAAGCGCGGCGAGCACATAACCGACCGCCATGATCGGGACCACGGTGTCCGCGACCGCGACGATGCGCTTGCGTCCACCGAAAACGACGAACCCGAACAGGCCGACGACCACGAGACCGGTGATCCACGGGCTGATCCCCATGGCGGTGTCGAAGCCGGCCGCGATGTTGTTCGACTGGATCCCGGGCGCGAGTACCCCGTAGAGGCCCAGTGCGGTCACCGCGGCCACAACCGCCAGCCACTTCTTCCGCAAGCCCTTCTCGATGTAGTACGGAATCCCGCCCCAGTACTTGCCGTCGGCCTTGGTCTTGTAGATCTGGGCGAGAGTGGACTCGACAAACGCGGTCGCCCCACCGAGGAAGGCCATCACGGCCATCCAGAACAGCGCGCCGGGTCCACCCGCGGCGATAGCTGTGGCGACACCGGCGATGTTGCCGACGCCGATCCGGCTGGACAACGTCAGGGTGAGGGCCTGGAAGGAGGAGATGCCTGCCTCGGAACGCTCGCCGCCGCGAAGCTGGCGCAACATATCGGGCAGCCGCCGGATCTGTACCCCTCTGGTCAGGATCGTCAGTACCACGCCGAGTCCGAGAGCGAGGACCACCAGCGGGTTCCACAGCCAGTCGTTGAGCGTGACGAGGAATTCCTTCACAGCGAGAACCCTTCGGGGAACGGATCGTGCGGATCGAGCAGGTACTGGCCCATACCGGTGATCCAGGCACCTCCGGTGACCGTGGGCACGACGGCGGGCATCGCGTGCACGCTCGTCTCCTCGACAAGCCTGCCGACGAACCGGGTGCCGAGCAGGGACTCGTTGACGAAGTCCTGCCCCAATCCGAGCTCGCCCCGCGCGTGCAGCTGCGCCATCCTTGCGGACGTACCGGTACCGCACGGGGATCGATCGAACCAGCCAGGATGAATAGCCATCGCGTTACGTGCGTCGCTGCCGCCCGTCCCGGGTGCCACCAGCTGTACGTGCTTGCAGCCGTTGATGCCGGGATCCGCGGGATGCACCGGCCGGTTCTGCTCGTTGATCGCATCCATGATGGACAGTCCCGCGGCGAGCATCCGGTCCTTTTCGGTCTTGTCGAACCTGATGCCCAGATCCGCGACCGGAAGAACCGCGTAGAAGTTGCCGCCATAGGCCATGTCGTACCGGACCCGGCCGAGCTCCGGTACCTCGACGTGTGCGTCCAGTTCCAGCGAGAACGACGGCACGTTCTGGATGGTGACCGACTTCGCCCTGCCGTCCTCGACGGCGACCTCGGCGACCACGAGGCCGGCGGGCGCATCGAGGCGCACCGTGGTGACCGGTTCGGTCACGGTGACCATTCCGGTTTCCACCAGCACTGTCGCGACGCCGATGGTGCCGTGCCCGCACATCGGCAGACATCCGGACACCTCGATGTAGAGCACACCCCAGTCCGCGTCGGGCCGGGTCGGCGGTTGGAGGATGGCCCCGCTCATCGCGGCATGCCCCCGAGGCTCGTTCACCAGCAGTTTGCGGATGTGGTCGAGGTGTTCGACGAAGTACTCCCGGCGCGCCGCCATGGTGTCGCCCGGGATCACACCGATGCCACCGGTGATCACCCGGGTCGGCATGCCCTCGGTATGCGAATCGACGGCGGAGAAGTATCTACGGGCCCGCATCTCAGGATGCCACCGGGTTCGCGGCCAGGTGGTCGATCGCACGTCGCATGTCGGCCTCGAGCGCGGCCAGCTGCTCGGCGTTCAGCGGACCGCGAGGCGGCCTGCACGGCCCGCCGAACCGGCCGACCATCTCCATACCGCGTTTGATGGCCTGCACGAACTCGATCCGCGAGTCCCAGCGGAACGCGGCCACCAGCTGTTCGTACAGCTCACGTGCCTCGGTCAGCTTTCCGTGCTGGGCAAGGGAGAACAAGTGCACGGACTCGGCGGGGAAGACGTTCGGGAAGCCGGCGAACCAGCCGGTTGCGCCCATCAGCAGTGCTTCGAGGGCCACGTCGTCGGCACCGGCGACAATGGTCAGCTCCGGTGCCAGCTCGCGTAGTTCGAGCACTCGCCGTACGTCGCCGGAGAACTCCTTGACCGCCACGACGTTGTCCAGCTCGGCGATCTCCGCCAGCACCGGTGGCAGCATGTCCACCTTGGTGTCGATGGGATTGTTGTAGGCCATCACCGGCAGTCCGACACTCGCGACCTGTTCGAAGTGATGGATCACCTCTGACGTGTTCGCCCGGTACATGGTCGGCGGCAGGCACAGCACGCCGTGTGCGCCGTCCTCGGCCGCCTTCTCCGCCCATTCGCGCGCCTGGTGGGCGCCGACACCGTGCACTCCGACCACGACGATGCCGTCGTCGCCGACCGCGTCTATCGCCGTGCGGGCGACCGCCCGCCGTTCGTCCTCGGTCAGCGAGGAGTACTCGCCGAGTGAACCATTCGGGCCGACCCCGCGGCAGCCGTTGTCGATCAGCCAGCGGCAGTGTTCGGCGTACCGGTCGAGATCCACGCGCAGCCCCGCGGGCGCACTGAGGTCCTCCGCGTATGGCAGCGCGGTAGCCACGATCACTCCGTCGAGCTTCTCCTGCGTCATCACTTCTCCTCGTAGTTCGGGGAAACTGGTTCGGTCGGTTCGGTTGGTTCGGTGCGAATCGGCTCGGCGAGCTCGCCGAGCCGCACCGGTGCCGCGAGGGGACGGCGAGCGAAAGCATCGGGACCGCCGGGAAGCCGAGCGAGCTCGGCGACGTTGCGGCCGCAGACGCGGCCCTGGCATTGGCCGAGGCCGGCTCGGCTGAGGAGTTTCAGCGACCGGACGTCGCGTGCCTCGCGCTCCTCGACGGCCCGGCAAAGCTCGCCGAAGCCGACCTCCTCGCATCGGCAGACCAGCGTGTCGTCGTGCAACCAGTCCTGCCAGCCGGGTTTGACGGAGTACACCTCGTCGAGCGCCGCGGCGAAGCGGCGTGCCGACCTGGCCTGGCGCAGTGCGCTGACCGGTGGGCCGGGTCGTGCGCCGAGGATCCGTGCGGCGGTGGTTCCGGCGACGGCGCCTTCCGCCGCGGCGAGGACCGCACCACCGATTCCGGTCAGCTCTCCTGCCGCGAGGACTCCTGGAACCGAGGTCGCCTGGCCGGTGTCCACGGCGACGAAGCCGTCGCGAATGGCGCATTTCGCGGAGACGGCGAGCTCGAGTTGCGGCGTGAAGCCGAATCCCACGCACACCGCGTCCACATCGATCCGTCGTTCGCTACCCGCCAGAATGTTCCAGTTCCGGTCGAGGCGGGCCGTGGTCACCGACTCGACCCGCTCGTCGCCGTGCGCCGCGATCACCGTGCTGCGGCGCCGGTACGGCACCTTGCCGGTGGCGAGTACGGCGAGGTAGCGAGCGAGCTCGCCTGCCTTGCCCCAACCGGCCAGCAATCCCGAGGGCTGCCGTAGCCAGCCGCGGAACGGATCGTTGGCCTCATGGACCGCGACGACCGCCGATCCCGTTCGGAGTACCGCTTCCGCGACGGGCAACAGGAACGGTCCCGTTCCCGCCAGCAGGACGCGCTTTCCGACCGCCGTACCCTGCCCTTTCGCCAATGCTTGCGCCGCTCCCGCCGTGTACACCCCCGGCAGGTCCCAGCCGGGGAACGGCAGTGTCCGGTCATACGCGCCCGTGGCCAGCACCAACGCCGCTGTGTCGATGCTCGTGCCTCGCCTGCCCGGCCCGTCGGCCGGGCCGGTGAGCAGGTGCACCCGGTGGCCCCCGGCGATCGGTTCCACGGCCCACACCACGGTGTTCGGCAGGTAGTCGACGGCACCGGGGAGGGCGAGGCTCTCGCCGTCTCCGGTCGCGTCCTGCCGGTGGTACTGCCCGCCGAGCAGGGCCGCGGAGTCGATCAGCGTCACCGGGACGGCGGCCGCGGCGGCCGCCCGCGCGGCGGCCATCCCGGCGGGGCCCGCACCGACTACGACGACCCGGTTCATGAAGGAAGCTCCGCCCCGTGCTGCAGACGGATCTCGTCGCCGTCCTCCACCGTTCGCTGACAGGCGCGTACGTCCGGGACACCGTTCACCACGACCAGGCAGTCGAAGCACACGCCGATCCCGCAGAAGACGCCGCGCGGTCTGCCACCGCCACGCGTTGTGCGCCATGATGTGCGGCCGGCGGCCAGCAGCAGTCCGGCGACCGTCTGGCCCTGGCGCGCGGGGTAATCCCGCCCGTCGACTCGTACCTTCACGTCAATACCTCCTCGACGACCGCGGGGCGGTCCACACGGAACGGAAACGCGTCCACAACGGACTTTCGACCGGCGAAGAGGTCGGCGAGCAGCAGCCCGGTACCAGCCGCGAGACCGATGCCGGCTCCCTCGTGTCCTGTCGCGTGCCACAACCCGGGCACGCGCGGATCCTGTCCGATGACCGGCAGATGATCGGGGGCGTACGGCCGGAATCCCCCGTATGCGCGCATGATCTGGACATCTTCGAGAATCGGGAACAACGCGAGGGCCTTGCGTGCCAGTTCCCGGAGCACCGTGACCTGCACGGTGTCGTCGAAGCCGACGCGTTGCCTGCTCGAGCCGATCAGCACGGTCCCCGCTCGGGTTGACTCCACGACCGTGCTGGTCTGCAGGTCTGCCTCGCCGCTGGCCACGGCACCGACGTAGTCGGCGTCGTAGACCTTGTGGGCGACCGTATGCGGCAACGGCGCGGTGACCAGGACCATGCCGCGGCGGGGCAGAACCGCGATCGGCGCGCCCGCTCGAGCCGAGAACTCACCCGACCACGGTCCGCATGCGTTGACGACCGCGCCGCAGGCGATGACACCGCTGTCGACGCGAACACCGGCGATGGCCCCGGCCCTGTCCCGCACGATGCCGGTCGCCGTCACACCGGAGCGAACCTCGCCGCCGCGGCCGCGAACGGCGGCGAGCAGGGTGGTGGCCGCGAGCACCGGCTGCAGCTGGGCGTCCTCGGGATAGTGGACCGCCGCGGTGATGTTTTTCGTCAGGTGCGGCTCAAGGTGCGCTGCCTGTTCGGTACCGATCTCGTCGGCCTGAACTCCGGCTGTGCGCTGTGCTCGGGCGAACGCGGCCAGCGGGCCGACGGCGTCCTCTGTGGTCGCGACGACGAGACCACCCTTGGGGTCCCACTCGGCCTCGGCGATTGCCTTCCCGAGTTCCTCGCGCAGACCGGCGAGCAGCGCGGGCCAGCGCCGACGGGACAGTTTGGCCAGTTCCAGCTCCGGGCCGGGTTCCTTGTCCGACACCAGCACATTGCCCTCACCGGCCGCCGTGGTGCCGCTCGCCGGCGCGCCACGGTCGAGTACGAGCACGCGGAGTCCTTCGGCACTGAGTGCCTCGGCGCAGGCCGCGCCGACGACGCCCGCGCCGATCACCACTACATCGGGATGCACCACAAGTTCTCCGATCGTTCATTTAAATGAACGATCGGAGGTTAAGTGGGGAGTGTGACCTGAGTCAACCCCGGTGGCGGATCGCGTTGGAATCGGTGGCGAGGGCGCCACAGGACACGCCGAGTGTCGGCGGCCCCGCGTCGGCGGGGTACTCCAGCAGAAGTACCGAGACCACGGGGCCGCCGACGGTCTCGTAGATATGCGGCTCCTGGGCGGGGAAGCAGACGTAGTCGCCGGGCCCGAGTTCGAACGGTGCGGCGGGTGGACCCACCCTGAGCACGCCCGATGTGACGACGACGTGCTCGAATCCAGGATGGCCCGCGGAGTGCTGGACCTCGTCGGGGCGAACTCGCTGGTCGTACAGTTCGAACACCCTGTCGGTGACGTCCATGCGCCGCAGCATGCGTAGATCCACGGCGTTGCTGCTGAGTACCTCGAGTCCTGAGGAGCGTACGAGCACCACGTCCGGGTCAGCTCGCTCGGTGAGCAGTGAGGACACCGGTACCGCGAGAGCGTTCGATAAACTGAATACCGTCTCGATCGTCGGGTTGCCGGCCCCGGACTCGAGCTGGGACAGTGTGCCCTTCGCGATGTTCGATCGGCGGGCGAGTTCCGACAGTGACAGCCCTGCCGACTCGCGCAGCGCCCGCAGGTTCGCGCCGAGCACCTGCCCGGCCTGTTCTCGAACCACTGGACCTCCTTCGATCATCTCCGGAGCAGGCTACCGGCACATGCCGGGCGGCTCGCCGTTCGTCTGGCACGTGGCATGAGCGGGGCGAGGGTGGCCGCCGCTCAGCCGAGATCGGCCAGTTTGCGGTTCAGCACCGCCCGTTCGCGCTCGTTGCCGCACAGTCGCACGGCGAGTTCGAGTTCGGTGCGCGCCTCGTCGGTACGGCCCAGGCGGGTGAGTAGTTCTCCCCGGACGCTCGGCAGCAGGTGCGAGTTCGACAGCGAGCCCGCGGCCACCAGCTCGTCCACGATGGCCAGTGCCGCCGCGGATCCGATGGCCATGGAGACCGCCACCGCGCGGTTGAGGTCGACCACCGGTGACGGCGTGAGCCGGCCGAGTGCCTCGTAGATGAGTACGATTCGCTCCCAGTTCGTCGCTTCGACCGAGGTGGCGACGGCATGACACTGCGCGATCGCGGCCTGCAGTCCGTAGGCGCCAAGACCCCGGCCCACCTGCCCGGCGCGGGCCAGGGCCGCTCGGCCCCGGCGGATGGCGGACTGGTCCCAGCGGCGGCGGTCCTGGTGTTCCAGCAGCACCGGTTCGCCGTCGGGGCCGATACGGGCGGGAAAGCGCGCCGCGGTGAGTTCGAGCAACGCGAGCAGGCCGTGCACCTCGGGCTCGTCCGGCACCAGCCGGGTCAGCACCCGGGCGAAGCGCAATGCCTCGCTCGCGAGGTCGAGTCTGATCAGGTCATCGCCCGAGCTGGCCGACGATCCCTCGGTGAAGATCAGATAGACCACGTTGAGCACCGAGTGGAGCCGCTCGGTCCGCTCCTCTGGGGGTGGTACCTCGAACGGCACCTGAGCCGCGCCGAGGGTCTTCTTGGCCCGGGTGATGCGGGCCTGCACGGTGGCGGTCGGCACGAGGAACGCTCTGGCGATCTGATCGCTCGTGAGACCACCGACCACCCGCAGGGTGAGTGCCAGCCTCGCCTCCCGTGACAGCACGGGGTGGCAGGAGATGAACATCAACGCGAGCATGTCGTCGTCGATCTGGTCCGGCTCCCACAGCACGTCCGCGCCGCCAGCGCCCGAATCGGCCGGCACGCTGCCCGAGAGTGCGCCGCCCTCGCCCAGGTCATGGGCGAGGACGGCGTACTTCTCGTCGAGTGCGGAGCGACGGCGGAACATGTCGATCGCCCTGCGTCTGCCGACGGTGAGCAACCACGCCCCGGGATTTCGGGGTGCGCCCTCGCGCGGCCACGTCACGAGGGCCTCGGCCAGTGCCTCCTGGGCAAGGTCCTCGGCCAGCGCGAAATCGCCGGTGTACCGCGCGAGCGCACCGACAATCCGCGCGGACTCGATCCGCCAGACGGCGGCGACGGCCTCACGACCGTCCGCGTCGACCATCGCTGCCGATCCGCTCAGAGCTGGCCGGTGGCTTCGCGCCAGGCCCGTTCCTTCTGGATCCACTCGTTGTCCTGGGGAAACTCGTCGATCGTGGTGACCCGGCGGATCTCGGCCTTGCTACCCGGACCGGCCAGCGGCGCCCGCTTCGCCCACTCAACGGCCTCTTCCTTCGACGCCACGTTCAGAATCCAGAAACCGCCGAACAGTTCCTTGGTCTCCCCGTACGGACCGTCAGTGACGACCGGCGGTTCCGACGAGTAGTCGACCACGACGCCGTCCGCCGCGTCGTCGAGCCCTTCGGCCGCGACCAGTACACCTGCCCTGATCATCTCGTCGTTGAAGCGGCCCATCGATTCCATGATCTCGCTGAAGTCGGTGTCCTGGAACGACGCCCAGGTCTCATCGGTGGCACGCATGATCAGCATGTACTTCATGGTTCTGTCTCCCTGTGTCATCCGGGGCCTGCTCTCGGACCCGCGCACACCTAGGTCGAACGGGGAACGTGGAGAATCGACACGCGCGCCGAATTTTTTTTCCGAGAGACTTCGGCAGCGTACGACGCGTCGACCGGATATGGCGGCCGGGGTGGGAGATCCCGGCTCGTCAGCGCCGCGACCCGGTCCAGTCCGCCAGCTGGTCGGCCGAACAGCTGTTGATCACCTGATCTGGTCCGACGCCGCATTCGGTGGCGCGCACACAGCCATAGGACTGCCACGCCAGTTGTCCTGGAGCGTGCGCGTCACTGTCGATCGCGAACCTGCAGCCCAGTTCGGCCGCGAGCCGGATCAGCCTGCGTGGCGGGTCCTGCCGCTCCGGCCGCGAGTTGATCTCCACCGCGACGTCGTTGTCCTGACAGGCTTCGAAAACAGCCTCGGCATCGAAGGTCGACTCGGGACGCCCACGTTTACCGGAAACGAGCCGGCCGGTGCAGTGGCCGAGCACGTCGACGTTCGGGTCGCGAACCGCGGCGACCATCCGCCTGGTCATCTCCGGTGCCGGCATTCGCAGTGCGGAGTGCAAGCTGGCGACCACCAGATCGAGTGATGCGAGCAGATCCGGGTCCTGGTCGAGGGTGCCGTCGGTGAGGATGTCGACCTCGATTCCGGTGAGGATCCGGAACGGCGCGAGCGTGGAGTTCAGTTCGGCGACCAGGTCCAGCTGTTGCCGCAACCGCTCTGTGGACAGCCCTCTCGCCACCTTCAGCCGAGGAGAGTGATCGGTGAGCACCATCCATTCGTGGCCCAGTTCGCGTGCGGCGTTCGCCATCTCATGTACGGGCGAGCCGCCGTCGGACCAGTCGGAGTGCGTATGGCAGTCGCCGCGAAGCGCCGCGCGCAGCTCTCCGCCGTCCGGCTCAGCAGCGCGCTCGCGGACTCGGAGCAGGTACTCCGGCTCGGAACCGCCGGCTACCTCGGTGATCAAGCCCGCGGTGACCTTGCCGATGCCGGGCAGCTGGGTCAGCGTTCCCGTTCGAATCCGCTCGTCCAATTCCCCTTCGGCCAGATCGTCGACGGTCGCCGCGGCTCGTCGGAACGCCTGTACCCGGTAGGTCGGTTCACCCGTCCGTTCCAGGTGAAAGGCGACCAACCGCAGTATGCGCGCGGGATCCGGAGACTTGACCATCACGGATCACTCTAAGCGGCTCGGGCTCGCGGCGCGCGGCTGTTCACGGTCCCCGACAGCCTTGCCCTTGGCGCTCCGTTCCGCTCAGGAACGCAGGCGGCGCAGGTGCAGTAGCGCTCGGGTGATCTGGCGCAACGGTCTGGCCTGTAGTGCCGAGTTGGCTTCGGCCACGGCGGCGTGCCAGACACCGTCGCTCCAGGCGGGATAGGCGTGCACCACCGAGGCCAGGTCGCGTAGCCGGCCGCGCCGGGTGGTGAGCAGAGTGAGTTCGGCGATCATCTCGCCTGCCCGGGGCGCGACGATCGTGGCACCCAGCACCCGGTGTTTGCCGTCGAGCACCACGTGGGTGAAGCCGTGGGTGGCGTGCTCGGTGATGGCACGGTCGACGTCGTCGTGCTCGAGCAGTCGCACTCGCACGCCGTCGCCGTGACGCTGCCGGGCCTGGTGTTCGGTCAGTCCCACGTGGGCGATCTCGGGGTCGGTGAAGGTGACCCAGGGGATCTTCTCGTGATCGATGGTGCGGGTGGGTGCGAGAAGTGCGTTGGTGGCGGCGATGCTCCCGTGCATGCCCGCGACATGGGTGAACGGCAGCTTGCCGGTGACGTCACCGGCGGCGTAGACGGCGGGATTGCTGGTACGCAGCTTCGCGTCCACGATGACGTGGCCCCGGTCGTCCAGGCGGACCATGGCCGTTTCCAGGCCGAGCTCGCCGGAGCCCGGCCGGCGTCCTGTCGCCACCAGAACGTGGTCGGCCGACAGGGTCGGCGGACTGTCGGGACCGGACAGCGACAGCGTGCTTCCACCGTGATCTCCCTCGGCCGCGGTGACCGTGGTGGAGGTGAGCACGCGTACGCCTTCGGCGGTGAGCGCGGCCGAGAGGGCATCGCTCGCTCGTGGTTCCTCTCTCGGCAGGAGCCGGTCGGCGGCCTCGACGATGGTGACGTCACTACCCAGCCGGGCGAAAGCCTGCCCGAGCTCGCAGCCGATGGGTCCGCCGCCGAGGACGATCAGGCTTTCGGGGAGTTCGGTGAGGTCCCATACCGTGTCGCTGGTCAACGGGTCGCTGTCGGCCAGCCCGGGGACCGGGGGCAGGGCGGGGGAGGAGCCGGTCGCGACGACGGCGTGCCGGAATCGCAGACGCCTGTCCGCGACCCGCAGTTCGCGTGGGCTGGTGAAGACAGCGTCGCCCGCCAGGACCTCGACGCCGGCCGCGGCAAGCGCGTCCGGCGAGTCGACGGGCTCGATTCGGGCTATCGCGCCGCGCACGTGGGCCAGCACCGCCGCGAAGTCGACCCTCGGTTCGACGGCATCGATCCCGAATGCCGCGCCGCTGCGCATCGTGTGTGCGGTTTTCGCGGCGGCGATCAGCGACTTGCTGGGCACACAGCCGGTCCACAGGCAATCGCCGCCGGTGCGATCTCGCTCGACAAGGGCCACCCCGGCCCCCAGTCGTGCGGCGGTGGTGGCCGCGATGATCCCCGCGGTCCCACCACCTACCACCACCAGGTCGTGACGTCGTGGCAAGCGGGCCTCCCTTTTCGAGGTCGATGATCACATCGTCCGGGTACGGAGAACGGTTCCGTACAACGATGGGCGGTCATCACGGTCACTGGAGTCAACACCAGGGACCGCTCGCGAGGGAGGTCAACTGTCGGTGGTACGACAGTCTTGGCCGATCGCCGATGCTCAGATTCGGTCGACCACCACGCGCATGCAGCTGGTCCGGCCGCAGCAGGGCACACCGCACTGCTGTTTGCTCGTCGGTCGCAGGCAGCCCACACAGAGGCCGTCGACGACCTTCTTCGTCGTCCGCACGACCTTGGACCTGCGGTTGGCGACCCGGTCCGCGGACTTGTCGAGCACCCGAGTGGCCTCCGTCCAGAAACCCATCTCCTGCTCCTTCCGCTACAGCTGGCAACAATCCGTGATCGGAGTATCACGCACCGCGCTGGGCCGCTCAAGGAAGTCCACCTGACGGGTTGACGCGCGAGAGAGGGGAACCGGCGCTCACGGACAACCCGGTTCACTCCCGCGTGCCCTTCAGGGCCGCGGGGCGGGGGTCGTCCTGTGATATTTCTGGATGGTGCGACAGCCGGTGCGGATTGTGCTCGTTCTCGCCTGCTCGCTGTTGCTCGGCGCCTGCGCCGGGTCTCCTGCTCCCGCCCCCGAGACCGGCACGAGTTCCACGGGGACCGCCCACGAGCGAATCGGCTCGTATCGGGAGGTCACGTTTGCGGTGCCGGGAGGTGAGAGGCGGTCCGGTCGCCTCTTCGGTGACGGCCGCGTCGCCGTCGTCCTGTCGCATATGGGCCGTTCCGGAGACAGCCAGGACGACTGGTCGGGCTTCGCCGAGGAACTGGCGAGACACGGGTACCGGGCGCTCACCTACGCCCGCGCTGCGGACGCCGAGCGCAACGACTTCGCCGACCACTGGCAGGACGTGCTCGGCGCCACTGCTTTCCTGCGCGACAACGGTGCCGACACCGTGATAGCCGGTGGTGCGAGCATCGGCGCGGTGGCATCTCTGCATGCCGCCGCGCAACCGGACAACGGGATCAACGCCGTGCTGTGGCTCGCCGGGGTCCGGCGGACCGACAGCTACGAGTTCACCGAAGCCGGAGTGGCGAGCATCCGCTGCCCGATCATGTTCGTCTCCGGTGACGAGGATGCCTACGGCAGCGTGGAAGCGGCGCGCCAGCTGCACGCCTGGGCACCCACAGGTGAGCTCCGGTTCATCGAGAGCACCCGGCACGGAACCGACATCCTCACCGAGGACGAAGCGAACGCGGGCAGGCTCGGTCAGGTGATGCTCGAGTTCGTCGAGAGCGCCGCGGACCAGGTCACCACCTGCTGAACCGGGACGGCCCCGCACCACGAGGGCAGGCCGCTACCTGCCAGGTTGTGCGCGGTGGAGTCCGTAGGGCACCGCGCGGATCAGTGTCACGCGCATCGTCCGGCCATCGGGCACGGTGTAGCGACGTTGTTCACCCTGTCTGGCACCGGTCAATGCCGTGCCCAGCGGGGATTCTGGCGAGTAGACCTCGAGTTCTCCTGGCTCCGCCCCATCGCGCACGCCCAGCAGGAACGTCTCCGATTCGGGATCGTCATCGAACCGGACGGTAAGCACCATTCCCGGTTCGGCGATGCCGTCATCCGGTGGTGCTTGGCCGACGACGGCGTGGTGGATCAGCTCTTGGATCTCGCGAACGCGGGTTCTTCTGCGCCGAGCCTCCGGCAGGTGGTCCGTGTCGTCGGTTTCCGGGACGCCGTCCTGGTCGAGCAGGACCGCCAGCTCCTCCCGCAGCCGGTCGAAGGCATCCTGGGTCAACCAGATGTGTCCAGTGGTGTTCACGAAGTTTCCTTGTGTCGATCGGTCCACGATCCGTCGGCGTGCGAGCGGCGGGCGAGCAGGGTGACGTTGGCGTCGTCGGCGAAGCCACTGGCGACTCGCACGAGGATGTCCCGTTCGGTGCGCAGCAGTGCGTTCTCGGTTCGCAACCAGTCCAGTTCTGCCCGCTCGGCCCGATCAAGTGGCAGGTTGTCGTCGGCGACCGGTTCGGCGTGGGACATGTCGTTCTGTCCTTTCGGAAGGATCGGCCCTCAACGCAGCGGATCGACCTCGCGCAGGGCTTCCGGTTGCTTTCCTGTGGTGATCTGCTCGGCGAGCAGCCGTCCGGTGATCGGTCCCTGGGTCAGTCCCCACATGCCGTGTCCGCCCGCCACATACACCCCGGGCGCCCGCACCGCGCCGATCAGCGGCTTGCCGTCGTGTGTCACCGGCCGAGGCCCCACCCACTCGTCCGTGCGTTCCTCCCAGCGGACGCCGTTGAGATAGGGCCGCGCCGAGTTGACGATCGCGTCGATTCGGGCGGAGTCCAACGCCGCGTCCGGCGCCCGGAACTCCATCGTCCCGGCGATCCGCAGTCCGTGCCGGTACGGCGTGCAGGCGACGCGGACGCCGGGCAGATACACCGGCCCGGCAACGGGCTCGTCGGTGGGGACGGTGAACGAGTAACCCCGGCCCGCACGTACCGGGACCCGGACTCCCCAGCGTTTGGCGAGTGCGCCCAGCCAGGCGCCCGTGGCCAGTACCGCGACGTTGGCCGAGATCGACTCCGCCGACCTCGAGCGAACGGTCACGGCGTAGCGCTTTGGGCTGACGTCCACCACGTCGAATCCGGTACGGATAACGCCGCCCCTCGCGCGCACCGACTCGGCCAGCGCCGCGACGAAGGCCCCTGGATCGACGTAGCGCTGCCCATCCAGCCGCACGCCCGCACGGACGTGATCTGACACCTGTGGCAACCGCGCGCGAAGTTCGGCGCCGGTGATCCCGGTGTAGTCCACCGCCTGTCCGGCATCGGTCAGCCTGCGTAGTTCGTGGAGCAGTCCGGTGGCGTGCTGTGCGGATTCGAACGCGGCGGTGATCGGCGCCTCGAACGTCGGTGCGCGTACCCCGTTCGCCGTGAGCACGTCGAACGCCTCGAGGCATTCGGTGTTCAGCGGCAGATTGGCGCCGGCCGCGTCTTCCCACGCCTTCCAGGTGCAGTGTCTGGCGAAGCCCAGCAGGAACCGCCACAGTCCCGGGTCGATGGTGGCGGGAACATGCAGAGGTGCCTGTCGATCCAGCAGCGCACGCAGTCCGAAACGCAGCACACTCGGCTCGTTCAGCGGGATCGCCAATCCGGGGGACAGCCACCCCGCGTTGCCCCAGGACGCCCCTGCGGCCACATCGTCCCGGTCGACCACCGTGACTTCGACCCCCCGCTCCTGCAGGAACCAGGCCGTCGAAAGGCCCACCACCCCTGCGCCGACGACGACCGCCGTTCGCGGTCCGTCACCGATGTGCGCGGCCTCGTCCATGCGTACCTCCACGAGCTCATCGAAACGTGCTACGTGCCGAGCATCGCTGAGCCGGGGCCCGCACCTGTTGTCGAAAACGAACAAATGCAGGCCCCCGGATTGTCGGTTTCAGCCAGAGGGCAGCATCATGGAAGGTGCGATGGTGATCGGGCCGTCGGCACCAGCGCTTTCCCCACGGTGAGGAACCGGATCGAGCAATGGTCAGACTGGATCGGTTGATCAATGTCCTCGGCGGCTTCGGCGCCCGGCTGATCGGCTCGAGCCGCTCGCGTGACGAGGAAATACGCAGTGTGGTGATGCACGACCCGACCGAAGCCGGGCCGAGTATCGGAGACGCCTTCCTCGCGGTGGGCGTCGTGGACGTGTCCTCGGCCGTAGAGCTCGCGTCGGCGGCGCGGTCGATCGTCGTCCTCGCTCGAACGAGCGCCGAGCCCACCAGTGCGGCCCTCGCCGCTGCGCGAGAGAGCGACATCGCTCTCGTGCTCATCGATCCCAGTGTGTCCTGGAGCCAGGTTTCAGGAGTCGTTTACGGACTGGTGCTCGAAGGACGTGAGACAGAGTCCGGGCGCGGCCCAAGCGATCTTTTCGCCCTCGCCGACACCATCGCGGCGGCGGCCGGTGGCCCGGTGACCATCGAAGACCAGCTCTCCCGGGTGATGGCGTACTCCAGCCTGCAGCATGGCGCCGACCCCGCACGCCTCGACACGATTCTGGGTAGGCGGGTGCCCGACACCGTCAGGCAACTGTTCGACAGGCGCGGCGTGTTCGCGCATCTCGCCGCGTCGGACGAGCCCTTGTACGTTCCGGCCTCGCCGAGACATGGACTGCGCGGACGTGTCGTCGTCGCCGTACGGGCAGGCAGGGAACTGCTGGGCTCGGTATGGGTCACCTGTGACGCACCGCTCGACGCCGTGCGGACCCAGGTCCTCGCCGATGGTGCGCATACCGTCGCGCTACACCTGTTGCGGTCCCGAGTCAGCGCGGACCTGGAGCGGCAGGTCGAGTCCGAATTGGTCATCCAGTTGCTCGAAGGCACTCCGGACGCGGCCGCGGTCATCAGCAAACTCGGCCTGCCTCCGAGACGGCTGCGGGTCCTCGCCCTGCAAGCACACGCCCACAGTGAACGGCACGCGGCGATCCTGCTCGCGTTCGAGAGGGCCACGACCGGATTCGGCTGGTCGCGCCCCAGTCGCAGCACCCTTTTCGGCAATACCGTCTACACGCTGCTGCCCTGCGACCACGATCCAGCACCGGCACATGCCTGGCTGCGCGACATGCTGAACGCGATGCCCCAGCACGTCGCCATCTCGGCCGGTATCGGCGGTACCGCGGAGCCGGGGGAACTGTCGGCCAGCAGGCAGGAGGCCGACGAGAGCCTCGCTCTGCACACGGCCCGATCCGATGGCGCACCTGTCTGCTACGACGAATCCTGGGACGAGATCCTGCTCCAACGCCTGCGCTCGGCGGCCTCAGGCGGGCGCCTCCCGTCGCGCGGCCCCATCGCCGAACTCGCCCGCCACGATCACGCCAACTCCACTCAGTACCTGCCCACGCTGCGCGCCTGGCTCGAAACCCAGGGGGACCTGACCGATGCGGCAGCGCAACTGGGCGTTCATCCCAACACCATTCGCTACCGTCTCCGCAAGATGACCGACATCGCGACCCTCGAGCTCGACGACCCCCGCAAACGCCTCGCGATGCTCATCACCCTCGCGGTCGGCATCGAAAAGCCGGCGACCATGACAAACCGGACCGCGATGCCCGACAATCCTCGGTGAGCGGGGCGATTCCGCCTGATCGTGGTGTGGATCGACGTGACCGAAGGAGCTCATCGTGGAGCAGAACGTGCTTGTCGAGGTCGGTCTGCCGGTCGCCCTGTTCCTCATCATGATCGGCATCGGGCTGACGCTCACGTCGAAGGACTTCGCCCGTGAGGCCAGGGACCCGCGCGGAGTCATCGTCGGTACGGCCGGCCAGATCTTGGTGATGCCCGCACTGGCGTTCCTGATCGCGTATCTGCTGTCGTTGCCCGCCGCGGTGGCCGTCGGTCTCGTGATCATCGCCGCGTGCCCTGGTGGCACGACGTCGAACCTCGTCGCATACCTGGCGCGGGGCAATGTCGCGCTTTCGATCGTGCTGACCGTGCTGGCCAGCCTGATCACGATCGTGTCGTTGCCGATCGCGGCGAACCTCGCGCTGCGGTGGAAACCCGCCGCTTCGGACGTCCCGATCGAGGTGCCTGTCCTGCGGACCATCGCCCTGCTGGTGGTGATCGTGCTGATTCCGGTGACGATCGGCATGGTGGTCCGCGCGAGGTGGCCCGAGCGTGCCGCCTCGCTGGAGCGTGCGGTGTCAGTGTTCGGCGGGGTGGTGCTTGCCGCCCTCGTCGTGGCGATCGCGATCTCGCTGGGGTCGGACATCTGGACCTACCTCCGGCAGGCTGGTTTCGCCGCCATACTGCTCAACCTCGGTGGGCTCGCCGTCGGTTACGCGATCATGCGACTGGCTCGGCTTTCGTTCGAGAGCGGTCTCGCGGGTGCGATCGAGCTGGGCATCAAGAACGCCACATTGGGCATCCTCATCGCGGTCAACGTGATCGGATCCGAGGCCTTGGCGGTGCCGTCTGCCGTCTACGGGGTACTGATGTACGTCTCCGCCGCAGGGGTCGTGCTGTACGGACGCCGGAGGCGGCGGGCCGCCACCGCGGGCGAGGTGGTTTCCGGGCAGCCGCGGGCAACGGAGGCCGATTGACAATAGGAAGATATCTTCCTATTGTTCCGGCGATGCCGCGCCGTAAACCTGGAACCCTGCTGCCGCTCGAGGCCGAGATCCTCGTGACGGCGCTGTCGATGTCGCGTTCGGGGGAGGTGAGCTTCCACGGATTCGGCCTCGCTCGGTCGATGCGGGAGCAGAGCGGATCACGTCCGCTGACGAGCCACGGAACCCTGTACAAGGCCCTGAGCCGGCTCGAGGAGTTCGGTCTGCTCAGCTCCCGGTGGGAAGACGCGGCAGCGGCGCAGGGACGCCCCCGCCGCAGGCTGTACGAGCTCACCGGGCACGGGGCCCATGTCGCCCGGCGGGCCGCGGCCGACAGCGCGGGCCGAGCCGCAGGACACTTCCCGCGCACCGTCGCGGAGCCGACATGACACCGGAACGCACGGCTGAGTTGGTGGCCGCTTGGGTGCGGTTCTACACACGAGGCCTACCCACGCGGATCGCTGATCGCCGGATCAACGAGATCGACGCCGACCTCCACGACCACATCGCACACGAGCGGGCCGTCGGGAGCGGCGACCGGCGCATTGCCCTCGGCATCTTGTCCCGGATGGTCTGTGGTCTCGCCGCTGACGCCTCGTGGCGCGGGAGCCACAAGACGACGAGTGCTCATCCCGCAGGACCGGAGGCAGCGATGACGAAGCACAAGAACGCCTATCGATCCGCCGCCGGGATCGCGGTCGTGACAGCGTTCGTCCTCGTCTGGGCGATCGGTGCCGTCGGTGTCATCGGCAGGGAAGGCGACCGGGCCGACTTGATGTACGGCGGGGTGCTCGCGGTCGGCATCATCGGTGCCGTCATCGCACGTTTTCGCCCGCACGGAATGGCGCGCGCCCTGTTGGCGACCGCCGTCGCTCAGGCAGTGGTCGCCGTGATCGCGTTGATCGCCGGAAAACACCAGTCCCCGGTGAGTTCCGTGTTCGAGATCCTCGGGCTGAACGGCTTCTTCGTCGCATTGTTCATCGGTTCTGCCTGGCTCTTTCGCGACGCCGCGCGGCGACAACCTCCCACGACCGTGGACTCCCACGACTAGAACACTCGGATTTGGGCACTTTCCACCCGATCCGTCGGCCAGATACAGGAGTAACACATGTCAGTGCAGTGGATCCGGCGCTGCCGGCCGTGGGGTCACGCCCTCACCGACGTCCGGATCGAGGACGGCCGAATCGTCGATCTGCGCCCGCACGACCCGCCTGCGGTGCTCGCGGACGGGCCGGAGGTGTTGGACGGTCGTGGCAGATTGTTGCTGCCCAGTCTCACCGACACCCACTGCCACCTGGACTCCAATCGGGTCGGCCTGCCGTTCCGGGCGCATACAGGTGGGCCCGGGGTATGGCAGATGATGATGAACGATCGCGTCAACTGGCGCGGGGCCGAGGTCCCGATCATCGAGCGCACCACCTCCCTCCTCGGCCGGATGGTCGCCCATGGAGCCGGCAGCGTACGCAGCTTCGCCCAGGTCGATGTCGACTGTGGACTGGAGCGGTTGGAGGCCGTGCTCGCGGCAAGAGAGGCACATCAGGACCGGGTGCGGGTGCAGGTGGTGGCGTTCCCCCAAGCGGGACTGCTGCGTGAGGACGGTTCGGCGAAGGTGCTCGAGCAGGCGCTGCGGGAAGGAGCGGACGTGGTCGGCGGGATCGACCCGTGCCAGCTCGACAGGGATCCGGCCCGGCACCTCGACATCGTCTTCGGGCTGGCCGAACGTCATGGCGTGCCGGTGGACATCCACCTGCACGAGCCAGGGGAGCTGGCCCGCTTCTCGGCCTCCCTCATCGTGGAGCGCACGGAGGCGCTCGGCATGCAGGGCAAGGTGCTCATCTCCCACGGCTACGGCCTGTTCGGTCAGGACGCCGGGCTGCCCGGGATACTGGATGACCTGGCCCGCGCCGACATCGCCCTGTCCACGGTCGCTCCCGGCAGCGCGCCGCCCCTGCCGCTGGCGCGCCTGGTGGAGCACGGCATCCGGGTCGGGCTTGGACAGGACGGTCAGCGTGACTACTGGTCGCCCTACGGCAACGGTGACATGCTCGACCGGACCTGGCAGCTGGCCTTCACCCAGGGTTACCGCCCTGACCAGCTTGTCGAGCACGCCGTCGCGGTCGCGACGATCGGCGGCCGCTCGATCACCAGTGGGACACCACGACTGAGGAGCATCGAGGACCGTCCCGGAGTCTCGAAGGGCGATCCCGCGGATCTGTTGCTCGTCGGCGAGGAGGCCGTCACGGCCGCTGTGATGGACCGCCCTGCGGACCGGACGGTGCTTTACGGAGGCAGGGTTGTCGCGGACGGCCTCGACCTGATCGGTTGACCGGCTAGCGTCTGCTTCATGTCGAAAACGACTCGGACACTGCTTTGGTTGCTCGCCGTCACCTTTGTGGTGTCGGTGGTGCATTACGTGGACAACTACGTCAACTACGCGGAGTATCCACAGCCCGGCCCCGGCGACGACCTTCCGGCGCCGTCGGCTGGGTTGGTCGCGGCAAGCTGGTTCGTGTTCACCGCATCGGGCGCGGCCGGATTGTGGTTGTGGTTTCGCGGACGGATCACGATCGCCTGCGTGGCACTGACCGGCTACTCCTTGAGCGGCCTGGTCGGCATCGGGCATTACCTCGTGCCTGGGGCCACCGAAATGGTCTGGTGGCGGCAGACCCACGTCCTGGTGGACATCGCCTGCGGGCTGGCCGTCTTCGGCTTCGCGGTCTGGGCGGTGCTGCGGCTGCCCGGCCGCATCACTGCGGAGGGCACGTGACGGCCCTACGGTGAGTCGCTGGGTGCCTGGCAACCTCCGCGGATACTCGGCCGGGCCTCGCCGGTCGACCGAGATGGTCGATTTTGCTGACGACGGGGTACTCCGCAGGGGAGCGGGTGATGACGAGAGCGGGTGAGTGGTGTGATTCCAGTGCGGGTGGAAGGTGTTGCTGTCCTACCGGCGGACGAGGCGCCGGTGCTGTTGCTCCGGGAGACCGTCGGTGAACAGCGGTGGCTGGCGATCTCGATCGGCGTACCGGAGGCGAACGCCTTGGTCGCTGCCCACGAGCATGTCGAACATGCCCGGCCGGACTCGATCGAACTGATTGGTCACGTGGTCGAAGCGTTGGGGCGACAGGTCCAGCGGGTGCAGGTGATCGCGCTCGACGAGGGAGTGTTCCTTGCCGATCTGATCCTCGACGGGAGCGTGCGGGTTTCGGCGCGGCCCAGTGATGCCGTAGCTGTCGGAATTCGTGCGAGCGTGCCGATCGAGGTGCACGAAACTGTCTTCGACGCGGCGTCCGTCGAGGTCAATTTCGCGGCCGACAGTGATTCAGGCGGCCTGGGGCCGACAGCACTGGGACCTTCTCAGGACCAGGAGATCGCCACGTTCCGTGAGCGGCTCGAGAACATCACGCCTGAGGACTTCGACGACAACCCACCCGAGTAGGCGCCCGCCGCACTTTCCCGGGAAAGCGCCATCCCCCGAACCGCACTTTCCCGGGAAAGTGCGATGGGTGGGGCGAGCCGAGTTCGGCGATCAGGCATCCGCGCTGCCCCGCCAGACACGAGTTGGCGAAAATTCGGATGAGATCCGGGTGATGATGCGGAACACTCGGGACCACCGATGAGTTCTGTCAAGCGTGCCGGTCTGTACCGGTGACACAACCGGTCAGTCCCGGCGGCCTTGCTGTGCGGCGGCTGTGCCCAACTAACCCCAGCGAGGTGCTGTTATGTCAGATGTGGTCCAGGAAAGACCGGCCGCGCGGGCGGGCCGTACACCCGTCGTGGTGCGGCTGCTGGTACTGGCCACATTCGTGGTGATCCTCAACGAGACCATCATGATCAACGCGATTCCTCGGTTGATGGGCTCCCTGAATGTCACAGAGCAGTCGGCGCAGTGGGTCTCCACCGCGTTCATGCTGACGATGGCCGCTGTCATTCCGATCACCGGCTGGTTCCTGCAGCGGGTCACCACGCGCCAGGCCTACGCGACCGCGATGGGGGTCTTCCTCGCAGGCACTCTGCTGTCCGCGGTCGCACCCTTCTTCGAAGTGTTGCTGCTGGGCCGGATCGTGCAGGCCGCGGGCACGGCCGTGATGATGCCGCTGCTGATGACCACGTTGATGATCGTCGTGCCCCAGCACGATCGCGGCAGGGTGATGGGTAACGTCACACTGGCGATCTCCGTGGCCCCCGCGCTCGGGCCCACCGTGTCCGGACTGATCCTGCAGTTCGGCTCCTGGCGTCTGCTGTTCCTGGTCGTCCTGCCGATCGCGGCCGTGGTGGGCTGGTTCGGGTTCCGCAAGCTGGACAACATCAGTGAGCCGCAGGTGAGTTCCATCGACTGGATCAGCGTCTGCACGGCCGCGCTCGGCTTCGGCGGCCTGGTGTTCGGCCTGAGCCGGTTCGGCGAGGCCGACGGCAGCGTCGGGGCCGGAATCGCCATCGTCGTCGCCGGACTCGCGGCGATCGCCGTGTTCGCGGTTCGCCAGATCTCGCTGCAACGCGACGGAGTGCCGCTGATGGATCTGCGCACCCTGAGCCAGCGCACATACGCCCTTGCCCTGGTTCTCATGGCGATCGCGTTCATGGCGATGCTCGGGTCGATGATCCTGCTTCCCCTCTACCTGCAGAACCTGCGCGGGCTCAGCGCGCTCGAGACGGGCCTGCTGGTCATGCCGGGCGGCTTGGCCATGGGCCTGCTGGGACCGACCGTCGGGAAGTTGTTCGACCGGTTCGGCAGCAGGCCGCTGGTGCTTCCCGGCTCCATCGGCGTGGTGCTGGCCCTGGCCGGATTCACCCAGGTCTCGATGATCATGCCCTACTGGCAGGTGCTGGGACTGTATGTACTGCTCATGGTGAGTCTCGCCGCGACGTTCACCCCGGTCTTCACGCTGGGTATGGGCGCGCTCCCGCAGCACCTGTACTCGCACGGAAGCTCGATGCTGGGGACGTTGCAGCAGCTCTCGGCGGCCTTCGGTACGGCGCTGGTGGTAACCGTGATGTCCGCGCGCTCCGGCCAGCTGGTCGCCGACGGCGTCGCCGCCGCTCCGGCCCAGTTGAGCGGGATGCGCCTGGCGTTCGTCGTCGGGGCGGCGATCTCTCTGGCGATCGTGCCGGTCGCGCTGCTGCTGGTCCGCGGAGAAGGCGGATCCGGCGCGACTGGCGAGGACGCCGGCGAGGACCAGCGGGCCGGTGGAGATCGAGGCCAGGGCGAGACCGTCGCCGTGGAGCGCTGATCACCCGATCGGCGGGTGCGCCAATCTGCACCAGCAGGGCCTCGTGACACGCAGTAGCCGCCCTGACCTTCGTTCGTTCGACCCTGCCTGACAGGATAACCGCCGGTTCGGCAGACCGACTCGACGAAGGAGTGAGGCATGGACGCCCTGAACGAGGCCATCGGGGCCGTTAACGACGTCTTCTGGACCTACCTGGTCATCCCGCTACTCGCGCTGGTCGGCATCTACTTCACGGTGCGTTCCAAGGCGGTTCAGCTCAGGCTGCTGCCCGATATGCTCCGCGACCTGCGCAGCGCTCCGGAGCGCGCGCCGGACGGGAAGAAGGCGATCTCGGCTTTCCAGGCGTTCTCGATCTCGGCGGCGGCCAGGGTGGGAACCGGCAACATCGCGGGCGTCGCGATCGCCATCGCCCTCGGCGGTCCCGGCGCGGTGTTCTGGATGTGGCTGATGGGTCTGATCATGGGTTCGGCGGCGTTCGTGGAGTCCACGCTGGCCCAGCTGTTCAAGGTCCGGCATTCCACCGGCTACCGCGGCGGCCCCGCCTACTACATGCAGCACGGGCTGCGGGCGCGCTGGATGGGCGTTGTGTTCGCGGTGGTGATCATCTTTACCTTCGGCTTCGCGTTCGTCATGGTGCAGTCCAACAGCATCGTCGCCGCGATCTCGAACTCGGTGAGCACGGCGACCGGACAGGACGCGGCCGGTTGGCTGGCACCGGTTGTCGGTAGCGCACTGGTCGCGCTGGTCGCCGTCGTGATCTTCGGGGGAGTGCGGCGGATCGCGCACGTCGCGCAGATGACCGTCCCGTTCATGGCACTGATCTACCTGATCCTCGGAACTGTCGTCGTCGTGCTGAACATCGAGCAGGTGCCGACCGTGTTCGGCGATATCGTCGGCGCGGCGTTCGGTATCCGGGAGATCGGTGCGGCAGGGGTCGGCGCCGCGATCATGATGGGTGTGCGCCGCGGACTGTTCTCCAACGAGGCCGGGATGGGGTCGGCGCCCAACGCCGGTGCGACCGCGGCCGTGAGTCATCCGGTGAAGCAGGGGCTGGCGCAGACCTTCGGCATCTACTTCGACACGCTGTTCGTCTGCTCGATCACCGCGTTCATCATCTTGGTCTCCAACCCGACCTACGGCGAGGAGGTCGGTGCCCAGCTCACCCAGAACGCGCTGGAGGCCAACCTGGGGACATGGGCGCTGCACCTGCTCACGGTGATCATCTTTCTGCTGGCGTTCACCTCGGTGCTCGGCAACTTCTACTACAGCGAGTCGAACCTGGCTTTCCTGACCGAGAGCCGGACAGCGCTCACGGTGCTTCGTCTGGTGATCATCGGGATGCTGTTCCTCGGTGCGGTGGCTTCGCTCGACGTGGTCTGGAGCGTGGCCGACGTGACCATGGGAGTGATGGCGATGGTCAACCTGATCGCGATCGCCCCGCTGGGCGCACTCGCGATACGCCTGCTGAAGGACTACCAGGAGCAGCGCAAGCAGGGTCTCGACCCGGTGTTCACGCGTGACCGGCTGCCCGATGTCGAGGGCGTGCAGTGCTGGGAGGGTGACCGGGTCCGCGAGACCTCGGAGGTGTCCTGACTCGATCACGACAACGGCTCCACTCGCGGGCCGCGAGGTGGCAAGGGCATAAAGCGGCGGGTGGCGTGGCTGGGAGCACCAGCCTCGCCACCCGCTGTTCGAACTCACTGACTACTGACTGTTCGCGGCTTCGGCCTCCGCGATTTTGGCTGCCTGGAACTGGTAGTACTCGATCCCGATGCCAAACACGCCCTGGTACTTCTTCGCGATGTCGATCACGTCGTTGTACTTGTCGGCATTCGCCCAGTCGCGGTGCAGCTCGTACAGGTACTGTGCCGAGGTGATCGGCACGGCACCGGCCTGGAGCATCCGGTTGATCGCCGCACGGTGTGCCGTCTCGGAAACGCCGCCGCTGGCGTCTTCGACGAAGTAGACCTCGAATCCGGCTTCGATTGCGGACAGCGCCGGGTATGCTACGCAAATCTCGGTCCAGAGACCCGCGATCACCAGCTTCTTACGACCGGTCTGCAGCACCCAGTCGACCACCCGCTCGTCTTCCCAGGCATTCACCGTCGTCCGCTCGATCCGGTCGGTCACCACCTTCTCGTCGAGTTCGCTGACCACCTTGTCGAATACCGGGCCACTGAACGTCTCAGCCACGGTGGTGAGCAGCGTCGGGACCTCGAACAATCGGGCCGAGGCGGCCAGTTGGGCCGTGTTGTCGATGACCTCGGCCAGGTTGGTGTTGCGGACCCCGATGCCCATTTGCGACTGGTGGTCGACCAGTAACAGCGCCGAGTTGTCCGGAGTGAGCAGGCTGCTGGCCGGCTTGGCCAGCTCCGTTGCGTTGTGCGTCATTGGAACCTCCTTGGTAGTTCATGCTTGCGCATACATGTCAACAGCGGCAACGGGCGATGTATTCCGCGTTCCTCGCCGCACCGAAGCCGAGGACTTCGAACTTCCAGGTCCTGCGTTTCCGGTGAACACAGTGACGGACGCGATCCATTTGGCATCGCGTCCGTCGGTCTATTGTGGAGTTATGGTGCGTCCGAGGTCTCCGGCTACTTCGGTGTATTCGGCAGCGGGTCAGTGAGCGGTCTGCCCACCGTCGATCGGGTATACGGCGCCGTTGACGAACGGCGAAAGGTCCGAGGCGAGAAACAGCACCAGGCCGGCAATCTCCTCCGGCTCGGAGACCCGCTGCTGGGGTGAATACCCCAGAACCGTGTCGCGCATTTCGGGATCGTTCATCCACCCGTCGATCATTGGCGTGCGCACGAGCCCTGGGGCGATTGCGTTGACCCGGATTCCCTGCGTCGCGTAGTCGAGTGCCGCCGCTTTGGTGAGACCGATGACGCCGTGTTTTGCCGCCACGTATGGCGACATGCCGGGGTCGGCGATAAGACCGGCCACCGAGGCGGTGTTGATGATTGAGCCGCCTCCGTTGTCGAGCATGGCCCGGATCTCGTGTCGCAGGGAGTAGAAGACGCCGGTGAGGTCCACCGCCAGTGTCCGGTGCCAGTCCTCGACCGTCTGGTCGGTGAGCGAACCGGTGGGTGGGAGGGTTCCAGCGTTGTTGAAAGCCACGTCCAGCCCGCCGAAAGTCGCGACTGCGTGTTCGACGAGGCCTCGTACGTCGTCGTCCTTCGAGACGTCGACCCGCAGGTGCGACGCCTTCCCGCCCGCCCGCTCGATCTCTTGCGCGACTTGTTCGCCTGCGTCCCGGTCGCGGCTGCCGATCACGACCGAGGCACCGGCCTCGCCGAACGCGAGCGCCGTGGCACGGCCGATCCCGGTCGACCCGCCGGTGATGAGGACGGTCCTGCCCGTGAAGTCGAATTTCGCTTGCGCCATGAGTGTCGTCTCTCCATCCGTGATCAGTCTGTCCAGCGCACGTACAGCACCATCTGCCTGGCGTGGCTCTCGGTCCACAGATCCACGCCCTTCATCGGGCCGTCCAGCCAGCGATCGGACAGTTCCTTTGTCGCGCGCCGCGTTACTTCCTCGATGATCCGTTTGATGCCCTCCTGCTCGCTCTCGCGGTGCTCGGCGAGGAGTTCGGAGAAATTGATCTCGTCGTGGAGCCGCTTGACCGTGTGGTAGACGTCCATCACGTAGTCGCGGGTGATCTCGACATCTTCACGTCGCGCCGCTTCCGCTGTGTGGCCGGAGAGGAAGAACTCAAAGTCGTAGCTCAGGAACTTGTCGAAGGCCCGCATGTAGGCGAACATGTTCTCGGTGATGTCGAAGTCCAGGAGTGGGACCCATCCCGGAGCGAGCAGGTCGATGGCCACGATCACTCGATCGTCGGGTAGATACATCACCGTGTCGCCATCCGCGGAGTGGAATCCGTCCCGGAACAGTTCGATCCTGCGCGAGCCGACCTGAAGTGTGGTGCGCTCGTCGTAGATCGTTGTGGGTGCCGGGCGCCTGGGGTCGCTCTTTTCTTCCAGGAAGCGGGCCGTGCTCGTCTCGGCCACGATGTTCACCCCGTCGCGAGCGAGCAGGTGCGCACCGCCGATGTGGTCGGTGTGTCCGTGTGAGTAGACGATGGTGTGCAGTTTTTCCTCGGTGACATCGGCGATCGCCGCCGGGAGGAACTCCACCAGCGGAGGTGGTGCGTCGAGCAGAACGACGCCGGCACCGGTCGTGGTGAACAGTGTTTGATAGTTGCCGTTGGAGACGAGGAAGACTCCCGGCTTGAGCTCACGGGTGAGAAAGCCGGCGGACAGGTCGGTCGACCCCTCCTGGACGAAGTGACGTGCTGGTTCTGACATGAGTATCCGCCTTCCGGTTGAGGTGGTGCCACGTTGGTGCTTCCGCGCGACACCCGGTTCTGCCCTGGTTGTTCAGGGCACGATGACGACCTTGCCCGTGGGCCCGCCGTCTGCGAGGCCCTGCCATGCCGCGCCGAACTCGGCGAGGGGAACGGCATCGCTGTCCACGCGGAGGGCGCCCTGTGCGGCGAGCTCGGCCACCCTGCCGAACGCCACCTCGCGATCCTGGGCTGAGGCAAGGAAATTCGAGTGACCGACGATGCTCACGCGCCGATTGCGAAATGCCGGAGCGGCAACGTCGGCTTGTACGCCCGCGGCGTTGCCCACCTGCGCGATACGGCCACCTCGGCGAACGCTGCCCAAGGCAGCGACAAGGGGCGGGCCCCACAAGGTGTCGACCACGACATCGAATCCGCCGGCCGCGACCCGCGTGAGTTCGCTCGCGAGGACATCGGGGTCGGCGGTGGAGACCGCGGACGCGCCCGTCCGTTCGATGAGGTCGAACCCGGCGCTCGATCGGGCGGTCCCGACGATCCTCGATGCGCCGAGCGCGCGGGCGGCCTGGATGGCAACCCGGCCAACGGCACCGGTGGCGCCCAGGACAAGAACCGACTCGCCTGCTTGCAGCGCGCCGGCCTTGGTGAGCGCGAGCCAGGCCGCGATCCCCGGCACACCGATGGCCGCGGCGGCGACGGGGTCCAGTCCCGCGGGCACGGGTGCTGTCTCCGCGCCCGCGAGTGGGACGCGCTCGGCGAACGAACCGTATGGGGCTCGTGGAGCCGAGAAGTAGACCCGCGATCCGTCAGCGCGTTCGGCGATCCCTTCGAACCCTGCCACGGCGGGCGGGCGCAGCACGTGCAACGGCATCGAACCGGCCGCGATCGCGCGGTCCACGGGGTTGAGCCCTGCGGCCAGTACCCGGCCGACATCGCCGGTCTCCGGCGGCTCCGGAAACTCGCCTACCTCAGGTGGGCGATCGGTGGAACTGACGACTGCGGCACGCATGGTGTGTCCCTTCTGTGGGAGCGGCCTTTCGATGGGGGTTCGCTGTCCGCGACCGCGATCGCCGCGGAACTCTGTGCTGCAACCGAGGGACGGCGGCTGTCTGTCAGTCGTCGGTGTTGTTGTCGCGCAGCGGACGCAGCGCCTCGGCGAAGCGGTGCAACTCGTCGAGCATTGCCTTTGCCGAGGACTGCATCACCTCGTTGGGCAAGATCTTCCCGTCTTTGTCCAAAAAGTTCTGGACGAACGGGATGGATACGGCTTCGGGGATGGGCACCATCTTGAGCGTGGTGACCACCTGTTTGATCATCTGGACAGCCCTGGTGCCCGCGGAGACACCGCCGTAGCTGACGAATCCGACCGCTTTGTGCTGCCATTCGGCGCTCAGGTGGTCCAGCGCGTTCTTCAGCGCGGCGTTGAAGCCGAAGTTGTATTCGGGCATGACGAAGACGAACGCGTCGGCGCGGTCCACAGTGGCGCTCCAGTCCTTTGTGTGCTGGTGCACGTACTGCCGGAGGCGGGGATGGTGCGGTTCGTCGGTCATCGGCAGGTCGATCTCGGCGAGGTCGACGATCTCGAGGTCGAATCCGTCGTGTTCCTTCGCGATCTCGGTGAACCACTGTGCGACGGGTACGCCGACCCGGCCCGGCCGGGTGCTGGTGATGACGATCTGGAGTAAGGGGTTGGCCATGACTGTTCTCCTGACTGTGCGTTGGTTTCAGCTGCCGGGCCGGGTGGCCCCGACGTGTTCGGCGGGGATGGAGCCCATTCGCCCGGCTTCGTAGTCGCGCATGGCCTGGACGATCTCGGATTCGTCGTTCATGACGAAGGGTCCGTACTGGATGACTGGCTCGTTGATCGGTTTGCCGCCGAGCAGCAGGACCTCCAGTGCGCCGGTTCGGTTGTGCTGAGCCCCGGCCGCGGCGACCGTGATCGACTCTCCCGCCCCGAGGACCGCGAGTTGACCTTCGGTCACCGGGCGGGCTTCGGCGCCGACAGTGCCGTCGCCGGAGAGCACGTAGACCATTGCGGTGTAGTCGGCGGGCCATGGAGTGGACAGCTGTGCGCCGGGGGAGAGGCTGGCATGGGCGTAGGCGATCGGCGTGTAGGTCGATCCGGGGCCCTGGTGACCGTCCACTTCACCGGCGATCAGCCGGACGAGTGCGCCGCCGTCTTCGGAGGTCAGCAGAGTGAGGTCACCGCCGCGCAGGTCCTGGTAGCGAGGCGCGACCCACTTCTGCTTCTTCGGCAGGTTCACCCACAGTTGCACGCCGTGGAACCAGCCACCCTTGATCACCAGTTCCTCCGACGGCAGCTCGTCGTGCAGCACGCCGGAGCCCGCGGTCATCCACTGGGTGTCGCCCTCGGCGATCGTGCCACCGCCGCCATGTGAGTCGTGGTGTACGAACATGCCGTCGAGGAGGTACGTGACGGTCTCGAAGCCGCGATGTGGATGCCAGGGCGCGCCTTTGGCCTCGTGCGGTTCGTAGGCGACCTCACCGAGGTGGTCGAGGAGGATGAGCGGATCCGCTCCGCGCAGGTCGAGGCTCGGAAACGGACGGCGCACCTCGAATCCTGCTCCTTCCATCTGCTTGTGGGCGGTGACCACCTGGCGCGGCGCCCGGTCCCGTGAGGCGGGGCCAGGGCGGTTGATCCGCGGCAGCACCAGCGGGTTGTCGACGGTTACGGCAGGCATAACGTTCCCTTCGGTCCAGATCTATGCTCTCGCATGCATCAGAACAAGCGATCCAGGGCGGCTATTCCCGATGCGTCGCGGTGGCCCGCGTCACCGAAATCCGCCGAGTTCAGGGCTCCTCTGCCGGAATGCCGACCGCATCCGCCTTGTTGTATGCAGGTGCATATACATACCAGTATCGGTAAGGAGCGGATCATGCAGTTCGGGATATTCACCGTCGGTGACGTGACCCCCGACCCCACGAGCGGGACGACGCCGAGTGAGGCCGAGCGGATCAAGGCGATGGTGGCCCTCGCGCTGAAGGCCGAGGAGGTCGGTCTTGACGTCTTCGCCATGGGCGAGCACCACAACCCGCCGTTCGTGCCGTCGTCACCGACGACGATGCTCGGCTACATCGCGGCTCGGACGGAGCGAATCATCCTGTCCACCTCGACGACGCTGATCACGACGAACGACCCGGTCAAGATCGCCGAGGACTACGCGATGTTGCAGCATCTGGCTGACGGCCGGGTGGATCTGATGATGGGGCGCGGCAACACCGGCCCGGTCTATCCCTGGTTCGGCAAGGACATCCGGCAGGGCATTCCGCTGGCCATCGAGAACTACCACCTGTTGCGCAGGTTGTGGCGCGAGGACGTGGTGGACTGGGAAGGCAAGTTCCGCACACCGTTGCAGGGGTTCACCTCGACGCCGCGGCCCTTGGATGGTGTCCCGCCGTTCGTGTGGCACGGTTCGATCCGCAGTCCGGAGATCGCCGAGCAGGCCGCCTACTACGGGGATGGGTTCTTCGCCAATCACATCTTCTGGCCCAAGGACCACTTCACCCGGCTGGTCGGCCTGTACCGGCAGCGCTACGAGCACTACGGGCACGGACGTGCGGACCAGGCGATCGTCGGTCTTGGCGGGCAGTTGTTCCTGCGCCGCAACTCGCAGGACGCGATCCGGGAGTTCCGGCCCTACTTCGACCACGCTCCAGTGTACGGCGGCGGGCCGTCGCTCGAGGATTTCGCTGAGGCCACGCCCCTGACCGTGGGTTCGCCGCAGCAGGCCATCGACAAGACGCTCACCTTCCGCGAGCACTTCGGGGACTACCAGCGCCAGCTGTTCCTGGTCGACCATGCGGGGCTGCCCCTGAAATCGGCGCTCGAGCAGCTGGACATCCTTGGTGAGGAGGTCATCCCCGTGCTGCGTAAGGAGTTCGACGCGTTACGACCGGCACATGTCCCGGAAGCCCCGACCCACACGAGCCTGCTCGCCACCGGGCGTGAGCAGGCCGAGGAAGCAAAGGTGCTGCGATGACAACACGCAAGCTGACCGTCGTGACCGCAGGGCTGAGCAGGCCGTCATCCACCCGGATGCTGGCCGATCGGCTCAGTGAGGCGGCATCGGCTCACCTGCGAGACCACGACCTGGTACCGGAGATCGAGGTGATCGAGGTGCGTGACCACGCCCATGATCTGGCCGACCATCTGCTCACCGGGTTCCCGTCCGCGGAACTCCGGAAGGCGATCGACACCGCGACCGGCGCTGACGGGCTGATCGTGGTCACCCCGATCTTCACCGCCTCCTACAGCGGGTTGTTCAAGTCGTTCTTCGACGTTCTCGAACCCGATTCGCTGGCTGGTAAGCCGGTGCTGATCGGGGCCACGGGCGGCACGGCTCGGCACTCGCTGGTTCTCGAGCACGCGGTTCGTCCCCTGTTCGCCTATCTTCGCTCAGTGGTCGTGCCCACCGCCGTCTACGCGGCCTCCGAGGACTGGGGGACAGGCAGGGCCCCGGGTGGTTCGCTGTCGGATCGGGCTGACCGCGCGGCGGGCGAGCTGGCCGATCTGCTGGTGCGCGCGACTCCCGTGACGGCGACAGATCCGTACGAGAATCCCACGCCGTTCGATCAGCTGCTCGCCGGTGGCCCGCTGGCCGGGGTCGCCTGATGCCGGTGCCGTTTCCCCGGGACGTGCCGAGCCGGTTCGCCGAAGCGTGGAACCGAGGTGATCCGGACGGCATCGCCGGTTTGTTCGCTGCCGACGCGGACTTCGTCAACGTTGTCGGTTTGTGGTGGCACGACAGGGAAAGCATTCGTGACGCACACGCGTACGGGCTGCGGACGATCTTTCCCGGGTCGGTGCTGCGCGTGTCGGGGACAGCGGTACGACAGATCGGCCCCGATGCCGCCGTCGTGCACTGCCGGTGGACGCTGCGTGGGCAGCGCCTGCCCAGCGGTAGCGACGGGGACGTTCGTCGCGGCGTGTTCTCCTTCGTCACGCGACGACTGGATACGGGGTGGCTGGTTGTCTCCGCACACAACACAGACGTGGTGCCCGGCGCCGAAAGCCTGGCCGCACAGGACGGGCGCCGGGCAGCTGTGAACTACCGCGATGGCCGGTTCGAGGGGGTGGCCACTGATGCGGCTAACTGAGTATCGCGGCCGCGGTCCGGGCACGTACCTCTGCCTCGTTCACACCCGGTGACAGCTCGCGCAGCAGGAGACCGTCGGCGGTCACATCGAGGACGGCCAGGTCGGTGATGATGCGATCCACCACGGCTCGACCCGTGAGCGGGAGTCCGCAACGGTCGACGATTTTGGGGGTACCGTCCTTCGCGGTGTGCTCCATCAGCACGATCACCCTGCGCGCCCCGTGGACCAGATCCATCGCGCCGCCCATCCCTTTGATCATTTTTCCCGGAATGGACCAGTTCGCGATGTCTCCGGTAGCGGAAACCTGCATGGCGCCCAGGATCGCCACGTCGATGTGGCCGCCGCGGATCATGCCGAAGCTGTCCGCCGAGTCGAAGAACGTCGCGCCCGGCCTGACCGTGACGGTTTCCTTGCCGGCGTTGATGAGATCCGGGTCCTCCGCGCCGGCGAGGGGGTAGCCCCCGACGCCGAGGATGCCGTTCTCGCTGTGCAGTACGACAGTGATGTCCTCGGGTACATGGTTCGGCACCAGCGTGGGGATGCCGATCCCGAGGTTGACGTACTGGCCGTCGCGCAATTCCTGCGCCGCCCGGGATGCCATCGCTTCGCGGGACAGGGTCATCGGTCTCGCTCCCTGACGGTGCGCTTCTCCACGCGTTTGATCACTTCGGTCAAGGGAACCACCCGGTGCACGAAGATGCCGGGTAGATGGATTTCATCCGGCCGGAGCTCGCCGGGTTCGACCAGCCGTTCGACCTGCGCGACGGTGACCGCCCCTGCCATGGCGCACTGCGGGTTGAAGTTGCGCGCTGCGGCGTGGAACATCAGGTTTCCGTGCCGATCGGCGGCAGCCGCGTGGATCAGCGCGAAGTCCGTGGTGATGGACTCCTCGAGCACGTAGCTGTTCCCCCGGAACTCGCGCACCTCCTTCGCAGGCGATGCCAGCGCGACGCCACCGTCCTGTCCGTAGCGCCAGGGCAGGCCGCCGTCCGCGATCTGGGTGCCGACTCCCGCTGGGGTGTAGAAGGCGGGGATACCGTACCCACCTGCCCGGAGCCGTTCGGCCAGGGTGCCCTGCGGGATGAGCTCGACCTCCAGCTCACCGGCGAGGTACTGACGAGCGAACTCCTTGTTCTCGCCGACGTAGGAACTGGTGATGCGGGAGAGCCTGCGGGCGCCGAGTAGTTTGCCCAGGCCCCAGTCGTCCACACCGCAGTTGTTGGACACCACCCGGAGGTCGGATACACCGCTGTCGAGCAATGCGTCGATCAGGGCGTCGGGAATACCGGACAGCCCGAACCCGCCAACCGCGATCGTCGCGCCGCTGGGCACGTCCGCCACTGCCTCGCCGGCGCTTTCGATGACCTTGTCCATGCCTCACCTGCCGCCGTGGTTCGGGGTGCGCGCCAAAGGTTCGTCCTCCGCGCAACTGATCAGTAGTTGCGCGGTGTGTGCGATGTGGTCGCGGAGCCGTTCAGCGGCGAGTTCCGGGTCTCGTTCGAGTGCGGCGTGCAGGATCGCGCGATGCTCGCCCGCGATGTCGCGGTCGGGCTCATGGCCGAGCGACACCGACCAGCGGCGGTACAACTCCGCTTCCTGCCGCAGGGAACACGCGACGGTGACCAGTCTGCGGTTGGGGCAACCCGCCAACAGGGCGATGTGGAATTTCTCGTGTGCCTGCGACCAGGCCTCGGTGATGCGTCGCGGGTCGTGCCGCTCGGTCATCGGGGTGCGCTCCAGCATGTGATGTGCCGCCACCGCGGAGGCCTCCCATGCCATATCGCCCTGTTGCACCGAGTGCTGCAGCACAAGGGACTCCAGCGCGACCCGCGCGGTGGTGAGCTCAGCGAGGTCCTCATGGGACAGCGGGGTGACGACATAGCCCAGGTGCGGCTGCGCGCGGACCAGTCCTTCCGCCGCCAGCCGCGCCAGCGCCTCCCGGATCACGCCCACGCTGGCCTCGCATCGCTGACTCAGCTCGGGAAACTTCAAGCGCTGTCCCGGAGTCAGTTGCCCGCCGAGGATGTCCTCGCGCAACTGTTGGTGCGCGCGTTCTGCGCGGGTTCCCCCGCCGTCGGTCCGTGCCATGGCGACACTCTAGCAACATGCGAAGACGGGGCCAACTTTCGAAAGTGTCTTGACGAGTCGAATGTGATGGCGTACACAGTCGGGTACCGGCTCGTTCGAGAGGCGACCCGGAAGTGGCAAGCAAGGAGACAAGATCGTGCGTTTCGCCAACGTCGCTGGACGGCTGACCCTGTTGACCGGCCCGACCACGGGTGTCGATATCCACTCCGCGAGTGGCGGCCGGTTTCCGGCCGACCCGGCCGGGGTCTACGAGCAGTGGGCCGGACTGCTGGACTGGGTGCGCGAGCTCGATCTCGCGACCGCCGAGACCGTTCCGGTCACCGAGCAACAGCTGGGTAATCCGGCCCCGCGCCCCCAGCAGGTGTTCGCCATCGGCCTGAACTACGCCGACCACGCGGCCGAAGCGAAGTTCGCGGTACCGGAAACGCCGACCGTGTTCACCAAGTTCCCGTCCTGTCTGACCGGGCCGTTCGGGCAGGTGACTCTGCCCGACGGTGATGTGGACTGGGAGGTCGAACTGGTCGCGGTGATCGGTCGTCGCGCCGAGGCGGTCCAGGAGGAACACGCGTGGGAGTACGTCGCAGGCTTGAGCGTGGGGCAGGACATCTCGGAGCGCCGTCTGCAGCTCGCCGGGCCGGTCCCCCAGTTCAGTCTCGGCAAGTCCTACCCGGGATTCGGGCCGATCGGTCCGGTTCTGGTGACACCGGACGAGGTGGCCGATCGCGAGGACCTGGAGATCGGCGCGTTGCTCAACGGCGAGCAGATCCAGAAGGGACGCACCTCGGACCTGGTGTTCTCGGTTGCGGCGCTGGTCGCCCAGTTGTCCGCGGTGACACCGCTGCTGCCGGGGGATGTGATCTTCACCGGTACGCCTGCCGGAGTGGGCCTCGGCCGGAAACCGCCGCGTTTCCTGAAGCCCGGCGACGAGCTCGTCTCCTACATCCAAGGTATCGGGGAGATGCGCCACGTCATGGCTGCTCCCTCTGTCGAATAGGCCACTCGGCAATCACCCGAAGGAGGTGGCACCCATGCCACTGCATCGCCTCAACTCCCTCGTGATCGGGGTCCCGAACGTCGAGGAAACCACGTCGTACTACACCGACTTCGGCCTCGGTAACGACCAGGGATGGCTGACCACCAGGGACGGCGGCCGCCAGCTGAGGATCCAGGCGGCCCCGACCCGCCGGCTGGTCGAGTTGAACGTCGGGGTCGACGATTCCGACGACCTCGACCGTATCCACCGGCAACTGTCCACGCTGGACCTCGCGGTCAAGCGTGAGGACGGCGCGCTGGTGACCGAGGAGCCGATCGCGGGGTTCCGTGCCGTTGTGCGGATCGCCGACCGTCTTGTACAGGCCGAGGAACCGGCCACGCGCTACAACGGTCCCGGCCGCACGGAACGTGCCGGCTGCCGCGCCCCAGGCGTACTGCGGGATTCAGCGGTCCGGCCCCGCAAACTCGGACATGTCGTGATCGGTTCGACCGACCATGAAACCACCCGCAGGTTCTTCACCGAAGGTCTCGGATTCAAGACCAGTGACTACATCAAGGACCATGGCGCGTTCATGCGTTGCTCGACAGATCACCACAACGTGCTGGTGCTCGGCGCCCCGGTGAACTTCCTGCACCACACCTCATGGCAGGTCGAAGATGTCGACGAGGTCGGCCGCGGTGCGGCTTCGATGCTGGATGAGCATCCTGAGCGACATGTCTGGGGCCTTGGCAGGCACCATGCCGGCTCGAACTTCTTCTGGTACCTGAAGGACCCCGCGGGCAACTTCTCCGAGTACTACTCCGATATGGACTCCATCATCGACGACCAGCTGTGGACTCCCGAGGTTCTCGAGGGCGCCAAAGGCCTGTTCAACTGGGGTCCGCCCCCGCCTCCCTCCTTCCTGAAACCCGAAGACCTCGGCGCGTTGATGACGGGTGCGCACCAGGCCGGCTGATTGCGATGCCTGGCGGGCATCGCCCTCGGGAGAACATCCGCACCGACTTCGCTCCTCACTCCCCAACGAATGATCGATCCCAACGGAGGGTCATCTCATGTCTGTCTTTGATACCGACGTACTCGTCGTCGGGGCCGGGCCCGCGGGACTGACCGCTACAGCATTGCTGGCCGACTACGGCATCGACGCCGTCACCATCACGAAATACGCGAGTACCGCCAACAGCCCTCGTGCGCACATCACGAACCAGCGCACGATGGAGGTCTTCCGCGATCTCGGTTTCGAGGACCGCGTTCGTGAGGTCGCGGTTCCGAACGAACTGATGGGAAACAATGTTTGGGCGACCAGTTTCGCGGGCAGGGAACTTGCCAGGCTGATGACGTGGGGGAGTGGAGTCGGCCGGAAGGCGGAGTACGAGGCCGCGAGCCCGAGTGCGATGTGCAACATCCCGCAGCACATCCTCGAGCCGGTCATCCTCGAGGCGGCGGAGAAGCGCGGTGCTGACATCCGATTCTCCACTGAACTGATCGGTATCAGGCAGGATGCCGACTCGGTCCATGCGCTCGTCCGTGAGCGAGACACCGGAACCGAGCACGAGATCCGTGCTCGATATGCGATCGGTGCCGACGGTGGGCGCAGCACCGTGGCCGAACAGCTCGGGTTCGAGTTCGACGGTGAGTCCGCGCTTGGCTGCGCGGCCAACGTGTGGCTGGAGGCCGACCTCACCCGTTACACCGAACACCGGCCGGGAACGTTGTACTGGATGTGCCAGCCCGGCACGGACTACTGGGTCGGTTCAGGCACGTTCATCTGTGTACGGCCGTGGACCGAGTGGGTCATGCTTTTCATGTACGACCCGAGCGAGGGCGAGCCGGACCTTTCCGAGGAAGCGGTCCGCGACAGAGCGAGAAAGCTGATCGGCGATCCCAGCGTCGACATTCGGATCAAGGCCGTCAGCGAGTGGCAGATCAACCATCTGGTGTCCCGCCGGTATCGCGACGGAAGGGTGTTTCTCGCCGGAGACGCGGCGCACCGGCACCCACCGGCCAACGGATTGGGCACCAACACCTCGATCCAGGATTCGTACAACCTGGCCTGGAAACTCGCGCTGGTGCTGCGGGGTGGGGCAGGTGAGGGGTTGCTGGACACCTACCACGAGGAACGACAGCCGGTGGGCAAGCAGGTCGTGGACCGGGCGATGAAGAGCGTGCACGACATGCGTCCCATTTCCGAGGCCCTCGGATTCAGCGCCGGGCAGAGTTCGGCGGACGGGTGGCGATCACTGGACGAGCTGTTCTCCGACACCCGGACCGGCCGCACTCGTCGTGACGAACTGCGGTCCGCCGTCGAGCTGCAGAACTACCAGTTCAACGCGCACGGTGTCGAACTCGGGCAGCGCTACTCCTCCTCGGCGGTCATCACCGAGTCGCGGGCTCCCGATCGCGAGCGGGATGCCGAGCTCCACTATCAGCCGACCACGGTTCCAGGTGCGCACCTTCCGCATGTGTGGCTTCAGCACGGTGATGAGCGTCTGTCTACCCTGGACATCGTTGGTCGCGGAAGGTTCACCCTGCTCACCGGAATCGGCGGACGACCCTGGATGGACGCCGCGGAGAAGATCGCGGCCGAGTTGGGCATCGAGGTTTCCGCCAGGCAGGTCGGCCTGCGTTGCGAATACGACGACGTTCTGGGCGAGTGGACTCGGCTTCGGGAGATCGACGACGCCGGCTGCCTTCTCGTCCGCCCCGACCGGCACGTCGCCTGGCGCAGCGCCGGCTCCGTCACGGACCCGGTCAGCGCACTCCGGCAGGCCCTGACGCGGACCCTCGCACTGTCCAAGTAGGAGCGCAAGCCCATTCCCGGTAAATGATCGACAAGGAGATTCGATGACCACCACCGAAATTCAGAGCGGGGCGGACAGGGCCGTCGCCGATGCGTATTTCAAGCGGATGGACGCGGGACAGGACTTCCTGGATCTGTTCGCGGAAGACGCTTACGTCTACTTTCCGAAGCACACTCCCGCCAGGGGGATCGACGAGGTCAGGCAGTTGTTCGCCGACATCTTCGTGCTGTTCAAGTCAGTGGTGCACGAGGTGGCCTACTTCAACTACATCACGCAGGGCGATCGTCTGGTCGTGGAAGGTACGACACACGGAGTACTCGCCGACGGCACCACCTGGCGGGCCACCGAGGACCTGGGCGGCCGGTTCTGCAATGTCTTCGAGATCCGGGACGGCAAGATTCAGCGCCTGCACATCTACCTGGACCCGGACTACGGCGATGCCGATGTGGCTCGCTATCCGTGGCTGGGTGAACAGCCGTAGCGGGCAATCGCCTGGTGCGTCGTTGAGAACAGATGTATGCGCGCCGATCCAGTACGGGCCTCGCAGGTGAGCCGGCCTCGGACTGGATCGGCGCGGTACTGGCCCATTCATGCCAGCAGCACTCGACGACTACATTCCGCTAAGCTCGCCGGTCATGGACAGTCACGCACCGCAGTCGAGCCGCCGGTTCAAGGTCGACACGTGGCGTTCGCTGATGGAAGTGCACGAGGCGGTTCTCCGGGGGATCGAGCGTGAGCTGGCGGATCGGCACGACATGTCCGTCAGCGAGTTCGACACGCTGGTCAACATTCCTCGCGTGGGCGTGCGGCTCCGTGAGCTCACGGATCTGATAGTGCTGAGCCAGAGCGCGTTGAGCAGGCTGGTCGACCGACTGGCGCGGCGCGGCCTGGTGGAGCGCGACATGGTGCTCGGTGACTCGCGGGCGGTGCAGCTCCGGCTCACCGACGAGGGCCGCAAGGTGACCAAGGCGGCCGCGCGAACCAACGCGGCCGTTGTCGAGCGGATGTTCGCCGATCGGTTGTCCTCGAGCGAGCTTGAAGTCCTGCACTCGGTGTTCGCCCGGCTGCGGCAGGAACTCCGCGTCGAGCAGGGCGATGATCAGCGATGGTCGCGGTAGGCCGATCCGTGTTGTACGACGGACCGGACGGTGTCGGGTTCGAGTGTGCTCCGCCACGGCGGGGTGATGGACCGGTGCTGACTGTGCTCGGGTGGGCATCTCGAACCGAGGAGGGCGACGTCGATGCTGCTGGCCGCGGGTGAGAGTCCCACCTATCTCGGTCCGGTGGTGGCTCTGCTGGTTGCCGCCGGGGTGATCGGCTACCTGAGTATCCGACTGCGGATCGTGCCGATCGTCGGCTTCCTGCTGGCGGGTGTCCTGATCGGTCCGCACCAGCTCGGCCTGATCGACGACACCGGCACGGTCACGGCCGCCGCCGACATCGGCGTCATGCTGCTGCTGTTCACCATCGGCGTGGAGTTCTCGCTGTCCCGGCTGGCGTCGATCAAGCGGATGGTCCTGCTCGGCGGCGGCCTGCAGGTGCTGGTCACCACCGCGATCACCGGTGCCCTGGTGATGGCCTTCGGGGGTGGCTGGCGCACCGCCGTGTTCACCGGGTTCCTGGTCGCGTTGTCGTCCACCGCCATCGTGTTGAAGGTGCTCTCGGCCTCCGGGCGGACGACACACACGGTGGGACGAGCCTCGATCGGCACCTTGATCTTCCAGGATCTCGCCGTCGTGCTGATGGTGCTGATCGTTCCCTTGCTCGGCGCGGGTCCGGCGGGGGGTGGGCTGTGGGATCTGCTGCGCGCGCTGGGAACGGCGGCCGTGGTGTTGACCGCTGTGCTGCTGATCGCCCGTAAGGTCATGCCCCCGCTGCTGGAAAGGGTCGCTCGCACCTGCTCGCCGGAAGTGTTCCTGCTGACCGTGGTAGCCATCGGGCTCGGCACCGCGTACCTGACCTCCCTGGCGGGTGTCAGCGTCGCCCTGGGGGCCTTCCTCGCGGGCCTGGTGGTCAGCGAGTCCAGGCACAGTGCTCACGCCCTGGGCGAGGTGCTGCCGCTGCAGATCATCTTCAGTGCGGTCTTCTTCGTCTCCATCGGCATGCTGCTGGATCTCGAGGTGCTGCTGCGGTTGTGGTGGCTCGTGCTGTTGCTGGCCCTGGCCGTCGTCGTGATCAAGATGCTCGGGTCGGCCGTCGCGATGGCCGCTGTCCGGGTGGGCGCGCCCGCCGCCGTGGCCGGATCTTTGCTGCTGGCCCAGGTGGGGGAGTTCTCCTTCGTGCTGCAGCGCACCGGCAGCGAGGCCGGGCTCAGCCCGGCGGGTTTGGGAGCCGACGGCGAGCAGGTGCTCATCGCGGTGACCGTCGCGTTGATGGTCGCCACCCCGGCACTCGCGGCGGCCGGAGACCTGGCAGGCAGGTGGCTGCTGGCCCGCCGTCCCGGGGGTACGGCAGCGGGTACGCAACGGGCCGGCGCGGAAGACGATCGGGAAGGTGGGGTGCTGATCTCCGGCTGGGGCCCGGTCGCCGAACGGTTGGCCAGCACACTGCTCAGCCGTGGGGTGCCGGTCACCGTGACCACACTGAACCCGGACCTCGCCGCGGCAGCCGAGGCCGGTGGCCACGAAGTGGTCCGTGGCGACCCGATCAAGGAGAACGTGCTGACCGAGGCGGGGCTGCGCACGAGCCGGCTCGTTGTGATCTGCGAGAACGACAACGACGAGGCCACACATATCGCCACGGTGATCCGTCAGCTCGCGCCCGGCGTGCCGATCGTGGTCCGTCCACGTGACTCCGCCGATGCACTCGCCTTCGCGCCCAGCGGAGCCGACCACATCGTCGACACCCCCGGGGCCGTCGTGGCCACACTGGCCACGACCGTTCTCCGGCGCCTGGGGCTCGTCGATCCGGACAGCGCCTACCCCGACCCAAGTGTGATAGTCGACTTCGTTGCCCAGCCTGCTCCGGAATGCCCGCACGTATCCGAGGTCCAGGCCGTACTGCCCAAGACCGCCGGTTGCACCGACTGCCTTCGCGCGGGCCGGCACGACTGGGTCCATCTGCGCATCTGCCTGCGTTGCGGACACGTCGGTTGCTGTGACTCCTCACCGGGAAGGCACGCATCCGCCCACGCCGACTCCGCCGCGCACCCGATCGCCGCTTCGGCCGAACCCGGGCAGACCTGGGCCTGGTGTTTCCTCGACCGCACAGAACTCCAGCGCCAGAGCCCTCGGCCTTCCTGAGGGCCGCGGCGAGCGAAATCACGGATGCACGCGATGCCCGCTGAGAATGGAGACGCGGTTGAACGCGTTGATCGTGATCGCCACCCACGTCAGCGCCGAGAGCGCCGCGTCACTGAGGTGATCGCGGGCGAGCCGGTATTCCTGTTCGAGGCGATCCGCGGACGGTAGGGTCGTGACGATCTCGGCGAGGGAGAGGGCGGCGCGTTCGTGGGACTCGAACAGATCGGTGTCGCGCCAGGCCGGGAGGACGGCCAGCCGGCGTTGTACCTCCCCGTGCTTCAACGCGGCGGCCAGATGCACATCGAGGCAGTAGGCGCAGCCGTTGATCTGCGATACCCGCAGGTTGACCAGTTCGATCGTGCGCCGGTCGACCCCCGCGTCGGCGGCCGCCTTCCCGACCGCCTTGACCGTGTCGAGGTAGGAGCGGAACACCTCGGGGGTCTGCTTGTCGATGAGCACAGGCCGAGGTTCGGAAGTTGATGACACGGTTGATCGGGGCCTTCCGGGGATGCGAGTGGTGGCGGGTTCAGCGAAGACTCGGGCCGATGCTAGTTGAGCCGGCAACGAACCCCATGGCTCCCATGGTTGGGTGTGACCGATGGCCGGGAAGGGAAGTCAATCGTGAGTAACGTCGAGGCGAATCCGGCCGAGTTCCACTGCGCCGCGAAGACAACGGCGGGTCCGGCGGTGGAGGTGCTGACGCCCCGCGCGGTTCCGTTGGGCGGCCCGCGGGCGATGACCGTGCGGCGCACCCTGCCGCAAAAGGCTCGCTCGCTGATCGGTGCGTGGTGCTTCGCGGATCACTACGGTCCGGACGACGTCGCGATCGCCGGGGGAATGGATGTCGCGCCCCACCCGCACACCGGGCTGCAGACCGTCAGCTGGCTCTTCTCCGGCGAGATCGAGCACCGGGACAGCTCAGGGGTGCACGCCATGGTGCGGCCGGGGGAGCTGAACCTGATGACGGGTGGTCATGGAATCTGCCACTCCGAGGTGTCCACGGAACGCACGCGCATGCTGCACGGCGTGCAACTCTGGGTGGCGCTGCCGGATGGCCACCGGGACGCTCCGCGCGACTTCCAGCACCATGTTCCCGACCAGGTCGAGGTGCCTGGTGCGTCGATGAAGGTGTTCCTGGGCGAGCTAGCCGGGGCGGCTTCTCCGGTGTCGACGTTCTCACCGTTACTCGGAGCGGAGATCTCCCTGCGGCCGGACGCGACGGTGGAGCTACCCGTTGACCCGGGGTTCGAGCACGGCGTCCTCGTCGACGACGGGACGGTGGCCGTGCATGGCACCGATGTCGCCCCGGCCGAACTGGCATACGTCGGTCCAGGTGCGGCGACGCTGAGGCTGACAAACCGGTCCTCGCTGCCTGCCCGTCTGGTACTGCTCGGCGGTGTGCCGTTCGACGAGGAGATCGTCATGTGGTGGAACTTCGTCGGCCGCGGCCACGACGAGATCGTCCGCTTCCGTGATGCGTGGAACAGCGAGTCCGGGCAGTTCGGGCGAGTAGCGGGCTACACGGGCGAGCCGCATCGATTGCCCGCACCCGAGCTGCCGAACGCCGTGATCAAACCACGCCGGAACCCGGCGCGCTGACGCCGCTCATCGACGCAGCCGCGAATTGATCCGGGCGGCCTGTCGCGTGAGGTGATCGCGTTCGGCGAGGTTGGGTGCGGATCGGGCCGATTCCGCGTAGAGCTGTGCCGCGGTGACGGGTTCACCGGCCCGCTCGTGCAGGTACGCGGCCGCGGCGGTGTGGCGAGGAAGAGTGGGGTCGAGCTCCGCCAGAGCGGCCAGGCCCGCCAGCGGACCGTCGGCCTCGCCGACCGCGACGGCCCGGTTCAGGCGGACCACCGGGCTGTCGGTGAGGCGCACCAGTTCGTCGTACCACTCGACGATCTGCACCCAGTCGGTCTCCGCGGTCGTCCTGGCGTCGGCGTGCAGCGCGGCGATGGCTGCCTGTGCCTGGAACTCGCCGAGGCGGTCACGGGCGAGGGCCGCCTGAAGCACGCCGATGCCCTCGGCGATCAGCTCGGTGTCCCATCGGCCGCGGTCCTGCTCGGCAAGAGGCACGAGCCTGCCGTCCGGACGGGTCCGCGCCGGTCGCCGGGCGTGGTGGAGCAGCATGAGCGAGAGCAGGCCCGCGACCTCCTCATGAGTGGTCAGGGCCGCGAGCTGGCGGGTGAGCCGAATCGCCTCGGCAGCGAGGTCGACATCGCCGGAGTACCCCTCGTTGAAGACCAGGTAGAGCACGCGCAGCACGGTGGCGACGTCACCGTGCCGGCTGAACCGGACACCCGTGACGGTTCGTTTGGCCCTGCTGATGCGCTGGGCCATGGTCGCCTCAGGTACGAGGTAGGCCTGCGCGATCTGCCGGGTAGTCAGGCCCCCGACCGCGCGCAATGTGAGCGCGACGGCCGAGGACGGTGTGAGGGACGGGTGCGCGCACAGGAAGTACAGCTGGAGCGTGTCGTCCTGCGCTGCCGCCTGTCCGGGAATGGGCTCGCACTCGAGGCGTATCTCGCGCTGCTGCCGTGAGTTGTCGGCGCGGGCGGCGTCGAGGAACTTGTGCCAGGCCACGGTGATCAGCCAGCCCTTGGGGTCCCGCATGGGACGTTCCCCGCTCGAAGAGCTCGCCGACGGGTTGGCCTGCCACTTGCGCACCGCCTCGACCAGTGCGTCCTGGACGGCGTCCTCGGCCGCCGCGAAGTCAGCTCCGCGGCGGACGAGGACGCCGATCACGGTGGGGGTGAGGGTCCGCAGCAGCGCCTCGTCCACCTTGCGTCACTCCGTGATGGTCGGGGGCGCGGTCAGGAACGGGCGCACCTCGAGCCACTCGTGGATCGGCTTGCCGCCGGCACCCGGAGCCGCGGACAGCTCGCCTGCCAGCTCGAGCGCGCGCTCGTAGGTCTCGACGTCGATGACCATCCAGCCGGCGATCAGGTCCTTGGTCTCCGCGAACGGGCCGTCGGTGATCGGCGGTCGTCCCTCGCCGTCGTAGCGGACGAAGGTGCCCTCAGGGGACAGCGCCTGACCGTCGACGAACTCGCCGGTGCCCTCGAGTCGGGTGGCGAAGTCCTGCATGTACCGCATGTGGGCCGAAACCTCTTCCGGCGTCCACTGGTCCATCGCCACGTTGTTCACCGGGGCCGGCGCGCCACGGTAGTGCTTGAGCAGCAGGTATTTGGCCATCATGTTCTCCTAGGTGAGTACGGCCCATTGTGGCCGTGTTCAGTCCGAGGACGGAGCCGTATCCGGGATTTCGACATCTTGGCCGAGAATTTTTTCCCGGACTTCGATGGCGAGGGCGCGGCGCGAGTGAATCGAGGGTGTCGACATGGCCAGGCTCAACGTTGCCGACCAGTTCGTGCAGGTCCTGGTTCAGGCCGGGGTGCAGCGCATCTACGGTGTCGTGGGGGACAGCCTGAACCCGATCGTGGACGCGATTCGCCGAACACCGGGGATCGAGTGGATCCATGTGCACAACGAGGAGGCGGGGGCGTTCGCCGCCGCTGCCGAGGCGCAACTGACCGGGCGACTCGCCGTCTGTGCGGGTAGCTGCGGACCGGGCAACACGCATCTGGTCCAAGGGTTGTACGACGCCCATCGAACCGGTGCGCCGGTGCTGGCGCTCGCATCACACATTCCGTCCAGTCAGATCGGCACCGGGTTCTTCCAGGAGACTCATCCCGAACGGCTGTTCGTCGACTGCAGCGGGTACTGCGAGATGATCAGTCAACCGGCGCAGATGCCACGCGTGCTGCGCACCGCCATCCAGCATTCGCTGGCCCGCGACGAGGTTTCGGTGCTGGTACTGCCGGGTGACGTCGCCCATCTCGAGGCCTCCGCTGCGACCGGAGACGGTGGCCCGATGACCGAGCGCGCGACCACCGTGCCGCCCGGCTCCCAGGTCGCCGGCCTGGCTGAAGCGATCAACCAGGCCAGCACGGTGACGTTGTTCTGTGGCGCCGGGGTTCGCGACGCGCATGCCGAGGTGATGGAACTCGCCGGCAAGGTGGCCGCGCCGGTCGGGCACAGTTTGCGTGGCAAGGAGTGGATCCAGTTCGACAACCCGTACGACGTCGGGATGAGCGGCCTACTGGGATACGGCGCGTGCTACCGGGCGATGCAAGAAGCGGATCTGCTGGTACTGCTCGGTACCGACTTTCCCTACGATTCGTTCCTGCCGCAGACCCGCACGGTTCAGGTTGACCACGACGCGACCCACCTCGGCAGGCGCACCCCGCTCGAGCTGGCCGTGCACGGCGATGTGCGCGAGACGCTGCGTGCGGTTCTGCCGTTGGTGCGGGCCAAGCCGGACCGTATCTTCCTGGGCCGGATGCTGCGTGAACACTGCAAGTCGCTGGAGCAGGTTGTCGAGGCCTACACCCGCGACGTGGACAAGCATGTGCCCATCCACCCCGAGTTCGCCGCCGACGTCCTGGACGAACTCGCCGCCGACGACGCGATCTTCACCGTGGACACCGGGATGTGCAATGTCTGGGCGGCCAGGTATCTCACCCCCAACGGCCGTCGGCGAGTGATCGGATCATTTCTGCACGGCAGCATGGCGAACGCGCTGCCACATGCGATCGGCGCACAGTTCGCCTACCCAGGCAGGCAGGTCGTCTCGATGTCCGGAGACGGCGGACTCGGCATGCTGATGGGTGAGCTGCTCACGGTCGCGTTGCACGATCTGCCGGTCAAGATCATCACGTTCAACAACTCGTCACTGGGCATGGTGAAGCTGGAGATGCTCGTCGACGGGCTGCCCGACTATCAGACGGATCACCGTTCGGTCGACTTCGCCACCATCGCGAAGGGAGCCGGCATCCACAGCGCGCGCGTGACAGATCCGAAGCGGCTGCGCGACACACTCGAGGAGGCGCTCGACCACGATGGTCCGGCGTTGGTCGACGTGGTGACCGATCCCAACGCGCTGTCGGTCCCGCCGCACATCAGTGCCGCCCAGGTTCGCGGCTTCGCGCTGGCCGCCAGCAAGGTCGTGCTCACCGGGGGAGTGGGCAGAATGGTCGATCTGGCCCGAGCGAACCTGCGCAACATCCCCCGCCCCTGACGCGCGCATGGTCGCGCCTACAGGTCGAAGCGGTCTCGCTTGTCCGCGGGTACCAGGTCGATGTAGTCGGGATGCTTGCTGATCCAGCCACGGATGAACGGGCAGTAGGGGAGTACCGAGCGACCTTTTGCCCGTGCGTCGTCGAGCGCGTGGCGGGCGAGCTTGCCGCCCAGGCCGCGACCTTCGAACCGGGAGTCGATCTCGGTGTGCAGGAAGGCGATCTCGTCGGCGTACAGGTGGTACTCGACGAATCCGGCCAGCTCGTCGTCGGCATAGATCTGGAACCGCCGGGCGGCGGGGTCCTCGACGACCTTGGGATCCATCGGTGCTCCTTCGTGGGCGGCGAACGTGTGACGGCATCCGGCAGTCTAACGGTACTTTCGTGAGGAACCGGGGCTGTGACGACCCCGGTGCCACGGTCTTCTGCCGTGCATTGTGGACCGTCAATGTTCCGGCATCCTGGTTACCGCTGGGATCAGGCGGTGTCCGCGGTTTCGATGATGCGGCAGACGACGGCGTCCTCGCCGCGGCGTTGGCTGTCGCGGGCGGCGCGCCGGGCGGCGGTCAGGGTGCGGCGCATCGCGCGCAGGTCGGAGAGTTTGCGGTCGATCTCGCCGATGTGGGCGTCGAGCAGGTCGGTGACGCGCCCACAGGGGGTGGCGCCGCAGCGCTGCAGATCCAGGATGTCCTTGATCTCGTTCAGGGTGAGATCCAGTGCTTTGGCCTGGCGGATGAACCGCAGTACGTCCACATCGTCGTCGGTGAACGTGCGATATCCGGCTTCGGTGCGCCGGGCGGGCGGCAGCAGGCCCTTTGACTCCCACAACCGCACCGCCTTCGCACTGACCCCGGCCGTCTCCGCGGCGGTGCCGACGGTCATCTCCATCACGCGGTCTCCCTTCCCGGGTACTCCCGGCTTGACCTTACCCCTCGGTCAAGGTTCTAGCGTGAGGTCAGCGAGAGAAAGAGCAGTTCAGAGACGTAGAGGAGCCCGTGATGGAATCGTGGGTCTTGCAGGTCGAGGGGATGTCGTGCACGGGGTGCGAACGACGGATCGGCAGCGTGCTGCGCCGCATCGATGACGTCACCGGCGTCACTGCAGATCACACCTCTGGGCGGGTCGAGGTGCGCGCCAACTCCGCGGCCAGTCGTGACGTGACGGTGCAGCGGATCGAGGCCGCCGGTTTCCGCGTCACCGAGCAGACGCCGCGATGAGCCCGGTGACCGAGCAGCGCCCGCGGTTGTGGGCGTCGGAGCCAAGTGCGACGCCTGGGCACGAGCGAATCCGGGCGCGGATCGCGGGCCTGCACTGCTCATTGTGTACGGGCACGATCGAGAAGGCACTCGGCCGGATGGACGGCGTGGTCACGGTGGCGGTGAGCCTGACTCACGAACAGGCCCTGGTGGACTACGACCCCCGGCGTGTCTCGCCGGAGCAGATCCTCGAGACGCTGCGCGACATCGGCTACGAGGTCTATGACCCCCGCAAGCTGCGCCCGTTCGAGGATGAGGAGCGCGATCTCGTTCGGGAGGGCAGCCGCCTGCTGGCGGCGATCGCGGCGAGCCTGACGGCTATCGGGCTCATCGCCACGGTCACCGGGATCTGGTCGGTGCTGGTGCCCGCGTCGGTGGTGGCACTGATGGTGCCGGTGTCATTCGCGCTGCTCCGTTCGGCCGGAACCGCACGAGCCTTCGGTGGTGCCGTGGCCATGGTGACGCCTGCCGTGGTGGCACTGGTGCTACGCGCGGGCGAGGTGCTGACCGAGCCGCTGATCGGATGGCTGGCGGGAACGCTGGCGGTCGGGGTGGTGCTCGTGGTGGCCCCGCACATCCTGCGGATGGCATACCAGTCCGCCCGTCGCGGCATTCTCAATCAGCACGTCCTGCTGGAGATCGGGGCATTCGCCGGAATCGCAGGCGGTGTCATCGGCCTGAGCGGTGTCCTGCCGGGGTTTCCGACGGCGGCGTTCTTCGCCGTTTCGGTGCTGGTGGCGAACTACCACATCTTCTCCGAATGGCTGTCGCTTCTGGTCAAGACCCGCTCCAGCCAGTCGGTCAAGAAGCTGCTCGACCTGCAACCCGACCTGGTTCGTCTCGTCGGGGATCGCGGCGTGTCCGAGGTACCGGTCGAGGACGTGGTCATCGGGCAGTTGGTGCGGGTGCGGCCCGGCGAGCGCGTCCCGCTGGACGGGCGGATCCGGTCGGGGTCCTCCGCGATCGACCTGGCATTGGTGACCGGTGAGCCGGTGCCCATCGAGACGGGCCCTGGTGACGAGGTGATCGGTGGGTCGATCAATGGCACCGGCAGTCTGCTGATCGAGGTCACCGCGAACCACCAGGAAGGTTTCCTGGCCCAGGTCGTGCGGCATGTGGAGGACGCCCGCGCACTCAAGCCCGGCATCCTGCACCTGGTCGACCGGGTGCTGCGGGTCTACACCCCCACGGTGCTGGCCATCTCCGCGGTTGCCCTGCTCGCCTGGCTGGCGGGCGGTTGGGCACTGGCAGGGGAACCGGACGTGCGCAGGGCAGTGTTCGCCGCGCTGTCGGTGTTGGTGATGGGCTATCCCTGCGCAGTGGGCATCGCCGCACCGCTGGCGATCGTGCGCGGCACCGGCGCCGCCGCCGACCGCGGGATCGTGATGCGCACCGGCGAAGCGTTCCAGACTTTCCGGCTCGTGCGAAGCATCGTGCTGGACAAGACCGGCACGCTCACCCAGGGGCGCCCGGCCGTTCGTGGAATCGAGGCCCGTGACGGCGACACCGATGCGTTGCTGGCGTTGGCCGCCGGTGCGGAGAACCCCTCAGAGCACCCGCTCGCCCGTGCCGTGATGGCCGCCGCACGCGAGCGCGGGCTGACGGTGCCCGAGGCCGACGAGTTCGTCTCGGTCACCGGCGCCGGTGTCCGCGCCACCCTCGGCGGGCAGACGGTACTGGTCGGCCAGCCCGGCTTCCTCGCGGACACCGGTGTCGATCTCGCGGCCTTCACCGGGTGGATCGATCGGTCGCAGGCCGCCGGGCACACCGTGATCGTCGTCGCCGTCGACGCCGTGGCCCAGGGGGTGATCGCGCTCGGCGACGAGCTGCGCGGCGACGCCGTCGAGGCGGTCGCCCGCATGCGGGACGCCGGGATGGAGCCGGTACTGGTGACCGGGGACAACGAGCGCGCGGCCCGCCGGGTGGCCGGCCAACTCGGCATCACGCGAGTGCGGGCCGCAGTGCGGCCGGCGGCCAAGGCCGAGATCGTGCGCGAACTGCAGACCAACAGCGTCAGGGTGGCCATGGTCGGTGACGGCATCAACGACGCCCCCGCCCTGATGCAGGCCGATGTCGGCATCGCCGCCGGGGGCGGCACGGACATCGCTGTCGAATCCGCGGACATCGTGCTGCTGCGCGATGAGGTCACCGCCGTGCTCGACGCCCGGCGGATCAGCGACCGGTCCTACCGCCGTACCCGCACCAATGTGGTGCTGGCGTTCACCTTCAACGGCATCGGTGTTCCGCTCGCCACCACCGGCCTGGTCCATCCGGTGTGGGCGATGATCGCGATGGCCGCGTCGGTCACCACGATCTTCGTCAACTCCGTCGGCACCCGGCCGTCGCTGTTGTTCCAGGCCATCGGCAGCGTGGGAGGGCGAGGACGAGCGAACTAGCTAGCCCGGTGGGCGGGTCCGCCCACCGGTGAACTCCAGCTCCGCACCAAGTACCCTACCCTAACGTGAGGGTAGACTTGTGATGGCCGGAGGTGGCGTTGACGGGCGCGCAGGCACGAGATGAAGAACGCGAGCGCCGGTATCTGGCGGAGACGCTGGAGTTGCTGGGAGCGGAACTGGAGCGTTTGACCGGCGATATCGACGGCTCCGTGCGCAGCATCGAGGAGCGTAAGCGGCACCTGTGGACGAACCTGCGGGATATGGATTTCGCCGAGAAGGCCAATTACCGTGGTGAAGTCGATATGTCAGTGCGTCTGGCCGAGCATGCGGTGATGTTGCGCAAGCGGGTCGAGCGGTTGCTGGAGTCGCCGTATTTCGGGCGTGTCGACTTCCGTGGGAATGGCCACGCGGTGGGCGGTGCCTTCTATATCGGGGTGCACAATTTCTCGGATCCGGAGACGCAGGAGATCGTGATCCACGATTGGCGTGCTCCTGTTTCCAGTCTCTACTACGACTTCGAGACAGGAGAGGCGTTCTTCGGCACTCCGAAGGGCACTACCTTTGGTGAGATCACCGGTAAGCGCCAGTACAAGATCCAGGATGGGCGCCTGAAGTACATGTTCGACAGTGCCCTCAACATCGGCGACGAGGTCCTGCAGCGGGAGCTGAGTGAGTCCGCCGATGACAGGATGAAGAACATCGTCGCGACCATCCAGCGAGAGCAGAACGCCGTCATCCGCAACGAAACCGCGCGGGTACTGATCCTGCAGGGTGTGGCCGGTTCGGGGAAGACGTCGATCGCGCTGCACCGGGTGGCGTTCCTGCTCTACCGGTTCAAGGACACCCTCTCGTCGGACAACGTGATGATCCTGTCGCCGAACAGGGTGTTCGGGGACTACATCGCCGACGTGCTGCCCGAACTGGGGGAGGAGCAGGTCGCGGAGATCGACTTCGACAGGATCGCCGGCAGGTTCCTGGCCAAGGTCACCGAATACGAGACGTTCAGCGAACAGGTGGTCAAGCTGCTCGACCACGTCGACGAGGCGGCGGCCGAGCGCATGCGCTACAAGGCGACGCCCGAGTTCGTCACTGACCTCGACGCGTGGATCACCTCGCGCGCGGACGAGGAATTCGTTCCAGGAGAGATCGAGCGAAAGACCCAACGGCTCTCCGCTGACTGGGTCGCGGACGCGTTCGAGGAGTCCCGGGCGCTGCCGGTCTTCACGCGACTGGACCATGTGGCCAACACCGCTGTGCACCTGCTGAAGAACAAGACGCGGGACAGAGGTGGCAAATGGTCGGCCGCCGACACCACCAGCGTCCGCAAACAGGTCCGCGCCATGTTCGCCTACAAGGACGCGTTCGCCATCTACAAGGCGTTCTACTCCGATCCCGCCCGCCGCGGGCTGTTCCAGCCGCTCGGCCGGAAGAAGATCGAGTACGCGGATGTGTTCCCGCTGATCTACACCATGATCAGAACGGCCCGGCAGGAGAACTATGGCCACATCCGTCATCTCCTGGTCGATGAGATGCAGGACTACACCCCTGTCCAGTACGCGGTGCTGCGCGAACTCTTCTCCTGCAAGATGACGATCCTGGGCGACGCCAACCAGTCGGTGAACCCGTTCAGCTCCTCGTCCCTGTCGACGATCCAGAGCATCTTTCCCGAGGCCGACTCACTGGAGTTGTGCAAGAGCTACCGATCCACCGCCGAGATCACCGAGTTCGCCCAGAACATCTCCAGGAACGACAAGCTCGTCCCGATCGCGCGCCACGGACTGCCACCCCGGATCATCGCCTGCACCGAACAACGGGAGCAGGAGACACAGATCCAGGGCCTCATCGAACGGCATTCCCGCGGCGACCACCGCTCCCTCGGCATCATCTGCAAGACCGTCGGCCAGGCGGAAGCGCTCTACCGCGCCTTGTCCGACGCCGGTGTCGAACTGGCCTTCCTCGACTACGACAGCACAGCGTTCGCCGCGGGAGTCATCGTCACCTCAGCGCACATCTCCAAAGGGCTCGAGTTCGACTCGGTGATCGTCCCACACGTGAATGACGCGAACTACGCCAACGAAATGGACAGGGGCATGCTCTACATCGCCTGCACCAGGGCCATGCACGAGCTACACCTGACCCACGACGGACCGCTTTCGCACTTCCTGGCCTTCACCAAGGAGCCGACCAGCGGTCTCGCTGTCGATGACACCGAGACGGCGAGGATGGACGACCGCGCGACGGAGGCGCCGGTGGCTTGATTGCCGGCCGCCGGGACCCAGGGGCCCAGGGACCCAGGAACTCGGCGCTCAGGAGGCACAGCAGGACAGTTTGGACACGTCCCGGGAAAAGGTCTGCGCGGCGAGTTTGAGGCCTTCTGCCATGGTCAGGTAGGGGCACCACAGGTCGGCCATCTGCCGCACGGTCATCTCGTTGCCCAGGGCGTAGACGGCGGTGGCGATGACGTCTCCGCCGCCTTCGGCGACCACGTGCGCGCCGAGTAGCCTGCCGGTGTCGCGATCAGCCACGAGTTTGATCATCCCGAGGGTGTCGCGGTTGACCAGTGCGCGGGGCACGTACTGAAGCGGCAGGACTCTGCTCTCGCAGACGTGGCCCTGCTCGACGGCCTGGGCTTCGGTCAATCCTGCCGAGGCGATGGCGGGGCTGGTGAAGGTCACTCGCGGCAGGTGGTGGTAGTCCAGGGTCCGGCCAGCATCATCGAAGGCGTTGTCGGCGACGAGGGTGCCGTGGGCACCGGCGACGTAGACGAACTGCGGGTGTCCGGTGACATCGCCGGCGGCCCAGATCCGGGGATTGTCGGTGCGCAGGTGCTCGTCGGTGACCACCTCGCCGCGTTGCCCGGTCTTGACACCGACGGCCTCGAGGTTCAGTCCGGTGGTGACCGGGTGACGGCCCGTGGCGAGCAGCAACTGTTCGGACCGTAGCAGGCCGGGGCCACTGTCGGCACCGACGAGCGTGACCTGGTAGCCGGTGTCGTCCCGATCGATGCGCGTGACAGTGGCGGCGGTGACCACGCCGATGCCTTCGCGGGTGAATGCGTCCGCAATGGACTCGGAAACCTCGGGCTCCTCGAACGGAGCCAGCCGATCCAGCGCTTCCACAACGGTTACCTGGACCCCGAGCCGGTTCCACAGCTGCGCCTGTTCCAGGCCGATCGCGTTGCCCCCGATCACGACCATCGAAGCGGGCAGGGTGTCGAGTTCCATCGCGCTCGTGGAAGTCAGATAGCCGGCCGCGCCGAGCCCGTCGATCGCGGGTGTCCACGGGGTGGATCCGGTGGCGATGAGAAAGTGCTCGGCTGTCACCGTCCGCACGGCGCCGGTCGCGAGGTCGACTCGGAGCAGCGGGCCGGAGTTTTCGTCGGTGTCGAAGGTGGCGTTGCCTTCGAGGATGTCCCAGCCGTATTCGGCGGCCAGGTCGGTGTACTTCTCCGCCCGCAGCGAATCCACCAGTTCACGCTTGGCCTCGACGAGCTGGGGAAGGTCGGCGCCGTCCGGGGTGACACCGATGCCGGCACCGATGCCTGGGAACCGCTCGTGCAGGCTGACATGGCGCGCCTCGGCGGCAGCCAGCAGCGCCTTCGACGGCACGCATCCAGTGTTCACACAGGTGCCGCCCACGGTGCCGCGTTCGATCATCACCACCGTGCGGCCCTTGTTGCGAGCCGCGATCGCGGCGGCGAACGCGCCTCCGCCCGAGCCGATGATCGCCAGGTCGTATCGCATGCCGGTGCCCCTCTCCACGGTTCCTTGGCCACCGCCAACGCATTCGGTCTAGCGGATACGACGATGCTAGCGTAATATTTTGATATCCGCATACGTCGTATACAGGATGTGAGGACGCGAGCTTATGGCTGCGGTACCTGAGCCCACGGCGGCGCTGCTGCCCGCCGAGGCCAACGGCGTGGAGTTGATGGCCAAGTTCTTCCGTGCACTGGGGGACCCGGCGCGTCTGCGGCTGCTGGAGTTCCTGCTGAACTCCGAGCACAGCGTCACCGAGTGCGTGGCCCACGTCGGGCTGTCGCAGGGACGCGTGTCCACCCACCTGGCCTGCCTGGCGGATTGCGGATACGTACAGGTGCGCCGACAGGGCAGGTTCGCCTACTACTCGGTGACCGATCCACGGGTGGCGGATCTCGTGCTGCAGGCACGATCTCTGGCCGCGGACAATGCCGCCGCCCTTGCGGCCTGCATGCGCATCACCTCCGGAGCCTGAGCCAGCGAAAGACTGATACGCCCGCACCACGAGAGAAGGAGTCGCGATGACCGAGCTGCCTGATCTGAGTCTGAACAAGGGCCGTGCCGCTACCGTGCTCACTCACCCGGCACGACGGCTGCACCATATGGTGCTGAACTCGTTCGCCGAGACCGGCCGCGCGCCGATGCGTGCGGAATGGGAGCGGAGGGCGGACAGCGCGGGTATCGATCCCGCCGCCGCTCTGGGCGAACTGACGGAATGTGACCTCGTCGCCCTCGGCGAGAACGGCGAAATCCGTGCCGCGTACCCGTTCTCGCCGATCCCGACCAGGCACCGGATCATCCGGGACGGCGGCGCGGAGGTGTACGCCATGTGTGCCGTCGATGCCCTCGGGATCTCCGCCATGCTCGACGTGCCGGTCACCGTCACCAGCACCGAGCCCGACACAGACCGCGCCGTGAGTGTCCGCGTCGACCGCGACTCCGCGCGCTGGGACCCCGAAACCGCGGTGGTCTTCGCGGGCGGTACCGGCGATGCCTGCGGCCCTTCGGTGGACCGCACCTGCGGGCACATCAACTTCTTCACCTCATCCGATGCCGCCCGTGACTGGGTCACCCGAAATCCTGAGGTATCCGGCTTCCTGCTGGATCAGGACCAGGCCCTCGCCAGTGGCGTCGCCGAGTTCGGTGCCCTGTTGGAGCGGGCCGGCCACGCCGATGGGCCCTGATGCGAAGCGCTCGTATGCCGCGGCCGAGACCTTCACTTTGGCCGGTCGAAGATCGCTGAATGTCGGGAGGCTGACAGTCGTACTGCGAATCGGCGAGCGTCCTGGTGAAATCTCGGACAAGCACGATCGAGCGAAAGCAGGGGAGCAGCCGGTGGCGTCGCAGCAGTTGGCCATTATCGACCTGCCGGGCACGGCATGAACGGCCGAGTTGGTGCCAGGCTCGGTATCGGCGACGCGGTGGTGTCACGGGAGCTGGCCACCATTCATGGCGACAGTGTGCGCCTGCCTGATCCAGGGTCGCTGACGCACCTGCAGTTCCGCCGGTTCTCCGGTTGCCCGATCTGCAATGTCCATCTCCGGTCGGTGGCCCAGAGATACGAGGAGATCACCGCGGCAGGGATCAGCGAACTCGTCGTGTTCCATTCCGACGTTCAAACGATGCGGCAGTACCAGGCGGAGCTCCCGTTCGCCGCGGTGGCGGATCCCCGCAAACGGTTGTACATCGAGTTCGGCGTGGAGTCGTCGTTCCGGTCGATCCTGCATCCCCGGTCATGGCTGGCGTTCGGCCGAGGTGTCGCCGCTGCCCGTTCCCTCCGTGGCACCATCGGCCGGGATGAGCATCTGGGTTTACCCGCTGACTTCTTGATTGATCCCCAGGGCAGGATCGTCGCTCGAAAGTACGGGGCGCATGCCGCTGATCAATGGTCGGTCGACGAGTTGCTGACCCTGTCAGCGCAACGGTTCGCCGGCTGACGCCGAGCCGCGCCGCCTCGCGGGCACGGAGGGCTGGTCGCCGAATGGTTCATGGGCAACGACGTTCAAGGTCCAGCGGCCACCCAGTGCGGTGGACGGGTCCGACTACGGAGGCATCGTTGGAGGCCGGGTGAAGCCTGCGGTCCGGCGGCTGGTTGACGAACCGGACAGTCGCGCGGCGACCGATCAGTTGCTGACCGAGGTACGCGCCGGACGGTGGCGGCCCCGGGCCTGGGGCCGACTGCTGGCCCACGCCGGCCTGAGATCAGTGGGTCAGGCCCGGTCGCATCAGCGCGCGCTGGCCGAGCTCACCGCGCTGCACCTGCTGTTCGTGGCGAGCGCCGGCCGGGGCAGGCGGCGGTGGCCCCTGGTCAGCTGGCTGCTGGCAGCCAGCCACCTTGGCCTGCTGGAGCACCGCCGCTCGATCGGTTACGCGACCGTGCTGACACTGGTTCGGGCCAACCTGCCTGTATTCGCCGCGGGACGGTGGGTGCCTGCGCTCGCGCTGGCCACCGACATCGCCGATGGGCGTCTCGCCCGCGCGCTGGAGGACACGTCACCTTTCGGAGCTGCCGCCGACTCACTGGCCGACGCCGCGTTCTGGTCCTGGGTCGCGGTCCGGCACGAGCCGAGCCGGCGACTGCGGGCCGTGGCGTTGCTCGCCTGGGCGGCACCGGTGCTCACGGTGACCGGCGTCAGCGTGGGCCGCGGGCGGATGGTGGATGCTCCACGGCCGATCCTGCTTCGTCCGGCGGCCCTGCTGCAGGCCGTGCTCGCCATCCGCGCAGTCCTGCGCCGGCCTGGTCAGCACCGGCCATAGGGCGGTAGGCGAGAAGAGCGACCGGATCCGGAATGCGGTGCTGGTCAGCCAGAACGACCATTGACGGCGGGCGCAGGGCCGAACATGTCAGTTCCGTGCGGGCGTAGCGGTCCTGCGTGCCCTGCGCGCCCTGCGCCGGCTGATCGCGACGGCGCCGAGCACAATCGCCACGAGTGCCAGCACCAACGGGAGAACGCCAACCGTGTCGACCCATCGTGCCAGGGTCTGCTGGATCGCTCCGGCCGCCTCGACAACCGGGTCGGCGGCGTCGCCCTCGCCGAGATAGAGCCGGGTCTCGTAGATCCCGTAGTAGCCCACGTAGAGGCCGACGATGACGAGCAGGAAACCTCCCGCCCTGTTCACGTAGGGCAGGACTCGTCGCGCACGGGCGGTGACGGCGGCACCTGCCAACGCGATGGCTGTGGCGAGTACGCCGACGACGACGGTCATGCCGATGCCATAGGCGAGGTAGGCGAACACGCCCTCGAGCACGGAACCGCCGCGGAACGTCGCGGCGGTGACGGCAAGGAACGGTCCGATGGTGCAGGACAGTGACGCGATCGCGTAAGCCAGGCCATATCCGAACATCGAGCCGAGCCGCTCGGTCGGTGCGCCCTTTCCGGACTTGGGAAGCAGCAGGGTGATCTCCCGGCCGGAGAGCATCCAGGCTCCGAGCGCGATCAGCGCGACACCGATGACGATGGTGATGATCGGCAGATATCGCTGTACCTCACTGGCCAGTGGAGCAACGATCAACCCGAATACGGCGAACACCACGAGGAACCCCGCGGCCATCGCGGCAGTGGCGACCAGCGCACGCAGCACGGCGGCCGAACGGTTTCGTTGTTCACCGTTGCCCAGCACCACCAGGGTCAGGTAGCTCGGCAGCATCGCGAAGCCACACGGGTTGAGCGCGGCGACCAGGCCGGCGGCGAGTGCGAAGCCCAGCGTTTCGGTATCCACTGCTGTTTACTGGTCCGTCAACTGCCGCAGGCGGGCAGTGAGGTCCTCCGCGGACAGCGTGCCCTTGACCACCTCGACGGCGCCGTCGGCGCTGATGAACGCGAACGCGGGCTGGGCGGTGATCCCGAACCGTTGCCAGACCGCCGCTTCGGTATCGGCCAGGTTGGTAAACGAGCCGATCTTGTAGGTGTCGGCGAACTCACGCATGGCCGGCACCTCGTCCTGCGCCGCGACCCCGACGAAGGAGATGTCCTGATGCGTCCGGGCCGCCTCGGCCACGTCCGGCGCCTCGCGCTGACACACCGGGCACCAGGGTGCCCAGAACCAGAGCACGGCGGGCTTTCCGGCCAGGCTCTCGCCGGAGAACTCCGCCCCTTCGATGGTCTTAGCGGTGAACCGCAGTTCCTCCGCCACCGAGGCGTTGTCCGAAGCCGGGCGTTGTTCGCCGCTGACCGCAGACGTACCGGTCTGTTCACCTCCGCCGGGGTTCGTGCCACAACTGGCGACCACCGCGGCCGTGGCGAGAGCCAGGCCGAGAGTACGGACGTAAGCCTTCACCGGCATCTCCTTCGGGGTAAGGGGTTGCCGGTGAGTCGAGCAGACCCGGACGTCCGGGGTAAGCCGAAGTGTCAGCGAAGTGACCCAGATGGCCGGGAAACAGTTCAGCTTCTACGGCGGAACGGCCACAGCGCCCGTTTCGGCCGGGATTCGGCCGGTTCTGTCTGTTCGAGTAGCTCGGGTGCGTATTTGCGGACCGCTGCATCGAGTTCGCGGTAGCTGGGGTTGACCAGTGCGTGCTTGCCGATGAACACAGTGGGCACGGTCTCGTTGCCGTTCGCGACCGAGCGCACCCTCGCGGCGGCTGCCGGATCGTCCCAGATATTGATCTCCCGCGCGGGAAGGCCGTTGCGTCGCAGTGGACGCCGGAGCGCGCTGCAGAACGGGCACCCCGGCCGAAAGTAGAACTCGATCGCGGTCGTTTCACCAAGGTCCGCCGCCCCGGTCGATTCCGTGCTCATGACATCTCCTCCGTCGGTCACGGCGCCTCGTTACGGCCGAACAGCTTGCTGAGTGCTCCACGTAACCCGTTCCCGTTCTCGGGACCGGGTTCGCGCTCACCGTCGATTCGCACCTCATCGTAGAAGGCGATGTGGTTCTTGATCCGGCGGGCAATGGGGCTGGGGTGCGGGTAGTACCAGGCGCCATTGGAGCTGGTCCGCTGCCCGGATTTCAGGTCGTAGTAGTTGGCGACACCCTTCCAGGGGCAGAGAGTTCTGCTCTTGCTCGCCACGAAGTACTTCTTGTCCACCGATTCCGGTGGAAAATAGTGATTCCCTTCGATCCGGACCGTCCGTGGCGTCTCCGCGATGACAATCCCGTGCCATACCGCTCGTAGCATCTCGGCCTCCTCGCTGCTGTGTGGCCATTCCAACAGCGGCCCACCGGTAAAGAATGGAGAGTGTCAGCGAGGTGACATCACCGGTCGACGAGGGAGCACCCGGCAAGGGGTTTTGGCGGATGGCTGCTCGCGATTACCTCGACAATTGTCTGCTTCGTGACAGTCGTGGATGTCTGTGTGTGGCGTGTGGTTGGTCTCTGTGTGGGTTACCGGTCTGGGGCCTTCCGAACGGCATAGGAATGGAGCTGGCGGCGATGCGGAGCAGGAAGATCGACTTTCCGGGGTCGGGGGGTGTGCGTCTCGCGGCGCGGTTGGACCTTCCGGATACGGAGCCGCGGGCGTATGCGTTGTTCGCTCATTGTTTCACCTGCAGCAAGGACGGCTTCGCCACGGCCAGGATCTCTCGGGCGTTGACGGAGTTCGGGATCGCGGTGTTGCGTTTCGATTTCACCGGTCTGGGGCAGTCGGGTGGGGAGTTCGCGAATACCGATTTCAGTGCCAACATCACCGATCTGGTGCACGCGGCGGACTATCTTCGTGACCATTTCGCGCCGCCCGCGGTCCTGATCGGACATTCGCTCGGTGGGGCGGCGGTCCTCGCCGCGACGCATCGGATTCCCGAGGTGCGGGCGGTGGCGACCATCGCCGCTCCGGCCAGCCCTGATCATGTCACGCATCTGCTCGGTGACAGCAGGGCGGAGATCGAACGGCACGGCGAGGCCGAGGTATGCCTGGCGGGCCGCACGTTCCGCCTGCGCAGGGAGTTCCTCGACGACACCGCGACCCAGCCGCAGGCCGATCGCATCGCGACACTGGACGCGGCGCTGCTGGTGCTGCATTCGCCCACCGACGACACCGTGGGGGTGGACAACGCCCGGCGCATCTTCGACACCGCCCGCCATCCCAAGTCCTTCGTCGCGGTTCCCGGCGCCGATCACCTGCTCACCGACCGCGGGGATGCCACCTATGTCGCCACCGTCCTCGCGGCGTGGGCCAGCCGGTATGCCTTCGACGCCGACACCGCCCGGGTGCACCACCGGGAGGAGGGTCGTGTGGTGGTCTCCGACAGCGGTGCCGGCCCGTTCGGGCAGCACATCACGGCGGGCTCACATGTGCTGGTCGCCGACGAGCCGGAACCGGTCGGGGCCGACAGTGGTCCCTCGCCCTACGACCTTCTGCTGGCCGCGCTCGGTGCCTGCACGTCGATGACGGTGCGGATGTACGCCCAGCGTAAGAACTGGCCGTTGGACCGGGTGCGGGTGTCCCTGCGGCACTCGCGTGGTCATGCCGAGGACTGCGCGGAGTGTGGGACCAGGACCGGCAGGGTGGACCGGATCGACCGGATCATCCACCTCGAGGGTGACCTCGACGCGGACCAGCGACAGCGATTGCTCGACATCGCCGACAAATGCCCGGTACACCGGACACTACGTTCCGAGGTCGTCATCGAGACGAGCACAGCGACACCATGACCCGCCAAAGCGAAGTGCCCGCGGTGACGCCGGTCGTTTAGCCGGCACCTCGGCCCGGCCCTGCACAGTGTCGGTCTGCTGACACTGGGGCTGCGAGGGACCGCCACCACTGGTGGAGTACAAGCTGAACCCGATCGCTTGACTTGAGGCAGGAGCGGCCAGTGGCGGAGCAGAAGCAGGATCGGGACGAGGTGTTTCTTGAGTACACCAAGAGCATCTGCCCGGTGTGCAAGGTGGTTGTCGACGCTCAGGTGAACATTCGTGACGAGAAGGTGTACCTGCGCAAACGGTGCCGCGAGCACGGCTGGTTCGAGGCTCTGGTGTACAGCGACGCGCAGGCGTATCTGGATTCCGCGCGGTTCAACAAGCCGGGGACGATTCCGCTGACCTTCCAGACCGAGGTGAAGGACGGCTGCCCTTCGGACTGTGGATTGTGCCCGGAGCACAAGCAACATGCGTGTCTGGGGATCATCGAGGTCAACACGAACTGCAATCTCGACTGCCCGATCTGCTTCGCCGATTCCGGGCATCAGCCCGATGGCTACTCGATCACGCTGGAGCAGTGCGATCGGATGCTGGACGTGTTCGTGGAGTCCGAGGGCGAGGCCGAGGTGGTGATGTTCTCCGGTGGGGAACCGACCATCCACAAGCACATTCTCGACTTCATCGATCTGGCCCAGGCGAAGCCGATTCGCAACGTCAACCTCAACACCAACGGGATCCGGCTGGCGACGGACAAGCGGTTCGTGGCCGCGTTGGCCGAACGCAACGGCCGGGGTGGCAAGTCGATCAACATCTATCTGCAGTTCGACGGTTTCGACGAGCGCACGCACCGCGAGATCCGGGGCAAGGACCTGCGTGCGCGCAAGCGGCAGGCCCTCGACAACTGCGCCGAGGTGGGGCTGACGGTGACGCTGGTGGCCGCCGTCGAACGTGGGTTGAACGAGCACGAGCTGGGTGACATCGTCGAGTTCGGGCTGGCGCATCCCGCGGTGCGGTCGGTGTCGTTCCAGCCGGTCACGCATTCGGGCAGGCATGTGGAGTTCGACCCGCTGACCCGGCTGACGAATCCCGACGTGATCAGGCTGATCACCGACCAACGCCCGGACTGGTTCCGCAAGGACGACTTCTTCCCGGTGCCCTGCTGCTTTCCCACGTGTCGTTCGATCACCTATCTGCTCGCCGAGGGCACCCCTGGTGAACCGGACTTCGGGGTCGTCCCGATTCCCCGGCTGATCCGGGTGGAGGACTACCTGGACTACGTGTCAAACCGAGTGGTGCCCGACTACGCGGTGCGCCAGGCACTGGAGAAGCTGTGGAGCGCGTCGGCGTTCATGGGCACGGAGACCTCCGAGGAACAGTTGCGGATCACGGCGGAGGCGCTGGACTGTGCCGATGCCTGCGGGGTGAACCTGCCCGCGGCGCTGGCGGATCTGACCGACCGCGCATTCATGATCGTCGTACAGGATTTCCAGGACCCGTACACCCTCAACGTCAAACAACTGATGAAGTGCTGCGTCGAGGAGATCACCCCGGACGGGCGGATGATTCCGTTCTGTGCCTACAACTCCGTCGGCTATCGTGAGCAGGTGCGGGAACAGATGTCCGGGGTCAAGGTCGCCGGAGTCGTGCCGAACGCCATCGAACTCCAGCCCCTCGTGGTCGATTCACCCTACGGCTCGAAGGTCGTGGGCACCCCCGATACCGCCACTGGCAACGGCGGTGGCAATGGCAACGGCGGTGGCAATGGGCGTCCGGCGGTCGTCGCGCCGGACGCCACCAACGTCGGCCGCCCGGCGGTGGAGCAGTGAGCGATCGGCACCGTGAGCGAACCGGGTACGGCGATGAGCGATGGGCAGCCTGCCGGCGAGTGAGGCAAGGGGCATGAGCAACACTCCAGCGGAGATCAAGGCGTGTTGTGCGGCCACTTACGGCAACGACGCGGTAGCGCTACTGCTCGGCGAGTCCTATCACCCCGGTGGCCCGTCGCTGACCCGGCGGATGGCCGAGCGGTTGCGGCTGCGCAGTGGGCAACGTGTGGTGGATGTGGCAGCCGGGCCAGGAGCCTCTGCCCGCCTGCTCGCCACCGACTACGACGTCATCGTCGACGGCGTCGACCTCGGCCAGGCGAGCGTGGACCGGGCCCGTCAGCTGACCGGCGACGCGGGCCTGACCGCAAAGGCCCGGTTCCACCTCGGCGACGCAGAACGCCTGCCGTTGTCCGGCACCGAGTTCGACGCGGTGATCTGTGAATGCGCGTTCTGCACCTTTCCCGACAAGCACGCCGCCGCTGCCGAGATCGCCCGGGTCCTGCGTCCCGGCGGCCGGGTCGGGATCACCGACGTCGTCCTCGCCGAGGACGGACTGCCCGGTGACCTGACCACGCTCGCGGCCTGGGTGGCATGCATCGCCGACGCTCGCCCGCTCGACGAATACTCCGAGATCTTGCGGCAGGCCGGGCTACACACCATCCACACCGAACATCACGACCACGCACTCACCCGGATGATCGACGAGATCGACGCTCGGATACGACTGCTTCGCATGACAGCACCCACCCGCCTCACCGAAGCAGGAGTCGACGTCGAAGCCGTTCTGCGCTACACGGCCCTCGCCAGGAAGGCCGTCGAGGACGGCCAGATCGGCTACGCACTACTCGTCGCCGAGAAACCGCGTTAGGCGCCGGCTAGACTCAGTTCGCGCACTTTCCCGGGAAAGTGCGGAAGGGTGCGATTCGGTCTGACGACGGCTGGCCAGGGCATAGCCGGCGGCGGTCAGTGCGTAGCCCGCGGCGATGAACGCGAGGACGGGATAGGACTTGCCGCTGTCCGGCAGGGTCAGTGCGGCCGCGGCCGCGGCGGCGACGAAAGTGGCATTGAACAGCGCGTCGTAGAAGGAGAAGACCCTGCCCCGGACGTGGTCCGCGATATGGGCTTGCAGGATGCTCTCGACGCAGATCCTGCTGCCCTGGGCGACCGCTCCGAGGAGTACGGCCGCGACGAGCAGCGGGGCCATCCGGTAGGGCAGCCCCAGCGCGACCTGGACCACCGCGGCCAGGGCGAACAGGACGACTATCCAGGAGCGCGAGGACCATCGCCGGGTGATCGCCGGGGTGACGATCGCCGCGAGGAGCGTGCCGAGCGCTGCGGCGGCGACGACCTGGGCGGCCCCGGCGAGTCCGGCCCGCAGGAATCCGGCGTCGGTGAAGTAGTTCCGGTACAGCAGCAGCGTGGCGATGGTCGAGAGGCCATAGAGGAAACGATGCGCGCCGACGGCCACGAGCGCGGCCATGGCGGGACGTCGTCGCGCCACGTAGTGTGCCCCGTCGACGAGTTGGTGCACGGTATCGACGAGGATGCGTGGAGCGGGTCCGGCCGCGCGCCTCGGCCCGAGCTGGTCCAGGGCGAAGGTGAGCGCCAGCGACGAAGAGGCGACGTACACGACGGTCGCGATGAGGGCCGAGAGGCCGGCGGCCCCGTTGCCGGCATCCCCGATATGGCGGACAGCGAGCCCGAGAACGGTTCCCGCGGTTCCTCCGGCCAGGCCGGAGACCGTCCACACGGAATTCGCCAGCACCAGTCGATCCACGGCGACCACATGAGGCAGGGCAGCCGAGGCCGCGGCGCTGTGCAGCCGACCCGCGCTGACGGCGGCGAGCGCGGTCAGGAAGAACGCGGGACCACTCGGGCCGGTGACCAGGAGCAACACCGCGACCGCAAGCACAAGTGCGGCGCGAACGAGATTGCAGATCGCCAGTACTCGGGTACGTCGCCAGCGGTCGAGCAGTGGTCCGGCGAACGGCCCGACGAGGCTGTATGGCAGCAGCAGGACGGTGAATCCCGCCGCTGCCTGAGCCGCGGTCGTAGCCCGTTCCGGGTTGAAGAAGACAGCGCTGGCGAGACTGGTCTGGAACAGCCCGTCGGCTGTCAGCGACACCACCCGTACCCACAGCAGGCGGGCGAAACCCGGTGTGCGCCACAGAGTTCGTAGTTCGCGATCAGCAGCCACGGCGTCCGGCCAGGTCCGTCATCCACGTCTCCACTTGGCTCCGGGGCCGCGTACTCCGGCCACCCCGTCCGGACGCGCGCGGATCAGCCGTCGGAGCGCTTGATCGCGGAGATGTCGATGTCCAGGACGATCTTGTCGCTGACCAGCACCCCGCCCGTTTCCAGTGGCGCGTTCCAGGTGATGCCCCAGTCCTTGCGGTTGATGGTGGTCGTGGCCTCCAGACCGATCCGGTTGTTCCCCATCGGATCGAGTGCCGATCCGGTGTACTCGACATCCAGGGTGACCTGCTTGGTGACGTCCTTGATCGTGAGATCCCCGGTAACCCGGTAGTTCTCACCGTCGACCTGCTCGACGGTGGTGCTGGCGAAGGTGATCTCCGGATAGGTGGGCATGTCGAAGAAGTCGTTGCTGCGCAGGTGCTCGTCGCGTTGCTGCACGCCGGTGTCGATACTGGTGGTCGTGATCCGTAACCGTCCGCTGGATTTCGTCGGATCCTGCCCGTCGATATGCAATTGCCCGTCGAACTCGGTGAACGCACCGCGGACCTTCGTCACCATCGCGTGCCGGGCGACGAAACCCATCCTGGAATGCGCGGGGTCCAGGTCGTAGGTGCCGCTGAGATCGACGCCGGTCGTGCTTGAGGACATGCCCAAATCCTTTCCCGGGAACGTGAACGATTGAACTCTCAATCTACTCCGTAGTCCGTGTCACCGCATTACGGTCGGAACGAGTGATTCCGACTGGTTCGACGGTGTGGCCACGGGCCAAACACCTGATTCGGCGGACTGTCAGAAAACTGACACAGTCCCGGGCAGGCGCTGTTTCATCCGAATCCCGAGTCGCTCCACTACGGACTGCGGCCGATGGGGTGCGGGACTACGGTGGCGCCTGAGACCGGAAAGGAGCGGGCATGTTCGAGGCCAGCTCGCACGTCGGGACTATGCCGATGCGTTGGATCGAGGAGGGGGAAGGAACACCCGTGGTGTTCGTCCACGGCATTCCGACCTCGCCGGAGCTGTGGCGGCACGTGATACCCCTCGTGCCCGGCGCACGCGGACTGGCCTGGGAGATGGTCGGCTACGGCGGCAGCATTCCCGCCGGTGCTGATCGGGATGTCTCCGTGGCGCGGCAGGCCGACTACCTCTTGGAATGGCTGCGTCACCTCGGCCTTGATCGGGTCGTGCTGGTCGGCCATGATCTCGGCGGAGGTGTGGTGCAGACCCTGGCGGTACGCGAACCGGATCGCGTCGCCGGAATCGTCCTGACGAACTCGATCGGGTACGACTCGTGGCCCATACCCAGCGTGCGGATGATGCAACGCGCGGACAGTGTCCTCCGGCTGCTGCCCGACGTGGCGATGTACCCGATGTTCGTGGCCCTGCTCAGGCGTGGTCACGACGACCAGGCGATGGCGGCGGAGTCGATCGGCACGCACTGGCGGCACTACGCCGCTCACGGTAGCGCCCGCAGCCTCCTGCGCCAGGTGCGAGCACTCGATGTCCGCGACACCCTGGCGGTAGCCCCTCGGCTGCCAGAGCTGGGTATTCCGGCCCGCGTCGTATGGGGCGACGCGGATCAGTTCCAGAAGGTGTCCTACGGCGAGCGTATGGCCCGGGACCTCGGATGCGAGCTGAGTCGCATCGAGCGCGGACGACATTTCACTCCTGAGGACCATCCGGACCGCATCGCCTCCGCTGTCACGGAAGTGCTCGGGGAAATCGGCTAGCTGTCCGAATCGGACCGTCAGGCGAAGGTTCCGAGCCAGGTCGTGAGTGCGTACAGCGCCACGTAGGTGAGTACGGCGATAGCGAGTACACCTGCCAGCCGCCACCGCCAGTGACGTACTCCTGCCACACTACACTGCGAACGCCGCCGCAGGGACGACCACACCAGCAGCGCCAGCACTGCCAGCCCACCTAGACGGAACAGCCAGGCATAGCCGTCGTAGAGATCGGTCGCCCACGCGAACGCGGTGCCAGCACTGACGATCCCCAGCACCGCGAGGACCGTCGGACCGACACAGCAGAGGATGCCGACCAGTCCGCCGCTCAGGCCGATCCGCCACATGGGCAGCTTGTCGGATCGCGTACTCGAAGTCGAAGAGGTCTGCTGTTCGGAGGTGGTCACAGTGGTCCTTCCGGTCCGGTCGGGACGATCTCAGCGCAGTGCTCGACCGGACCGCACGGACAGTGTCAGGTACCGGACAAACTCCGGCAGTTCCTCCGGCGGTTCCGGGCTCGGCAACCAGTTTCACACCCGCTCATCCGTGTCACACCCGCGGCAGGGCCGCCGGTCGGCGCACCGGCATTGGTCAACACTGTCCGTTCGATGACAGTCGCGCCATCGGGCGGGTGCAGGCCGGCGTTGACGCCGGAGTACCAACGAGAAAGGATGATCGAGGATGCCCCGTATACCCGTGCACTCCGTGGATGACGCTCCCAAGGGATCGCAGGAAACCCTGCGGCAGCTGGAGGCGAAGTTCGGCAAGGTGCTAAACATCCACGGCGAGATGGCGCACGCCCCGGTGGTGCTCGCCGGTTACACCGGCTTGCAGCAGGCCATCGCCGAACACGGCAGCTTCGATGCGCGTGCTCAGGAGGCCATCGCACTCGTGGTCGGTAACGCCGACAACTGCGCTTACTGCCAGTCCGCGCACACCGGCGGCGCAAGGCAGGCCGGGTGGACCCTGGACGAGACCGTGGCCATTCGATCCGGTGAGGCGACCTCCGACCGCGAGTTGGACGCACTGCTCGCGGTAGCGCGGCAGATCACCACAAAGGTCGGCGAGGTCGACGAGGGCACCTGGCAGCAGGCGTTGGACGCAGGCTGGACCGTCGAGCAACTGGCCGAACTGTTCGTCCACGTCGCCACGAACCTCTTCACCAACTACTTCAACCACTACGCCCATACGGAACTGGACATCCCCGCCGCGCCGGGGCTGTAGGCCAGGGGACCGGAACCGTTCCGGCTGAAAGGGACGGATGCCTGGATGTGGAACGACACCCATCTCGGCATCCGTCCCTTCCGTGGTCGAGGCCGTCGCTCCACGTCACCTGTGACAGTGAATCCGGCCGGAGGGGAACAATGCGCGGGCGGGTTGTCGGCGACTGTGTGCCTGGACAGGAGATGGCGGTCCGAAAAGACCGGTATCGAAGCGTCTCCGCTCGTCCTGGTGGCCCGCTGATCGATCGGAGCGCGGCGTAGTGGGCAAGGTCTGCAAGCACGCGGGCGGCGACATGTGTGAACGCTGCTCGTGGGAACTGCCAAGGGACGCGCTGCTGCTGGTGGCCCGTGGCCGGACGGCACGAACGGCTGTCCCGGTGGCCGTGGTGGTCGGCACCGTGCTGTCGCTGGTGAATCAGGGCACGGTGATCGTCGAAGGCACGGCGGATACCGGCACATGGGCCCGGGTGGCGGTGAACTACGCCGTGCCCTTCGTCGTCGCCAGCATCGGCTTTCTGCTGGCCCGCCGGGTACGTACCGACGCGGCGGACTGGCCCGCCTACCTGGCCGGATACCACGACGAACGGCCTGGAATCACCGAGGCCGTGCTGACCCGATCGGTCGCGGGCAAGCATGCGACGCCCTACAGCTGGCTGGTACAGCCACTGCGGGACACAGAAGGGCCGATCCTTGACCTCGCCTGCGGCTCCGCTCCCACCCGTCCGTTGCTCGCGCAGGCTCGCTGGTTCGGCGTGGACGCGTCGGCAGGAGAGCTCGCCCTCGGCGCGAGCGTGGGCAGGGGACCGCTCGTCCGAGCGCGTGCGGACGCCCTGCCGATGGGCGAGGACACGATCGCGACCGTGTGCTCAGCCATGTCGTTGCAGGTGCTCACCCCGCTGGATGCTGTGCTTGGCGAGGTGCAGCGCGTACTGCGCCCCGGCGGCGTGTTCGTGGCACTGGTGCCTTCGAGGCTGGGCATAGCACGCGGCCTGTTTCGCTGGTGGCGAGTGATGCGGGTACTGGGAATACGTACTCAGCCGTGGCCGAATCCGCAGGCCCAGGACGGTCTCGCCGCGATTCTTCGTGCGCACGGATTCGTCATCGACTCCGACGACCGGCGGGTTTTTCGGCGCGCGGTCACGGATCGGTCCGAGGGTGCGCTGCTGGTGGACAGCTTGTATCTGCCACAGATTCGGCAGGGCCGGATTCTTGCGGCCCGACGGATGCTGGGCAACTGGGCGCGACCCGGCCGGTGGCTGCCACTCCCGTTACGCAGGGTCGTCGCCCACCTGCCGGACGAGGTGCGGACGCAGCAGCGGTGACTGCCCGGACCGGGGCGCCCGCTGACGATCAGCTGTGTCGGCGTGCTGACAAAGAACGCGCCCGGATGGCTTCGGCACCTTAACGTGGCCCGCGTGAATGTTTCGGATGACGAACTGGCGACGTGGACGCTCGACGGTGCGCGGCGCGTACTGGAGCTGATCGCCGATCTGCCCGACGAGCAACTGACGGGGCCGCTCTTGCCCACGGTGAACCCGTTGATCTGGGAAATCGGTCATATCGCCTGGTTCCAGGAGTTGTTCGTGCTGCGCCGGGCGTGTGGACACGCACCGATCCTGTCCTTCGGCGACGCCATCTATGACTCGGGGGCGATCCCGCACGACACCCGGTGGCGCCTGGTTCTGCCGGACCGGGACGAGACGTTCCGCTATGTGCGCACGGTCGCGCAGCGGGTCGCCGACGAGGTGACGGCGGGTGACTCGACCGATGTGGTCCGCCATTTCGCCCGGTACACGGTCCACCACCACGACACCCACAGCGAAGCGCTGACTCACACCCGGCAGACTCTCGGTCTGCCGATGCCGGTGCTGCCTGGGCTGACCGACGCCGGATCGTCCTTCCCCGCGCCCGAGGACGACTGGCGGGGGGACGTGAAGTTCAGTGGGGGACGGTATCTGCTGGGTGCGATGAGGTCGGACGCGTTCGTTTACGACAACGAGAAGTGGGCGCATCCCGTGGACGTGGCACCGTTCCAGATGGCGCGTGCGGCGATCACCCAGAGCGAGTTCGCCGAGTTCGTCGATGACGGCGGGTACCGAACCCCCGGTTTGTGGTCCGACGGTGGTCAGTGGCTGAACGAGACCGGGGCTCGGCATCCGGTGTACTGGCGTGAAAGCGACAATGGCTGGCAGCGCAGGCAGTTCGATACCTGGGTCGAGCTGGAACCACACTTGCCGGTCAGTCATGTCAGCTGGTGGGAGGCGGACGCGTTCTGCCGATGGGCAGACAGGCGATTGCCGACCGAAGCGGAGTGGGAGTTCGCCGCCACCGCCGGTGCCCGGCCCAAAGACACCTATCCTTGGGGCGAGCGGCCGCCGTCGCACACACTGGCGGCGACGGACTGGAAGTCCAGTGGGCCCATCCACGTGGGTGCCTGTGCGGCCGGCGATTCGACCGACGGCTGCAGGCAGCTGATCGGCAACGTATGGGAGTGGACGGCCAGTGACTTCCGCGCATACCCGAACTTCGAACGAGACGCCTACCACGAGAACTCCGAGCAGTTCTTCGGCCGGCGGAAAGTACTGCGCGGCGGGGGATGGGCCACCCGCGGCCGCTACCTGCGCTCCACGATGCGCAACTACTTCACACCCGACCGCCGCGACGTACTCGCGGGGTTTCGTACGTGTGCGCGATGATTCTGCTGGTCAGTCCAGCCACGTCGGCCGCGACGAACGGAAACAGTGTCACGGTACAACGGTGGGCGGGCATTCTGCGCGCGCTCGGTCATGAAGTGGACGTCGCCGAGCGGTACCGAGGCGGTGAGTACGCGGCGCTGGTGGCGCTGCATGCCCGCAAGAGCGAGGCGGCGATTCGGGCGTTCCACGCCGAGCACCCGGCCGCGCCGGTAGTGGTCGCGCTGACCGGAACCGACCTGTATCCCGATCTTGCCGCCGCCGGTGTGGATCCCGCGGTCCTGCGGATCGCCAGTAGGCTGATCGTGCTGCAGCCACACGGACTACGGCAACTCGACATCACCCTCCGTGCTCGCGCGACAGTGATGGTCCAATCGATGTCTTCGATACCGCGTGGACGGCCACGGCCAGGTGTCTTCGAGGTCGCGGTGCTCGCGAACCTGCGTGCTGTGAAGGACCCGTCGCGCGCCGCCGCGGCCACGCGAATGCTGCCCGAGCGATCGCGGATCCGGGTCTCGCACGCCGGCGCCGGCCTTGAACCCGAACTCGTCGAGCGGGCCAGGAGCGAGACGAGGGACAACCCGAAGTACGAATGGCTGGGCGCCCTCGACAGGGCGGATGCCCTTTCCGTGCTGGCCAGGTCTCAGCTGTTGCTGGTCACCTCCAAGCACGAGGGCGGGGCCAATGTCATCTCCGAGGCACTGGCGGCGGGGGTTCCGGTGTTGTCGTCGGCCATTGCGGGGTCGCAGGGCCTGCTCGGCGACGACTACCCGGGGTACTTCGCCGTCGGCGACACGGCAGGCCTGGCGGAGCTGATGTTTGCGGCAGAGGTCGACCGAGGGGGCTTCTACGGTGCACTCTGGGATCGTTGTGACCGCCTGCGAACGACGATCGATCCCCGGCGTGAACGCGATGCCTGGGCGTCCCTGCTGAACGAACTGTCCGTTCCCGTCGTCGAATGAAGAGGGAGAGTATGCATCGACTGCTGGTGTTCGTGGCGATCGCGTTGCTCGCTTCCAGTTGTGCGTCTTCGCCCGGAGATCCGCGCGGCGACGCGGCATCCCGCGAAGGCACGCTGATCATCGGAGCCATTCCGGACCAGGATCCGCAGGAACTGCAGCGGACGTACGGCGAGGTCTCGGAGTACCTCAGTGACCGGCTTGGTGTACCGGTGCGTTATGTCCCGGTGACGGACTACACCGCGTCGGTGACCGCGTTTCGGCAGGGCGGTTTGCAGTTGGTGTTCTTCGGCGGGCTGACCGGTGTCCAGGCGCGGGCGCAGGTACCGGGAGCCTTACCGATCGCGCAGCGCGATATCGACGCATCGTTCCGCAGTGTCTTCGTCGCCGGCACGGACACCGGAATCGATCAGATCGACGATGTCAGCGGCCTGCGGGCGCTGGCGGGCCACTCGTTCACGTTCGGCAGTGAGACGTCGACTTCGGGCAGGCTCATGCCACAACACTTCCTCTCGGAGGCGGGAGTCGAGCCGGGACAGTTCAGCGGGAACGTCGGCTACTCCGGATCGCACGATGCCACGGCCAAGCTGGTGGAGGCAGGCAGCTACCAGGTGGGCACGCTCAACGCGGCGGTGTGGGATGAACGGGTCCGCGCGGGTGAGATCGACACCGACAAGGTTCGGGAAGTCTTCCGGACACCGCCGTATCACGACTACCACTGGCTGGCGCGCCCGGACCTCGACGAACGGTTTGGTACCGGTTTCACGCAGCGCGTGACCGAAACCCTCCTCGGAATGGACGGCGACGAAGCCGGCCGCCAGATCCTCGACCTCTTCCAGGCGAATCGCTTCATTCCGACCGAGGCAGCCAACTACACACAGATCGAGTCGGTCGCCCGCGCGCTCGGGTTGCTGAACTGATGGACTCCGCGGACGACAAGGTATTCGAGCTCAGGTCCGTTGATGTGCGCTTCGGTGACACGAGTGCGCTCACGAACGTGGAGCTGACCATCGGCAACGGTGAGCGAGTGGCGATCATCGGACCGAGCGGTGCGGGGAAGAGCACCCTGATCGCACTGCTGAACGGTACCGCCGTCGCCACCAAAGGTCAGGTCCGTGTGCTCGGCTGCGACTACGCCCATGCGTCGCCACGCCGTGCGCGGGCGACGCGACGGCGGATCGGCACGATCCATCAGCGGTTTGATCTGGTGGACCAGCTCCGGGTGGTACACAACGTCAACGCGGGAATGCTCGGCACGTGGCCGTTCTGGAAAGCCGCGCTGTCCCTGCTGCTGCCGATGAATGTCGACCGCGTCCAGTCGGCATTGGACAGGGTGGGCATCAGCGAAAAGCTCCACGAGCGGACCGGGGACCTGTCGGGTGGCGAGCAGCAGCGGGTGGCCATCGCCAGGATACTGCTGCAGCAGCCATCCGCGATCCTGGCCGACGAGCCGGTTGCCAGCCTGGATCCCGCCCGTGGCCAGGAAATCATGAACCTGCTGATCGACCTTTCGATGGACGCGGGAGTGACGTTGCTGGCGAGTCTGCACGACGTCGCCATGGCGTTGGCGTCCTTCGACCGCGTCATCGGTTTACGAGCCGGGCGAATCGTTTTCGACAAGCCCCGGGTGGACCTGACCGAGTCCGAAGTGGATGACCTGTACGCGTTCGAGCGGGAACCACGATGACTCTGACGACCGCACGCACGGAAGCCCTCGAGCGTTCGCCCCGTCCGGCCGCGGGCAAGGGGGCCGGTCCGCGAAGGCGCTCACGGCGAAGGTGGGTGTGGGGGCTGCTGATCGCGCTGGCCATGGCCGTCTCCGTACTGGCTTCGGGGATCGGCACCGAGCAGGTGGTCAAGGGCGGGGGATCCGAGTTCCTGGAGTTCTTCGGCGCTGCCCTCCAGCCCAGGCTGGACGGAGAGTTCCTGCTTCTGACCGCGACCGCCGCCCTCACCACGCTCGCCTACGCGGTACTGGGAACCGCGCTCAGCCTGGTCATCGGGATCGTCGGTGGCGTTCTCGGTTCCCAGGTCTGGTGGTGGTCGAACCGTCGGCGGTCGGCGGTGGGCTGGGGGCTCGCCAGGGCGGCGCTGGTCGTACCCCGTGGCATCCACGAGGTCGTCTGGGGACTGTTCTTTCTGGCGATCTTCGGCCTGGACCCGATCGTGGCGGTTCTCGCGATCGGAATCCCGTTCGGCGCTGTCACCGCGAAGGTCTTCGCGGAACTGCTCGACGAGACCTCCCGCAAGCCGTACATCGCCCTGCTCGGCGGGGGAGCGGGGCGTCGTTCGGCGATCCTGTACGGACTGCTTCCGCCCGCGATGGGTGATCTTCTCTCCTATGGTTTCTACCGGTTCGAATGCGCCATCCGGAGCGCGGCGATCCTCGGTCTGGTCGGTGCAGGGGGACTGGGGTTCCAACTGGCACTGAGCTTCCAGGCGTTGCGCTACGAGGAGATCTGGACCCTGCTCTACGCACTGATTCTGCTCAGTGTCGCCGCGGACTACTGGAGTTCCAGGGTTCGTGCCCGCAGGTCGGGGGATCGTGGACTCGCGCTCCGTCACGATCCGGTGCTGGCGGGGTCCCTGCTGTTCGGGGCGGTGCTGATCGGGCTTTCCGTGTGGTGGGTCGGCCTCGACCTCGCCACGCTCTGGAGCGGCCAGGTGTGGGAATCGGGCATGGGACTGCTGGCCCAGGCGTGGCCGCCCCACTTGGCCGAAGGAGGGATGACCGGCCTCCTCGAACTCGCCGGGGTCACTGTGGCCATGTCGATCCTGGCGGTCATGGTCGCGTTCGCCGGTGGGGCCCTGCTCGCGATTCCCGCTGCGGGCAGGCGATCGAGCCGAAGCAGGATCGGTCGTGCCGGTCAGGGGCTGTCGCGTATGGCGAGCAAACTCGTACTCGTGATTCTGCGGGCCATTCCGGCACCGGTATGGGCGCTGCTGCTGTTGTTCGTCCTGTACCCGGGAATCGTTCCCGGCGCGCTCGCTCTGGGCGTCTACACCATGGGCGTGCTGGGCCGGCTGATGGCCGAGACGACGGAGAATCTCGACGACCGGCCGCTGCGTGCTCTGCGAGCGCAGGGCGCCTCGGGTGCACAGGTGTTGTGCTACGGAGTGCTGCCCGCGGCCGTACCTCGCTTCGTCGCCTACGGGCTCTACCGCTGGGAGGTCACGGTCCGCGATACCGTGGTCGTCGGCGTGGTGGGTGCTGGTGGCCTCGGGCTGCTGCTGGACCACCAGCTCGCCAGCTTCGACTACGGTGGCGCGTTCACGACTCTGGCCGCACTGATCATTCTGACGTTCGCCGTCGACCTCACCAGTGCGGCCCTGCGTCGAGCACTCCGTTAGAACTCCGAAGGCGTCGGCTAGCTCCGCGACTCCGCGCGGACGCTGACGTGTCCGGGCGCGCCTTCGGTCACTCGCCCGACGTGTGCGGCGGGAAGGTTCCGTTCCGTCAGCTTCCGCACGACACCCGCCACGTCGACCCCGGCCGGCACGCCCAGAAGCAGGCCGCCGGAGGTCTGTGCGTCGTGGAGCAATACCGCGAGATCAGCGGGGACATCCTCGTCGAGGTGCACCACATCGCTGAGGTGTTCGGTGTTCGCGCGCGTACCGCCTGGGACGAATCCCGCCGCCACGACCTCGCGCGCGCCAGGGAGCACCGGTACCGCGGACGCGTCGATCTCGGCGGCGGCACCGCTGGCGCGTGCCATCCGGTGCAGGTGACCGAGCAGTCCGAATCCGGTGACGTCGGTCGCCGCGCGTACGCCCATCTCGGAGGCGACCGTGCTGGCATCCGCGTTGAGGCTGGTCATCGAGGCGATCGCGGCGGCGATCCAGGTGTCCTTCGCGCTGCCGTTCTTGATCGCGGTCGAGATCACCCCCGTGCCCACGGCCTTGGTGAGTACGAGGTTGTCCCCGGGGGCGAGTGCGTCGATCTGGAACAAGCGATCGGGATGGGCTAGGCCGACCACCGCCATGCCGTACTTCGGGATGGGGTCGTCGATCGTGTGGCCACCGACGACGAGGCAGCCGGCTTCCTCCGCGACGCTCGCGCCGCCACGCAGGACATCGGCGAGCTGGTCCATCGGCAGGTCACTGCCGGGCCATGCGGCGAGGTTGACCGCGATAAGCGGCCGACCGCCCATGGCGTACACGTCGGAGAGCGCATTGGCCGCGGCGATCCGGCCCCAGTCGTACGCGTCGTCGACGATCGGCGTGAAGAAGTCGGTGGTGAGGATGATCGCCCGTTCGTCATCGAGCCGGTAGACGGCTGCGTCATCGCCTTCCAGCGCCCCCACGAGCAGATCCCCGTCGGCGGAGTCGAGATTCGCTCCCAGCGAGGCGAACATGGACTCCAGCTTCGCCAGTGGCAGCTTGCAGGCGCAGCCCGCGCCGCGGGACAGCGACGTCAACTTGACTACTGGTTCGACGGACGCGCTCATGAACAACCTCCCATTGGGACAACGACAGGGTAAGGAGACCACGACAGGCGATGGTGTCCAGGGAGACTGTCCGCACGCCGACAGTGTTGCCTGGTGTGAGCCACCTCCGCGTGGTCGATTTCGACCGTTCGACCTGCGAGTTTCCCTTATGCGGCGCGATCGTGCCGTTGCCCTTGGCCGGATTGAGGATTAACTTGAAACGAGCGGTCCAGCTTGGAGGTGAACGCCGTGGCGGATGTGAAGCATTTCGATCCATCGGCGGTGGTCGGCACGGTGCAGCAGCTGCTGTGGCAACGAGGCTGGGCCAACACCGGCGTCCAGGACATTGTGGACGTCACTGGCGTGGGCCGGTCGAGCCTGTACGCGACTTTCGGTAGCAAGCAGGATCTGTGTCTTGCCGCCATCCAGCGGTATTTGGCCGAACAGGCCGCGCCTGTGTTCGGTGCGTTGCAAGCCGACCGACGAGGCTTACCGGCCATCGCGGATTTCTTCGGTGGGTTGATCACGGCACGTTGTGTGGGTCCGCGCGCACGTTGGGGATGCCTGATCACCAACCTGCTGGCCGATGCGCAGGGGCAGGAGAACGCGATCGCCGATGTGCTGGTCGAACACAATGACCGGCTCGTCTCCGCGCTGAGCGCGGCGCTACGAGCCGCGACTGATCGCGAACAGCTCAGGGCGGATGTGGATCTCCACGGTGCCGCCGAGCAGCTGGCACTGCTCGCGCACGGCGTGAACCTGCGTTCGCGGACCGGTGCGGACGAGGCGACCTTGCGCAGTGCGGTCGCTGCCGCGCTGAACGCTCTGCGCGGTCCTGGAGTGCTCGCCGACACGTGGCCCCGGTAGCCATCGCCCATGGAGGAGAGGAATCTGATGACGGAGTTCATCGTTCAGGACGAGCGTCGCTCGCCGGCCAGGCGAACACCGGTTCTGGTGTCGCACAACTGGAGGGCGTGATGCCCGCCCGTCCCACCGTCGTGGCGTTCGACGTGGTGGAGACGTTGATGTCGCTGGAACCACTGCGGGCTCGCTTCCTCGACATCGGCCTCGGTGGCGAACTGCTGGAACAATGGTTCGACCGGCTCCTGCGCAACGGGGATGGCGTTGACACTGGCCGGGGACTACGAACCGTTTCCGACAGTTGCGGCCGCGGCATTGCGCGGACTGACCGATCGGAGTGTCACCAGCGACGAGGTCGGCCATGTCCTCTCCGGATTCAGTGAACTCCCCGCACACCCCGACGTCGAACCGGCTATGCGGGTACTGGCCGACAACGACATCAACATGGTCTGCCTGACCAACGGTGCCGCCCAGACCACCAGCGACTTCCTGGCCCGTGCCGGATTGGAGTCGTATATCGAACAGGTGATCAGCGTGGCGGATGTGCACTGCTGGAAGCCTTCACCGGTCGTGTACGAGTACGCCCAGGAGAAGATCGGCCGCCGTGGAGCACAGGTGGCACTTGTGGCTGTACACGCGTTCGACTGTCACGGAGCACGACGCGCTGGGCTCACCACTGGCTGGGCCAGCCGTTTGGAAGAACATTTCACCGACGTGTTCGCCCCGCCTGACGTCGTCGGAAAGGATCTGGTCGAAGTGGCACACGGGCTGCTCGCCCTTGAGGGCGGCGAACACGAATCATCAATCACCACAAAGGAGTAGCAATGGCGACTGTACGTTCCCATACCCGAATCAATCGTCCAGCCGAGGATGTCTGGAACGTGGTCAGCGACGCCGGAAACATCGCCGCATGGTTTCCGGCGATCAAGACTTCATCCGCATCGGAGTCGGCGCGAAACTGTGAACTCGCCGACGGCACGCGCCTCACCGAAGACATCGTCAGCAATGACCCGGAACTGCGCCGCTTCCAATACCGAATCACCGGCGGAGTTCCGGCGGAGGATCACCTCGGTACCGTGGACGTGCTCGCCGACGGCGGAGAGTCCATGGTGGTTTACACCACGGAGGTGCGGCCGGACGCCATCGCCGACACACTGGGCCCGGTCATCGAGGAGGGGCTGCAGGGGCTGAAACAGTACTGCGAGAGCAGGTGACCAGACTCCGCCCCGGCGGCAGGCCTTTCGGGCACGGATAACCGGGAGGCCTGCTCGTGCCGCGGGTTCAGGGCTTTTCGTGCCCCCGCTGGGCTGGTTTACCGCCACGCCGGACGACGGCGAACGTGACACCGATACACACTCCCAACGCGACAGCGGCGAGGGTTTCGCTGAGCCCATCGGGCAGGCCGAAGAGTGCGGGGCCCGCCAATGCGTCGAGGGTCGACAGCAGCGCGGTGGCGGCAAGGGCGAGCAGGCCGCCACCGAGTGCTGTCGTCACCGCGGGCCGGTCCGGTAGCGCTCGGGCGGCGTGTAGCCGGCGGCCCGCCGGCCATGCGGCCGCCACGATCACCGGCGCGAAGTGATACGTGGTCGTGGGGTTGAACATGGCCAGCGCGAGCCAGATCACTGCCATGAAGGCCGAAAAGCCCAGACCGGCTTGCCAGGAGCCGTTCGCGATCCTCGCGAGGCCGGCAGAACTGATCTCGTCGAACAGGCCAGGAGCTTGCGCGCGGACTGCTTCCACGACCTCGGCCGGCCGGGGATTGACCATCGCGTGCTCGTCGCCGATGACGACGGTCGGGACGGTTTCGTTCCCAACTGCCAGCGACCGCACGTGGGCAGCCCCCACGGGGTCCTGCCGAATGTCGATCTTCCGGATCGGCAGTCCGATCCGGTCGAGGTCATTGAGCAGGCGCGAACTGTACGGGCACCCGGGGCGCCAGTAGACGGTGACTGACCGGGTCATTCGCCGGTCACCGTGTCTTGGTGCGCCCGAACAACCGCCGGAGACCGTGGTGCTCGTCCTGGTCGCCGGCGGGCTGGACCTCGGGCTGTCCTTCGACCGTGACGAAACCGTTGAAGGCGACGTGGTTCTTGATCCCCCGCGCGAGCGGACTGGGATGCGGATAGTGCCAGGCGATGTTGCGCAGTGTCTCGCCGTAGGCGGCGAGGTGGTAGTAGCTGGCGATGCCCTTCCACGGACAGAGCGACTTCATCCTGCTCTTGGTCAGTTGCTCCTGGTTCACCGAACCCGGCGGGAAGTAGTGGTTGCCCTCGATGCGAACCGTGTTCGCGGCCTCGGCCAGCACTATCCCGTTCAACACAGCACGCAGCATCACTGGCCTCCTCGATAGACCGACAGTGTCCACAACAGCATGGACAGGCGGTGGGTCGCACGTGGATTGTCAGCGGGGTGACAGGTAGAGAGGTTTCGCTCATCCCGCGGGCCGGTGTACTCCGCCCGCGGCGGAGTTGACGCCTTCGGCCAGGGTGGGGTGGATGTGTATGGCCTTGGCCAGATCCGTGTAGCGGGCGCCGGTGTTCATCGCGATCACTGCCTCGTGGACGAGATTGCCGCCGTCGGGGCCGGCGATGTGACAGCCGAGGATGCGGTCGGTCGTCGCGTCGACGACGAACTTGATCAGACCTCGGGTGTTGCCCATCGCGCGGGCCTTGGCCACGCCGCTGAACTCCTGCCGTCCGACGATCACGTCGTAGCCCGCGGCGCGGGCTTGGGGTTCGGTCAGTCCCACCGAGCCGACTTCGGGGTCGACGAACACGGCGTGGGGCACGATCCGGTCGGAGATGCTGCGGTCCTGGCCACGGTAGGTCTGGCGGTAGACGACGTCAGCGTCGTCGCGGGCGGTGTGGGTGAACATCTCCCCGCCGCGGATGTCGCCGAGCGCCCACACGTTCTCGGCCGTGGTGCGCAACGTGGAATCGACGGTAAGGAATCCGGAGGGGCCGGGCTGCAGGCCGAGGTGGTCGAGTCCCATGTGGTCGATGTTGGGACTTCGACCGGCGGCGAGGAGCAGATGGCTCCCCCTGACCTCCTCGGTCGCGTCCCCGGAACATCCGGCGCGGATATCGCCGGCACGCCCGCTGACCGCCACGCAACTGGTACCGGTGCGTACGTCGATGCCGTCGGCGACGAAACCTTCGGCAACGGCCGCGGAGATGTCCGGGTCTTCACCTGGCAGCAGCCGATCGGCACGCTGGATGATGGTGACGCGGGCGCCGAAGCGCCGGAACATCTGCGCGAACTCGCTGCCGATGTAGCCGCCGCCGACCACGATCAGGTGCTCTGGAAGCTCGGTGAGATCCAGTAACGTCCGGGACGTGAGATACGGGACGTCGGCGAGCCCGTCGATCGGTGGCCTGCTCGTTCGCGTGCCGGTGACCAGGAATATCCGATCAGCCTCCAACTCGGTCTGCTCGACCCGCAATCGGCGCCCGCCGACGAACCGGCCCTCCGCTGGGTAGAAGTCGAGGCTGTCCGCCTTTTCGACCGCCCGGTAGGAACCGTTGCGGATCGAGGTGACGATCTCGTTCTTACGGGACACCACCGCGGCCAGGTCCACGCTGGCGGCACCCACCCGTACACCGAACTCCGCGGCCCGCCGGACCTGGTGGGCCAGATCGGCCGAGGCGATCATCGTCTTGGTCGGAATGCATCCACGATTGAGACAGGTACCGCCGAGTTCTTCCTTCTCCACGAACGCGACCCGCCCATGTCGCGACGCCCGCAGGGCCATCGGCAGTCCGGCCATCCCGCCGCCGATCACCACCGTGTCATACCGTTCGACCACGTTCGATCATCCTTCCGCTCGCTGACAACATCGATCATCGATCCGGACCAAGCGTGAGTACCCGCGAGCACGAACGCCAAATACCGACCCGATCGAGGAATACCGGTGCGTGATCGAGTTCCGGCTGGTCTCGTCCGGCTGCTCCGGTAGTGACTGAGGTGCGCCGGTCCTCGTCGCGGCCTAGCCTCGGGCGGGGGGAACATGCGGGCGTGGGTACCGGTTTCGGTGCTGACGCCGGCGAGGCGATGACGGGAGGAACGGCATGGTTGAGCAGCGGCAGTACGACGTGATCGTGATCGGGGGTGGATCCACCGGAGAGAACGCGGCAGCTTACGCCCGGGAGAACGGGCTGACTGCGGTGGTGGTGGAGAGCGAACTGATCGGCGGTGAATGTTCGTACTGGGCATGCATTCCGAGCAAGGTACTGTTGCGCCCCGGCGAGGCACTGGCCGCGGCGCGGCGGGTTCCGGCGGCGGCCGCGGCGGTGACCGGTTCGGTGGATGTCGAGGCCGCGTTGCACAGCCGGGACGAGTTCTCGAGCAATTGGAATGACGAGTCTCAGGCACAGTGGCTGGCCGGCGTCGATGTCGACGTGGTCCGCGGTCATGGCAGGCTGGCGGGTGCGCGTGCGGTCGAGGTGGAGGCCGCGGACGGAGCCCGGATCGTTCTGACCGCGCGACACGCGGTGGTGGTGGCCACCGGTTCGGCGGCCGCGGTGCCGCCGATCGAGGGCTTGCGCGACATCCATAGCTGGGACAACCGGGACGTGACCGCGGCGAAGCGGATACCGCCCCGGCTGCTCGTGCTCGGCGGGGGAGTGGTCGGCTCGGAGATGGCGCAGGCCTATCGCCGCTTGGGCGCCGAAGAGGTCACGATCGTCGAGATGGCGGATCGGCTGTTGTCGGCTGAGGAACCGTTCGTCGGCGAGGAGCTCGCGGGGGCGTTCGATGCGGAAGGTATCCGGGTGCTGACCGGGGCGAAGGCAACGCGTGCGGCGCGAGAGGCTGCCGATGGGCCGGTGACACTCGTCCTCGATGACGGAACCGAGCTGGTGGGTGACGAACTGGTGGTCGCGGTGGGACGCAGGGCCCGCACCGAGGACATCGGTCTGGACACGGTCGGCGTGCGAGCCGCCGGTTTCCTCGAGGTCGACGATCAGCTACGGGTCCAGGGCGTGGACGGTGGATGGCTCTACGCCGCTGGTGACGTCAACGGCAGGGCACTGCTCACTCATCAGGGCAAGTACCAGGCCAGGCTGGTCGGGGACATCATCGCAGGCAAGGACCTGCGGGCATGGGCAGACCACCGGGCGGTACCCAGGGTCGCGTTCACCGACCCGCAGATCGCCGCTGTCGGGAGTACCGAGCAGCAGGCCCGCGACGCCGGGATCGACGTGCGAACCGTGCGCCATGACGTCGGAAGCGTCGCCGGTGGCGCCCTGCACGGTCAGGGTGTGCAGGGCAGCGCGCAGCTCGTCATCGACCAGCAACGTCGTGTCGTCGTGGGGGCGACCTTTGTCGGTCCGGGGACAGGCGAGCTGCTGCACGCCGCCACCATCGCGATCGTCGGCGAAGTACCGATGGAAACGCTGTGGCACGCTGTTCCCGCGTTCCCGACGATGAGCGAGGTGTGGCTGCGCATGCTGGAAGCCGACCGCGGTCTCGGGTAGTCGTTGAGCTGCCGGTAACCGAAGATGGTCGCAACTCCCGCTGGACTAGTCACGATCGTATGACGGCGGTTCGTTGTGTAACCGAGGTAACCGACCGTGCCCGCTGACTGGACAAGGCTCGCAATCCACCGCCGATTCCCGGCGGTGGAGATGAAGGGAGTCGATCGTGTCCACAACCGCACATCCGACGAAGTCTGATTTGGTCTCACGGGCAGGCAGCGGAGCAGTCGCCGGGATCGTCGGGGGCGTCGTGTTCGGGATGCTCATGGCGATGATGGACATGTTGCCGATGATCGGGATGCTCGTCGGTGTCGAGAACGCCGTCGTCGGGTTCCTGGTGCATCTGGTCAATTCGGCGGTCATCGGAGCTGTCTTCGGGCTGCTTGCCTGGAACTTCGCCGGAAAGATCGGCCCGGTGCTCGGTGCCGGCATGGTTTACGGCGTCATCTGGTGGGTCCTCGGTGCGCTGATTCTCATGCCGCTCTGGCTCAGCGTGACCGCGGATCCGATGATGCGGGACATGGTGTTCGTGGTCGAGACGGATCAGTGGATGAGCCTGATGGGCCACGCCATCTTCGGCCTGATCACCGCCGCCGTGCTCTACGGACTGCGGCGCCGCGCCCACTCGTGACAATCCACAGTGGACAAGCGGCACTGCGGGTCTATGTCGCCCCCGGTTGCGCAGGCTGCCGCACCGCCCGCCATCTCGCCGAGGCGGTGCGGCAGGCCCGCCCCGACCATCCCATCGAGGTGATCGATCTGTCGGATCAGCCGGATGAGCCGCTGCCGCCAGGGGTGATCGGCACACCCACCTACGTGCTGGGCGGCGAGGTGATCTCACTGGGCAATCCGGATCTGACGGACTTGCTCCGCCGGCTGGACACCCATGACGCCAAAGGTCACGATGACTGATCTGATGCCACCCGCAGAACCTCCGGCCGACGAGCACTACTGCATGGCCGAGGTCGACCTGTTCCGCGACCTGTCGCGCCGCGAGATCGCCGCGCTCGGCGCGCATGCCCCGATGCGCGCCGTTCCGGCGGGACAGATCGTCTACAACCCGGTGCAGCCCACCCCGGTGTTGTTCATCATCAAACGCGGGCGGATCCGGTTGCATCGGATCACCAGGGCCGGCAGAAGTGTCACCACCGCCGTGCTGGGCCCTGGCACGGTGTTCGGCGAGATGGATCTGCTGGGGCTACGAATGCGTGCGACCTGGGCCGAGGCCCTGGAACCCACGGAGTTGTGCCTGATGAGTCGGAACGACGTCCGGGAGCTGGTGTTCACCGACCACCGCATCGCCCTGCGCGTCGCCGAACAACTGTCCGTCCGCATCGCCGACCTCGAAGACCGCCTGACGGACCTGACCTGCAAAGCCCTTGGTGAACGTCTGGCCGCCACCCTCTGCCAGCTGGCCCGGCACACACCCGAGGATCCGATTCGGCTGACCCACCAGCAACTGGGTGCGCTGGTCGGCGCCACCCGCGAACGCACTACCACCGCACTGGGTGAGCTCGCGAAACACAACCTGATCAATCTGCGCCGAGGCAAGATCATCATCCACGACGAGCATCGATTGGCCGCTTTCGCCGACGGCGTCCACCTGCCTCCGGCTTCCGGTAGTACGTCCGAACAGGACTAAGGCGTGTCTGACTGGGTCCCGTGATGGGACAGCCGGTTCGCTACTCGCCGACTTTGCCGTCGATCGCCTCCCGAAGGAGATCGGCATGCCCGGCGTGGCGTGCCGTCTCCTCGATGAGGTGGAGAAGCACCCAGCGCAGTGAGAAGCGGCGGCCGTCGCGAAGCGGCTGTACCGACAGTTGGTCCGGTCCGGTCGCTTCGGCTTGAATCTGGCGGCTGCGCTCACAGGCTTCCCTGTAGCGTCGCCGCACCTCTTCCGGTGGCAGGTCACGGGCCGTGCGAAACTCCCAATCGGGGTCGGCATCCCAGTCCACGCCGCGCCAGGGCTCGCGCTCCGGCAGCCCGGCGAAGCGGACCTCCAGCCAATTCTCCTCGACCAGCGCCAGGTGATACAGCAACCCGGCCAGGGTCAGCTCGGAAGGCGCGTGCTCCTGCGCCAGCTGCTCCTGGGTCAGGTCGTCGGCCTTGGCCAGCATCGTCTCGCGCTGACAGTCGAGATACTGCCCGAGCAGGGAGATTTCCGAGCCGGCGGGTTCAGGATCGATTCGCATCTGATCATCGTGTCAGTGTCACCCTGCCCATGTCCCGCGGTTATTCACGCAGCTTCCCTCCGTCATGATCGTGGCTCAGCGGTTTCACGGCGTCGCAGGCCAGAAACTCTCAACGGCTCAGATTGGTCTCCCGCTCCACCCGTGACAGCTTCTCCGGGTTGCGTACGAAGTAGAGCCCGGTGACAAGGCCGTTCTCGACCCGCATCGTCAGTACCGTGTCGAGTTCGCCGTTGAGCTGGAGTACGAGGGCCGGATGGCCGTTGACCTGTACCGGGTGGAGCGATATCTGGGCGCCGACCTTCGCCAGGCCCGCGGCCAGCACGCGCGCGACCCTGTCCGCACCCACGATGGGTCGTGGCAGCGTTTGTCTGACTCCGCCGCCATCGCTGAGTGCGACGACATCCGGCGCGAGGATGTCGACCAGGCTCTGCAGGTCGCCCGTCTGGACCGCGTACTGGAAGGCTTGGAGCGCGGCTCTGGTCTCGGCCGGGGTGGCAACCTCGCGCGGGCGGCGCGCGGCGACGTGTCCCCGGGCCCGGTGGGCGATCTGGCGGACCGTGGCCGGGGCCTTGTCGACGGCTTCGGCGATCTCGTCGTAGGGGACGTCGAAGACCTCGCGCAGTACGAACACCGCCCGCTCGGTCGGCGTGAGCGTCTCCAGTACGAGCAGCATCGCCATCGAAACGCTGTCGGCGAGTTCGACGTCCTCGGCCACGTCGGGCGTGGTCAGCAGCGGCTCGGGCAGCCAGGGGCCGATGTAGGACTCCTTGCGGCGGCCGAGTGTGCGCAGCCGGGTCAGCGCCTGGCGGGTGGTGATCCGGACCAGGTAAGCGCGCTGGTCCCGTACGGTCCCGAGGTCGACGCCTGACCACCGCAGCCAGGTCTCCTGCAGGACGTCCTCCGCGTCGGCGGCCGAGCCCAGCATCTCGTAGGCGACGGTGAACAGCAGGTTGCGGTGGACGACGAACGCCTCGGTCGCGAGATCCGGACGATCACCCTCGCTCATAGCGGCTCCTGTCGCATCGGTTTGCGTGTGCCGACCACAAGACGCCGGATCCCGCTCCTGTGTGACAACGCCGCTTCGTGACGCGCGTCATGTACGGGTGCTGTCACAAGCGTCGCGCCGCGGGCATCTGGTGTCCGAACAGCTGACCGCGACCCGAAGCGGCACCGATCGGCACTGCCGCCACACGAGAGTCGCCCGCAACGTCAAGGAGACGCCTCATGAACCTCAGTCTGTGGATCATCGCCGGACTGCTTGCCGTTGTCTACCTGGTCGCAGGTGGCGGCAAACTGATCATGCCCAAGGAGAGGATCGCGGCCGTGTCATCGGGCGCGAGATGGGTCGACGACTTCAGCGCCGGCGGCGTCAGGGGCATCGGTGCGCTCGAGGTCCTGGCCGCGGTGGGGCTGATCCTGCCGGCCGCGCTCGATATCGCACCGGTCCTGGTGCCGCTGGCGGCTGTCGGGCTGGTGCTGCTCATGACCGGCGCGGTACTCACCAGAATCCGGCGTCGCGAGTTCAGGTTCATGGCGGTGGACCTTGGCTACCTCGCCCTCGCCGGTTTCCTGGCTTGGGGCCGATTCGGACTCGCACCCTTCTGATCGGCGACCGGAGATGCCGCTCGATCAGGCGTATAACGACCTATACGGCATCGCTCTTGGATTTTTCTCCTGTTCCCTCGCCTGCACGCACGAGGACAAAACCCGCGGAGAGGCACAGGCCCGGCGTGCCGTCGATCGTGTATCGAGCTGCTCTGCGGCGACAGAGAGAAGCCCGGTCGACCACTGGTGGGTCGACCGGGCTCCTCTCTTTGCGGCCGTATCAGGCGAGATCGAACCGGTCGAGCTCCATGACCTTGGTCCAGGCCGCGACGAAGTCGGCCACGAACTTCTCGCGGGCGTCCTGGCTGGCGTAGACCTCAGCGAGGGCCCGCAGCTGGGAGTTGGAGCCGAAGATGAGGTCGACCGCGGTGGCGGTCCACTTCACCTGGTCGGTGGCCGCATCGCGGATCTCGTATACGTGCTCCTCGGACTCCGCCGCCTTCCACCGGGTGCCCGGCGAGAGCAGGTTGGTGAAGAAGTCGTTGGTCAGCACTCCGGGCCGCTCGGTGAGGACACCGTGCTTGGTGTCACCGGCATTGGCCCCGAGGGAACGCAGGCCACCGACGAGGACGGTCATCTCTGGCGCCGTCAGGTTGAGCATGTAGGCGCGGTCGACGAGCAGCGTTTCCGGCTGGAGCTTCTCCCCGGAACGCAGGTAGTTGCGGAATCCGTCGGCTCGCGGCTCGAGAACCTGGAACGACTCGGCGTCGGTCTGCTCCTGGCTGGCGTCGGTGCGGCCAGGGTGGAACGGCACGGTCGTCTCGACACCGGCGTCCCGGGCCGCCTTCTCGACGGCGGCCGAGCCGGCCAGCACGATCAGGTCGGCGAGCGAGATCTTCGCGCCACCCGCGTCGTTGAACTCGCGCTGGATGCCCTCGAGGGTCTCCAGGATTCCGGCGAGCTGCTCTGGCTGGTTGACCTCCCAGTTGCGCTGCGGCTCGAGGCGGATCCGGGCGCCGTTGGCACCGCCGCGCTTGTCGGTGGACCGGAAACTCGCCGCGGAAGCCCAGGCCGTGGTGACCAGCTGGGCGGTCGAGAGACCGGACTCGAGCACCTTCGCCTTGAGCGCCGCGATGTCGGCATCGCCCACGAGTTCGTGGTCGACGGCCGGCACCGGGTCCTGCCACAGCTGTGCCTCGGGGACCCACGGTCCGAGAATGCGGTCGACCGGGCCCATGTCGCGGTGCAGCAGCTTGTACCAGGCCTTGGCGAACGCCAGCGCGAACTCGTCTGGATTCTCCAGGAAGCGGCGGGAGATCTTCTCGTACGTCGGGTCGAAGCGCAGCGACAAGTCGGTGGTGAGCATGGTCGGCTTGTACTTCTTGTTCGGGTCGTACGGGTCCGGGATGATCTCCGGAGCGTCCTTGGCGACGTACTGCTTGCCGCCGCCCGGGCTCGTGCTGAGTTCCCATTCGTAGCCGAAGAGGATCTCGAAGAAGCGGTTGCTCCACTCGGTCGGCCGGTCGGTCCAGGTCACCTCGAGACCGCTGGTGATCGTGTCGGCACCCTTGCCGCTGCCGTGGGTGCTCAGCCAGCCGAGGCCCTGTGCCTCAAGCGGGGCGGCCTCGGGCTCCGCGCTGACGTGGTCGTCGGCGTTGCCCGCGCCGTGGGTCTTGCCGAAGGTGTGGCCACCGGCGATGAGGGCAACGGTCTCCTCGTCGTTCATCGCCATCCGGCCGAAGGTCTCCCGGATGAAGTGGGCCGCCGCGAGGAAATCCGCGTTGCCGCGAGGTCCCTCGGGGTTGACGTAGATGAGGCCCATCTCGGTCGCGCCCAGGTCGGGCACCATCTCCGAGTTGGTGACGTAGCGCTCGTCGCCGAGCCAGTCGTCCTCAGGGCCCCAGAAGATCTGCTCGGGCTCCCAGGTGTCCTCGCGGCCGAAACCGAAGCCGAAGGTCTTGAACCCCATCGATTCGAGGGCGACGTTGCCGGCGAGCACGATCAGGTCGGCCCAGGAGATCTTCTGGCCGTACTTCTCCTTGACCGGCCACAGCAGCCGACGCGCCTTGTCCAGGTTGGCGTTGTCGGGCCAGCTGTTGAGCGGGGCGAAACGCTGGGCGCCGTCGCCGGCGCCGCCGCGCCCGTCATGGATACGGTAGGTGCCCGCGGCGTGCCAGCTCATCCGGATCATCAGACCGCCGTAGTGGCCGAAGTCGGCCGGCCACCAGTCCTGCGAAGTGGTGAGCACCTCGGCGATGTCACGCTTGAGTGCCTCGACGTCGAGCTTGGCGAACTCCTTGGCGTAGCTGAAGTTCGCGCCCAGTGGGTTGACCTTCGAGGAGTGGGCGTGCAGCACCGAGAGTTCGAGCTGGTTGGGCCACCAGTCCCGGTTCGTGCGCGGACGACCACCCGTTTTCGGCGTCGGCGAGTCGATCGCCGGGTTCTCGCTCTCGCTACCTTGCGCGGTGACGGAGTCGTGGGCCACCGGGCAGCCGGCCGCCGCCTTCTGGTCCACTCCCTGCGCGCTGGATGGGACGTTGTCCGGGGTGTCGCTCATCTAATTCCTTCCGAACTGGCGGATCATCGAGGGGCGGGTTTGGCCGCACAGTCGGGGCAGGTGCCCCAAAAGACGACCTCCGCCTCGTCGATCACGTAATTGTGGTCATCCGAGGCGGTGAGACAGGGGGAGTGGCCGACGACGCAATCGACGTCCGCGATCGCACCGCAGGAGCGGCACACGACATGATGGTGATTGTCGCCCACGCGGGACTCGTAGCGAGCGAGCGCGCCGGCAGGCTGGATGCGCCGAACCAGGCCGGCATCGGTGAGCGCCCGCAGTACGTCGTAGACCGCCTGGTGGGAAACCGTGGGAACCTCGTCCCGCACCAGGGCGATCACCGTCTCGGTGTCGACGTGCGGGTGGTCGTGCAGCGCAGCGAGCACCGCCAACCGGGGGCGGGTTACGCGCAACGAGACCGCCCGCAACTGCGTCTCGAAACCGGACGTCACGCGACCAGCCTAATGCTCTTGTCTGGAGTGAGTCAAGAATTGTCTGGAGCGCGGCGCCGCGGAGAGCCGTTCGTCAGCTCTGGCCAGCGGTGGTCGCCTTGCGGCGGAACTCGCTTGGATTGGCGCCTCGGACACGTTTGAACGCTGCGCTGAACCCGAACGGGTCGGAGTAGCCCACTTTGCGGGCAACGTCCGCGATCGTCGCGGTCTGCTGCTCGACCAGTAGTTCCGCCGCGAGCGTCATACGCCAGCGCGTGAGATAGGTCAGCGGCGGTTCGCCAACGAGGTCGGCGAACCGCTTGGCCAGGGTCGAGCGCGACACCGCGGTGTGTTCGGCCAGTCCGGCGACGGTCCATGGTGCCGCCGGATCGGCATGCAGCAGGCGCAGCGCGCCGCCGACCACCGGGTCCCGCTGGGCGGCCCACCAGGGAGGGGACCCACTGTCGGGCCGGTCGAACCATTCGCGCAGTGTGCAGACCAGCATCCAGTCCAGCAGCCGGTCGAGTACTACTTGCTGGCCCGGGGTGTCGACGGCGACCTCGGCGGCGAGGTGGTCCAGGACCGGGTCGGCCGTGCCCCCGGCGTCCACGCGCAGCACGACGGGTAACACGTCGAGCAGCCGGCGGCTGATCTCGCCGCTGGCCGGATAGGCGCCGACGATCAAGGTCGTCGCACCAGGGATGCCGCGAGTGTTCTCGCCGCGGTCGTTCCAGCCGCGCCGGTGCCGGGTGCCGCCCTGCTCCGAGGTCGCGCAGTGTTCGCCGTACGCCACCGGTTCGGCCCGGGTATCGACCTCGTCGACGAAGGTGAACGTCGCAGGACCGCGCACGACGATCGTTTCGCGGGCGCGAAGCGGCTCGGGTGGATGGTGCTCCGACACGATCCAGCCCGCCCCGCTGAGAACGGTGCACAGGGTCAGCGGCGCGCCGTCCACGAAGTGCAGCGCCCAGGGTGGGGACAGTGTCGAGGTGCCGAACAACGATCCGTGAGCTCGTACGCGGCGGATGAGGTCGCTGAACACGTCCATCTCGACGAGATTAGACGAAGACACAGGTGATCCGGCTTCTCGCCTATGGGCGCGTCCGAGTAGGCCGTGTTCAATCGGCTCATGGGTAACGGCGCCACTGCCTTCGGAACAACCGATGAGTCGGCGCCGGACTCATGACCTCGGAAACATTCCGCTCGTATACGGAGGCCCGCGATGAGCGCCGAAGCCAGTTCACTGACGACCGAGGACCTCGAGTTCCTCAATCGCCCGCTGCACGGTTTCCTGTCGGTGGCCGAGGGGCCGCTCCCGCCACAGCCCCGGCCGGTGTGGTTCGAGGCCACCGGCGAGGGCACCATCCAACTGTTCACCGAGCCGGACTCACTGAAGATCCGGCGGCTGCGCCGTGACCCCCGAGCCTCGATCGTCGTGACCGCCCCGGTGGGTGAACGTGAGCGCTGGGTGTCGGTTACGGGCCGCACCACCGTGGAATCCGACGGAGCAGGCGAACTGTGCGCTCGCCTGGCCGCTCGCTACTGGGGCCCCGACGCCCCTGAACGCGCCGACGACCTCGCCGAAATCCTGGCCATGGACAAGGTCCGTCTCGTCATCCACCCGGAGACGGTCAGCCGTTACATGTACAGCAAGGTGTCACCGGATGCCGGTCTCGTCTGAGGTCCGGGATCGTCTTGCGTCGTCGGCATAGACTCATGTTTATGACGCAAGGCGACGGTGAGCTGGACAGCCTGGTACGAAAACGGATCCGTGCCCTGCGGGTGGCGCAGGGCTGGTCCCTGGACGAGTTGGCCACCCGCGCGCGGCTGAGTCCGTCCTCGCTCAGCCGGATCGAGACCGGACAGCGCCGCCTCGCCCTGGATCAACTCGTCACGCTCGCCCGCGCTCTGGACACATCTCTCGACCAGCTGGTCGAGACGGACACCGACGACGTGATCTCGCACCCGATGATCGACGGGGCCCACGGGCTGATGCGGTGGCCGATCAAGGCGGATCCCGGAATGACCGTCGTGCGTCAGCGCATGACGAACCCGCCTCCGGACAACCCCGCGCGCATGCGCGCCCATCCGGGCCGGGAGTGGCTTGTCGTCCTCTCCGGCACCGCCGTCCTGCTGCTCGGGCACCGCCGCTTCCGGATGGAGCCCAACCAAGCCGCGGAATTTCCCACCATGCTTCCGCACGCGATCGGCGCCGAGGGCGGTCCGTGCGAGATCTTGGGCATCTTCGATCGCGACGCCCGTCGGGGGCACCAAACCGACGAGAAGTCCGCTCCGGGAGAGCGCGGTGCACAGTGACCAGCTTCCGGCCTACGGTCACTTGCGTCTCCAGCCGCTGGAACACCGATCGCCTTGCCGTATCGGCAAGCACTGGTGCATCACGCGCATGACGCTCTTACCGTGGCGTCATGCAATCCGACACGCACGACCACGGGTATCGGCACGACGTCGACGGCCAGACGGAAATTCTCGATCTCGACGCGGAAGTGCTCGCGGAGCACATCGCGGACATCATCGCTTCGCTGCCCGTCGGGACGAGTCCCCGCGAGATCGCGGATCTGGGCTGTGGGACCGGTGCGGGTACCTTCGCCCTGCTCGCACGCTTCACCGAGGCGCACGTGACCGCCATCGACGTCTCGGCCGAGCACCTGCACCGACTGCGGGAGAAGGCCCTCGAACGCGGGGTCGCCGACCGCGTGCGCACGGTCCAGGCCGATCTCGACGCGGCGTGGCCCGACCTGGGCAAGCCCGATCTTGTCTGGGCATCCGCAGCTCTGCATCACTTGGCCGATCCCGAGGCTGCCCTGCACCAGGTCCACGACATGCTCGCGTCCGGTGGTCTGCTCGCCGTCGTCGAACTCGCCGGCTTTCCCCGGTTCCTGCCTGCCGACGCTCCGGAGAACCGTCCCGGCCTCGAGGAACGCTGCCACCTCGCGAGCGAGCGTTCGCATACCGAGCACTTACCCCATCGAGGCGCCAACTGGGGCCCCAAGCTGACCGCCGCCGGTTTCACCGTGGAGAGCGAACGCACGATCAGTGTCAACCTCGAGCACTCTCGCTCCGCCGCGGTCGGCCACTACGCGCTCAGCGGTCTGCGGCGCATTCGCGAGGCCGTGGCCGAAGCGGTATCGGCCGAGGACCTCGTCGCGCTGGACCAGCTGCTCGACACCAACAGCCCCCACAGCATCCTGCGCCGCGAAGACCTCGCGGTTCGTACGGAACGCACCGCGTGGTCAGCACGCCGCACCTGAGCGAACCGGGCCCGGACCGGTAGTCAGACACACCACCGGGACCGAGCGGATTCTGCTGCCGGCGGCGACTAGTACGTCGGGAGGATGTCGGCGTCCTTGATGAGGGTGACAAAGAAGTTCCGGACATCCTCGGCGAGCAGATCCGGCACCTCCATCGCGGCGAAGTGGCCGCCGCGATCGAACTCCGACCAGTGTCTGATGTCGTACAGCCGCTCGGCCAGCGGTCGCACCGACTGTGTGATGTCGTGCGCGAACACCGCCACGCCAACCGGTACCGGGCACGGCTCGGTGCGGCGCGGGGTGTCGCGATGTAGTCGCGCCGAGGAGGCCGCCGTGGCGGTCAGCCAGTACAGCGAGATGTCAGTGAGCATCCGGTCGTCACTGATGTGCGAGCGAGGGCCCGTCCACTGTGCGAAGCGCTCGGCGATCCAGGCGAGCTGGCCGACCGGCGAGTCGGTCAGTGCGTAACCGATGGTCTGCGGGGTGGTGGCCTGTAAAGCCTGGTACGGCGGACGATTCGCCATCAGCTGTCTGACCTTGTCCAGTCGAGCTTCATCCGTTTCGGACAGTTCGATGCCGGTATCCGGAACCGGCCTTGCCGGGAGGTAGTTGACGTGCACACCAACGACCCGCTCGGGAGCTACCGCGCCGAGCGCCATTGAGATGCCAGAACCGAAGTCGCCACCCTGCGCGCCAAAGCGGTCGTACCCCAGGCGGCGCATGAGCTCGGCCCATGCCCGCGCGACCCGGACGATATCCCAGCCGCGCTCCTGGGTCGGCCCGGAGAACCCGAAACCCGGGATGGACGGAATCACCAGGTGAAAGTCGCGTGACAGCGGCTCGATCACGTCGAGGAACTCCAGGAACGAACCCGGCCAGCCGTGGGTGAGGATCAGTGCGAGCGCGTCCGGGTTCGACGATCGGACGTGGACGAAGTGGATGTTCTGGTCGTCGATCGCGGTGGTGAAGTGCGCGAGTTCGTTGAGTTCGGCCTCGTGCGCGCGCCAGTCGTAACCGGTGCGCCAGTATTCGGCCAGTTCCTTGAGCCGGGCCAGTGGAAAGCCGTAGTCCCACCCCGCGCCGGCGACCTCGTTGGGCCAACGCGTACGTGAGAGCCGGTCGGCGAGGTCGTCGAGGTCGGCCTGGGGGATGTCGATGAGCAACGGCTTGATCATGATCTGCGCTCCAGGGAAAGTAATTTGGTGGATAAATATTTGTTCGCCAAACATTTACTTGCCAAACGATAGCACAATCATTGGTCCACCCAACGATCCGCTAGACTCGCCACGTGGAGAACACATCCGAGGACTCGTCCGCCAGGTGGAAGAGCCTGCCCAGCTGGCTGCTCACCCAGACCGCCAACCACGCGCACCGACTGGTGGCCGACGGGTTCTCGTCCGTCCACGCCCGCGGCTACCACTTCCGCCTGCTGGCGACGCTGGAGGAGTTCGGCCCGGCGAGCCAGACCGAACTGGGCCGCAGGAGCGGCATCCACGTCAGCGATATGGTCGCGGCGATCAACGAACTCGCCGAACTCGAGCTGGTCGAGCGCACCCTGGACCCTGCCGATCGACGGCGCAACATCATCTCGCTGACCGGCGCGGGCAGGCGGCGGCTGCGGCGACTGGAGAAGCAACTGGCCGAATGCCAGGACACGCTGCTTGCGCCGCTGTCACTCGAGGAGCGGCAGCGGCTGACCGAGCTGCTGTCCACACTCCTGGACCATCACAACCGGCGAGCCGGCTCCGCCGAAACGCCGTGACGCCTGCCCGCGGGCGCCCCCACGATCCAGGTGTCCCAGATCTGCGCCACGTCCTCGGTGCGGTCTGTGACGCCAGTGGTGTTGAACAGGTTCGCCAGGTTGGTTCCTGGACCGGAGAAGCCGGGCTGGGTGGCACTGGTCGTCGAAACCAGCACGACGAGGCCGGGCAGGCGGTCGTCCCGGCCGGGCGAAAAGGTACCGGGGAAGGGTGCGGTGTTGTCGTGTGCGGCGGGCCCGGACAACTGCGGGCCCGAGAAACCGGCGGCGTCGAGACTCGGGTAGTCGACCGCGAGATCCACGAACCAGCCGCGACCGCCGACCCCCGCGTTGTCACCGCCGCGCGGGGAGAACACCTCCAGCCCCACCGGGGTGTCATCGGAATCGGAATCCGCGACCGCGACCGATCCGGATACGACGGCGGTGGCGGTCGCCGCCAGGGCACCGGTGGTGACCAGCACGCGACGGGCCTTACCTGCGAGCATCGTTCTCTCCTTCGACACGAGCGTGTGTTGCGTTCACTCGGGTCTACGAGCGGATCGCGTCGGCGGTTCAACGCATCGCGAGATCTTCTTTCCGTGGTCAGCGGGGATGGCCAAGCCGAAGCGAATGGTCACGACCGGCGCTGGGAGCAGCCGCACTGCCACCGGTGACGACTAGCTCGTTTCCGCCATGCCGAGGTATTTGTCCACGATGGGCCTTTCGGGGCCGAGGATGTCGGCAGGGAGCTCGGCCGGCTCGAAGAACGTCGCCTCGCCGATCTCGGCGTGGTCCGGCCTGATCTCACCACCGGCCACGCGTGCGGTGTACGCGACGGTCACATTGAACACCTCATCGCCGTGCGGGTAGCGATAGTAGTATTCGGGGCCGGAGAACACGCCGAGCAGTTCGAGTTCGTCGATGTCGACGCCGATCTCTTCACGAACCTCCCTGCGACCTGTGTCCTCAAAGGCCTCACCCGGATCCATGAAGCGATGTAGTTCATATCGGAGATGGTATGGCCGGCCACATCGCCGGAACCAGAAGGCCGAACCGCTGCGGACGTCCAAATCGGACTGACTTGCCGAAGGCGGCTAACTCGACGGCGAGATCATGGGTGATCCGCCCGCGGCGAGCACATCCGCCGTCGGGTAGGACGGTTGCGCGCCTGCCCTGCCGACGCTGTACGCACTGACATGGATCGCGTAGCGAGCCGCATCCGCCAGGGTGTCGCCCCGGCTGAGGCGCCAGGCCAGTGCCGCGGTGAAGGCGTCTCCCGCGCCCGTCGTGTCGGCCACGTCGACCCGCAGTCCCGGGATGTGCTGGACCCGGTCGGCTTCCGCTATCGCCGCACCGTCCGCGCCGAGGGTCACCACTGCCGATCTGACTCCCAGTCCCAGCAGGCCCCCGGCCTGGCCGGGACCGCGTTCGCCGGTGATCCCGTGGCTCCGCAGGAGCTCCCGCGCCTCGTGCTCGTTGACGATCAGCGGGTCGGCCAGTGCCAGTACCGTGGTGGGCAGTTCGGTGACAGGGGAGAGGTTCAGCACGATCCTGGCGGAGCTCCGGGCGGCGCGTGCGGCAGCGACAACGGTGTCGACGGGGATCTCCAGGACCAGCGACACCACGCGCGCCGACGCGAGTAGCGCGCGAGCCGCATCGATGTCCACGGAGGACACATGTGCGTTCGCTCCCGCGGAGACGATGATGTGATTCTCTCCGCTGTCGGCGACGGTGATGAGCGCGGTCCCTGTCGGGGCTTCCGTGTCCCGCACCGTGTGCGTGGTGTCGACGGTGTCAGCTGTCAGTGAGTCCAGAAGCGTATCCGCGTGTGCGTCGTTGCCCACCCGTCCGATCATCGCCGTGCGGGCACCGAGCCGGGCGGCAGCCACCGCCTGGTTGGCGCCCTTGCCGCCCGCGCTCAGCGTGAGCGCGGAGCCGGACACCGTCTCCCCGGGACGGGGGTGCCGCCGCACGCGGACCGTGAGGTCCATGTTCAACGAGCCCACCACGGCGACGTCGACGTCACCGTGTGCCGGAACTGAGCTCACCGCTGGTCCCTCCTTGTCACGCGACGTCCAGGGAACGGTCGGCAGCGCCGCCCAGCCGCTCGACCAACCGGTCCGCGAAGGTCCCGTCCGTCTGCAGCACCACACGCACGCGGGCGCCGTCCTGGTCCGGAAACCCGCGGTGGCGGCCGCGAGTGTCGGCGATGGTGCTGCCGCGTGCGGGACCGTCACCGGTGTCCACGTCGACTGTGACCTTCGGCGCCAGTACCGGTGAGACGTCACCGGCCGCGATGGCGGCGGCGAGCGGGTCGTGGCAGGCCGCGCACCGGACCCCGAACACGTCGCGCTGGTAGACGTCGAGGTAGTGCTTCAGGATCTCGGCCGCGAAACGGGCGATCGCCGTGCCGCCCGTTCGGAGCCGGTGCCAGTGCTGCTCGGTGAGCACCTCGTTCATGGTGACGTCCAGCGGAACCAGTGTCACGTCCCAGCCCGCGCGCAGCACCATTCGCGCCGCTTCGGGATCATTGTGGACGTTGGCCTCCGCCGCCGGTGTGACGTTGCCGGGGTGGTGGACCGCGCCGCCCATGATCGTCACGTGCCCGACGAGTTCCGGGAGTTCCGGTTCCAGCAGTAGGGCGGTCGCGAGGTTGGTCAACGGGCCGATGGCCAGCACGTGCAGTTTGCCGGGGTTCTCCCTGGCAAGGCGCACGATCAGCTCGGCCGCCGGCTCGGTGCCGGGGGAGCGGGCCGGTGCGGGGAGACCGGTACCGCCGAGACCGTCGTGCCCGTGTACATGGGGCGCGAGGTGCACCGTCCCGCGCCAGTTGCTGCGCGCTCCGACCGCCACGGGAATGTCCGGACGTCCGGCGAGTTCGAGCACGCGCAGGGTGTTCTCCGCGGCGGTGCCGGCGTCGGTGTTGCCGAACACCGCGGTGACCGCGCGCAGGTCGACGTCGGGGTCACCGAGGAGGTACAGCAACGCCAGTGCGTCGTCGATGCCGGTATCGCAGTCGACCAGCAACGGATCCTTCGGTGTCATCGGTGCCTTTCGGGATGGTCCGCGTGAAAGCGGATCAGCGGGACTGACGTACGGCGATACTCGGCGCGCCACTGGGCAGCACGTACTTCGCGGCCAGCAGCGGAGCACTCTCGAGTGAGACGACCTGGGTGACGAGTACGACGGGGGTGTCCGAGGAGCGTTCGAACGCGGTGCCCCGGCGGCGGCCGAGCACCGTCGCGGTCACGGTGCTCGCACCGGTCAACGGCAGATGCGGGTCGGCGGCGGCCAGCGTGTGCAGCATCGTGTGCGGGCGGTGCTCGCCCGCTCGCAAGGCCTCCGGCAGCGCCGGGTCGATCTCGGCGAGTGCCTCGTCCGGGACACACCATTCCTCCACGAGGCAGGCCGGTATGCCGTCGACGTCGATCACGCTTTCCCAGAACCGCACTTCGCAGCTCGCCGGGACCGGCAGGTGCTGCATCACCAGATCGGTCGGCTCCTCCACGGCGCGGGTGAGCGGCCGTACCTTGGCACTGTCCTCGCCGAGTAACGCTTCCATCGGTTGCAACCGTTCGAAACCCCGGCGGGCGGGGCGCTCGCTCACGGTGCGACCGACCCCGCGCCGAACTGTGATCATGCCGTCTTCCTGCAGCAGGATCAGGGCCTCCCGCAGTGCTGGACGGCTCACGCCGAGCGAAGCTGCGAGCTCCGGTTCGGACGGCAACGTCGAACCCGGGGGATAGATGTTCGACCGAACCGCGTCAAGGATCCGTTCGTAGAGCTCGACGACAGGTCGCCGCTGCGGTCGTCTCAGCGCCACGGTCCACTCCCTCGGTTCGTTTGATGTCAGACAAGTTAGAGAAGTCAGGGATGTTCGTCAACTCCCCGCGTTTCGCCGGAAGTGCCCGATTCTCCGCAAAAAGCTGCGTGAACCTCTTGACTTCTGGACCTCAGGATCGGTAGACCCTTCACTCAACATCGTGCAGTTGTCAGACATGTGGCGGCTCGGGACATCCCCGGAGGCCGGTCACCAGCTTCCGGCCGCCCACCAAGCCGCGGCCGACCCCCTTTCCTGTCCGACCTCATCGTCGAGGTGGAGGTTCTCATGACGAAGGTCTACGACCCGTCGGCTGTCGCCGCGCCACCGGTTCGGCACGCCTGGCTGCTCACAGCCCTGGTGCTGGCTGTCGCCGGATACCAGATCAACGCCACAATGCTCGCACCCGCGCTCCCGGACGTGATCGAGCGCCTGAACACCAGCAGCGGAACCGCCGGACTGGCGCAGACGTTGTTCTTCCTGTTCGCCGCGGTCGGGCAGGTGACCCTCGCCCGGTTGTCCGACCACGTGGGCCGCCGGCGAATACTGCTGATCACGCTGGCGGTCCTGGTAGTGGGCGAAGTGGTGTGCGTACTGGCTCCGAACATCGAGGTGTTCGTCGTCGGCCGCATGCTGCAAGGCACGTCGGCGGGCGCGTTCGCGCTGGCCTACCTGATCCTGCACGAAACCCTCACGCCGCGGCAGTTCGGCAGGGCCCTGGGGATCGTCACGGCAGTCAACGGCGGGATCGCGGGAATCGACACCATCATCGGTGGCTTCGTGGCGGACACCATCGGGTTCCGCGGCATCTTCCTGATCACGCTCGTGCTGACCCTGATCGCGATCGTCGCGGTGTACTTCTCGGTGCCGGACACCGGTGTGGCGACCGGGAAGATGGACTGGAAGGGTGCGGCCCTGCTCGGCCTCGGCCTGACCGGCGTGCTGCTGGCCCTGAACGAGGGCGGCAACTGGGGCTGGACCGCACTGCCGACGCTGACCCTGCTGCTCGGCGGGTTGCTCTGCCTTGGACTGTTCGGCAGGGCCGCGAAGCGCACCGCCAACCCGATCATCGACCTTTCCACTCTGGCTTCCAGGCGGGTCTGGCCGCTGTTGCTGAGCACCGTGTTCACCCTGGCCGGGGTGTTCGGGATGCTCAACTTCACCATCCCGCTGCTCACCCAGACCCCCGGCGCGGGGTACGAGATGTCGGCGACCACCTCGGCGCTGCTGTTCCTCGCGCCCGCGTCGTTGCTCGGCGTCATCGCCGCACCGCTGGCCGGGCACTTCGGACCCAGTATCGGCTGGCGGCGTTCGGTCCTGGTCGGTGCCGTCGGGACCGCGGTCGTGTTCGCGCCACTGGTGCTGTTCCCGCAGGCGCACTGGCTCGTGTTCACCGTGCTCGCGATTCTGGGAATCACCTACACCGGCTACAGCCTGACCGCGCTGAACGGACTCGCGGTCGAATCCGCGCCCCCGGACCAGCCCGGTTCGCTTCCCGGCATCAACGGCGCCTGCTTCGGTGTCGGAGCCTCGCTCGGCATCGCGGTGGCCGCCAGCGTCGTCAACGCGGCGACCACCGGTGGCGCCGCGACCGCGGACGGGCTGCACGCCGCCCTGTGGTCCTCCGCCGCGTTCGTGGTGCTGGCTCTCGTGTCCGCACTGCTGATCAAACCTGCCCACCGCAACAACAACACCGAGATCAGGAGGTAGTCCGTGCAGGACGTACCGACATCCGACCAGATCCAGCGCGCACCGAAGGTGCTGCTCCACGACCATCTCGATGGTGGACTACGACCTTCGACCGTGCTGGAACTGGCCGAGCAGACCGGTTATGACGCACTCCCGGCCTCCGATGTGGACGGAATAACCAAGTGGTTCGCCGCAGCGGCCGACGCCGGTTCGCTTGAGGAGTACCTGGAACGCTTCACGCACACCGTCGGTGTCATGCAGACCGCCGACGCGATCAGCCGGGTCGCCGCGGAATGCGTCGAGGACCTCGCCGCCGACGGCGTCGTCTACGCCGAGGTCCGGTACGCACCGGAGCTGAGCACGCAGCGCGGCCTGACCTTGGACGAGGTCGTGGAGGCGATCCTCGACGGGTTCAACCGCGGCGCGGCGCACGCCGCAAAGACGGGCCGCCGGATTCGCATCGGCCTGCTGTTGTGCGCGATGCGTCAGCAGAGCCGGGCGAAGGAGATCGCGGAACTGACGGTGCGGTACCGCGACGCCGGTGTGGTCGGCTTCGACATCGCGGGGCCAGAGGCGGGCTTCCCACCCACCCGCTTCCTGGACTCCTTCGAGTACCTGCGGCGCGAGAACTGCCATTTCACCATCCACGCGGGTGAAGGTTTCGGGCTGCCGTCGATCTGGGAGGCCATCCAGTGGTGCGGCGCGGCGAGGCTGGGGCACGGCGTACGCATCGTCGACGACATCGAGATCGCCGAGGACGGCACCGCCACGCTAGGCAGGCTGGCCTCGTTCGTCCGCGACCGGCGCATCCCGCTGGAGATGTGCCCCTGCTCGAACCTGCACACGGGCACGGTCACCTCGCTGGCGACACATCCGATCGCCCTGCTGCGGCGGCTGCATTTCCGCGTCACCGTGAACACCGACAACCGGCTGATGAGCCAGACGTCGATGACGAACGAGTTCGACCGCCTCGCCGGCCAGTTCGGCTACGACCTCGATGACCTCCAGTGGTTCACCGTCAATGCGATGAAATCGGCCTTCATCCCATTCGACCAGCGGCTCGCGCTGATCAACGAGGTGATCAAGCCCGGATACGCGGCTCTGCGTTCGGAGGCGCTCTTCGGCCGAGTCGCCGATCACGACGCCGTCCTGGTCTGACCGTGAAACGGGTCGGAGCCGGCCTGTGAGGACCGAAGACCGGCCGGACCAGGTGGTGGATGAACACGGGGATGTTCAGCTGAGGTCGAGGGCGGCCCGGACGATGCTGTCGGTGTCGAGGCCGTGATGGCGGTAGACGTCCTCCAGCGAGCCGGACTGCCCGAACCGGGTCACACCGAGCGCTGTGGTGGCCACGCGGTTGATCGTGGCCAGGAAGGAGAGTGTGTGCGGGTGCCCGTCCAGGACGGTGACCAGCGGGGTGGCACGGTCGGCGGGGAAGACCTGGTCGAGGATCCAGGACGGCGCCTGTTCGTGGCCCTGCCGGGCCCGTACCGCGCGGTAGAGCAGGTCGGGGCTGGTCACGCAGACGACGTCGGCCGCCACCCCGATCCGCTCCAACCGGGAAGCGGCGGCGAGCGCCTCCGAGACGACAGCACCCATCGCGGCGATGGTCACCTTCGGGCTTTCGGTGTGGCGCAGCAGGTATGCGCCCGCGACGACCTGCCCGCGGCGGTGTTCGCGGGCGGCAGGGTCGGTGGGCACGACGGCCAGTGTCTGGTCGACCGGGCGGGTGGACAGCCGCAGGTAGGCCGACGAGCCGCCGGGTTTGCCCAGTTGCGCGAGACTCGCGAGCAGCGCCCATTCCGTGTCCAGGGCGAACGCGGGTTCGTAGGTGACACAGTCCGGTTGTTCCAACCCGATCGACGGGGTTTTGATCGACTGGTGCGCGCCGCCCTCCGGGGCCAGTGACACCCCGGAGGGGGTGCCGATGAGGATGGACTGCCCGCCCGCGTAGATCCCGTAGGACCACGGTTCCAGGGCCCGCTCGACGAACGGGTCGTAGAGCACGCCGATGGGCAGCAGCGGCTCGCCCCAGCGGCTCCAGGTGGCGCCGAGTTCGCCGATGAGGCTGACGAGGTTGACCTCGGCGATGCCGAGTTCGATGTGCTGGCCGGTCGGTTTCTCGCGCCAGTGCAGGATGGTCTCGGCGTCGTCGGCGAACCAGTCCTGCCGTTCGCGTGCCGACCACACGCCGACCTTGTTGACCCAACCGCCGAGGTTGGTGGTGGAGCTGACGTCGGGACTGACGGTGACGACGCGCCGGGCCGCGTCCGGCGCGTCCCTGGTGAGGTCGAGCAGTGCCCGCCCGAGCGCTGCCTGGGTGGTGGCGGTGCCTGCCGGAGTGCGGCCGAAGTCGGCGGGAATCGCCGGGGGAGTGGCGTTCGGGATCTCGGGACGGTGCAGGCGTTTCGCGGTCGCTTGGCAGAGTTCGTGTTCGGGACCGCCCTCGGGGAAGAGTTGCCACGGGTCGTCGAGGTCGGTGCCGACACGGTCGGCGAGCTCGCGCAGCTGCGGGTCGGTGAGGAGGGCGGAGTGGTTCTGCGGATGCCCCTTGGTGGCCAGGCCGTACCCCTTGACGGTGTAGGCGAAGATGACCGTGGGGCGGGTGTCGTCGATGGCGTCGAACGCGTCGTCGAGTGCGGCCAGGTCGTGACCACCGAGGTTGGCGATCGCCTCCACCAGGGTCGCGTCGTCGATGCCCCCGAGCAGGTCGGTGATCATCGCGGCTGCGGGGCCGTCCCCGGGAAGACGGTGGCGGAGTTCTTCGGCGTCGCAGCGCAGCAGCCGCTGGTACTCAGGGTTGGTCATGACGTCGATGCGCTGGCGCAGATCCGGGCCGCCTGGCCGGGTGAACAGCTCCTCCAGCAGGCGTCCGTACTTGAGTGGAATGACCTGCCAGCCCGCGGCGGCGAACATGCCCTGCAGTTTGTCCGCGGCGATGTTCGGGACGACCCGATCCAGCGATTGACGGTTGAGGTCGACGATCCAGACGACCTCACCGAGGTCGGCGACGCCGGGATCGAGCACGGCCTCCCAGACGGCGCCCTCGTCCAGTTCGGCGTCGCCGACCAGAGAGTACTGGCGACCGGTTCCGGCGCCGCCGAACGCGGTGTCGACGTAGCGGCGGGAGATCGCGCCCCAGATCGGCGCGGTGGCCCCGATTCCGACCGAGCCGGTGGAGTAGTCGGCCGGATCGGGATCCTTGGTGCGACTGGGGTAGCTCTGCAGCCCGCCGTACTCGCGCAGTCGTGGCAGATAGGACGCGTCGAGACGGCCGAGCAGATAGTTGATCGCGTGCATCACCGGCGAGGCGTGCGGCTTCACCGACACCCGGTCCTCGGCACGCAGGTGGTGGAACCACAGCGCGGTCATGATCGAGACCATCGACGCCGACGAGGCCTGATGCCCGCCCACCTTGAGACCAGAGGGATTGGGGCGTACCCGGTTGGCGTGGTGGATGATCGCGCTGGACAGCCACAGCACCCGGTCCTCCACGGCGTGTAGTACGTCGGTGGCGGGTGTGCCGGTGACAGGGTCGCTCATCGGGCCGTCCTCGATCCGGGGTGCAGGTTGCTCACAGTGAAGCAATCTGCTGGACTGATTCTCAACACCCCCGCCCGAAGTTGAGCATTCTGCGCAATCGTGGGCCTCGGATCGGTGAAGAGGTAAGCACAATGCCCGATGACGGAACCGTTGATGTGGTCGACGCGCGCATCCTGCTCGCGCTGGCCGAGCACCCGCGCGCGACCACCCTCGCGGTCGCCGACCGAGTCGGAGTCTCCCGCAACACCGTCCACTCCCGGCTCGGGCGACTGGAGAAGGATGCCCTCGATTCGTTCGAGCGCAGGATCTCGCCGGCCGCGCTGGGACACCCGCTGGCCGCGTTCATTACCGCACAGGTCACCCAGCGGTTGCTGGACGAAGTCGCCGCCGCTCTCGCCGACGTCCCCGAGGTGCTGCAGGTACAGGGCATTTCCGGGCCGGTCGACCTGATGATCCAGGTCGTCGCCCGTGACGCCGACGACCTCTACCGCATCGCAGGCCGCATTCTCGCCATCCCTGGGGTCGAACGCACCAACACCGCCCTGGTGATGCGCGAACTCGTGGACTACCGCATCACACCGTTGCTCCGGCAGACGGCCAAGACGAGCCCACCCGAACCACCTCGGTAGAGGGCCCGCAGCACAGGACTGGTCGCCGTCGCTGACGGCAACGGCGGGCGGCTCACTGTCGCACCCGCGTGACGCAGCCCGTCTCGAGGGCCATCCAGAACGCGCGATCGGGACCTTGGGGGCGTCGCCGTCGGCTCGGACGTATCGCAGCCGCGATTCCGCTGCCGGCGCGGCGGTTGGTCCATATAGGGGGTCTCTGACCGGACGACGACTTTTCTCGCCCGCGACTGTGATCATCGAGGGGGCGAATCTGGGGAGGGACGTCAAGAATGGCGGGGAACAGTCAGCCGCGTGACAAAAAGGGCCGATTCACTTCGAAAAAGGGCTTGGCGGCGGTTGCCACGGCCGGAGTGGTCGCCTTCGGCGCGACCACTGGTGGTGTCGGGGGTACGGCCGGTTCGCTGGGCAGCGGCACGAGCTCGAGCGTGGGCAAGAATCTGATGGCGCGCAAGGCCGACAGCAAGAGGTCGGCCCGCGCCGGGAGGCCCGAAGAGGCATGGAGTCGCCTGGGTATGCGCACCCTGAGAAAGACGGCCAGGGAGCACGCGGAATGTGTCAGCCATTCGTTCGGCGATGTGCGGCGGTTCCTCGTCCGCACCCGTTGTACATCCCTGAATCGGATGCTGTTCACGATTGGTGACGGAAAAGCCTCGGTGGTGGTTTCGGTGGCCTGGGTCGCCTTTCGTACTCGGGCGCAGACCAGACAGTTCCAGGACCTCATGGACGTGCACGCGACCGGGGACATCGCGCCGCTGGGTGGCGAACTCATCGGCGCGGCCGGCATCCAGTTCAGCGGGCACAACTACGACTCCCGGCTGGACCGGACCCGGACCGTGCTAACCGTCGCCGAGACCGAGACGCTGACGGGGGAGTTCAGCGCGGATGACCTCGACACGGTGGCCGAGATCGCCGCGCTTCTGCCACGGCCGTGAGCAGCCGGGGCCGTGTGGCGGCCCGCGGCTGCCAGCCGGACGGCAACGGTGAGATCCGCACCCCTCTGGGCTGCCGATCGGTCAGTCGAAATCGCTGTGGCGGATCCGGAAAACCTGCAGTCTCAGGTTGTAGTACTTGGTGGTCTCGCCGACCCAGCTCATCCCGATGCGTTTCGCGGTCGCGATAGCACGCTCATTGCTCGGCCGTGCCACCGCGAACAGCTCGTCGACGTCCTGGGTGAACGCCCAGCGAACGAGTGCGATACTCGATTCCGTGGCATAACCCTGCCCCCAGGCGTCGGCACGCAATTGCCAGCTCAGCTCGAGGTCTTCCTCGTAGGGTGGCAGCAGCCGAATCCCCAGACCGCCGATGACCTGTCCGTCGGTACGCCGTTCGATCGCCCACCGCCCGCGCGGCGGGAGCAGGTTCGGCTGCGCCTCGGCCCACGCCTGCAGCACTGAGCGCATCGCGGCGATATCGTGTACCTGGTGCATCGCAGGGGTGAGCCAGTGAGTGACCTGTGTGTCCCCGTAGACAGCGAACGCGGCTTCGGCATCGTCAGGCGTCCAGTCCCGCACACTGACACGATCGGTCTGCAGCAGTTCAGCCATATCGGACACGCTACGCGTCTATCGGTCAGGATCGAATCCCTCACCCGAGGCTCGTCTTTCCGGCGGCGGGGCCGCGCACGGAGTTACTCGCACGCTTCGTCAATGTTGCGGAGGCGATCGGCGTGAATTCATCCGGCGGTCATTCTCCCGGATGAGGATCGGCGGACCCGCTGGTGTCACCGAAGGGAACGTAGCTGTGCGCCTCCGTCGAATCGCGAGTGTTCTGGCCGTCGCAATATTCGCCCTGAGTGGGGTGATCGGTGCCGCTACGGCATCGGGATCATCTCCTGAACGCGACCTGACCGTTATGAGCTTCAACATCCATCACGGTGCCGGCGTCGACGGCCGCCTCGATCTCCGCCGGATCGCCGACGTGGTCAAGACCGCGCGCGTGGACGTCCTCGCACTGCAGGAGGTCGACCGGCACTGGTCGGAGCGCAGTGAGTTCGTCGATCAGGCCGCCTGGCTCGCCGACGCGTTGGACATGCACGCCGTCTACGGCGCGAACCTCGACCGCGACCCGGTCGAAGCGGGCCAGCCTCGACGGCAGTACGGCACCGCGATCCTCAGCGCCGTGCCGATCCTCGATTCCGAGAACATCTCGCTGCCGAAGTACGAGGGCCACGAGCAACGGGGCCTCCTGCGTGCGCGAATCGTCGTCCGGGGCACTGTCGCCCAGATCTACAACACGCACCTGCAGCACAACGACGCGGCCGAACGCCTCGAGCAGGCACAGGCGATCAAGCAGCTGATCGCGGAGCGAGACGAGCCCGCCATCTTGCTCGGCGACCTCAACGCCCTGCCGGACGCCCCCGAGATTCGCACGCTCCTCGAAGGGCTGGTGGACACCTGGGAAGCGGGTGGCAGTGGCGAGGGATGGACGTATCCCAGCCAGGCGCCGGACCGTCGTATCGACTACATCCTGACGTCAGCCGATATCGGTACGCGGTCTGCCACCGTCGTGACCAGTGACGGCTCCGACCACCTTCCGGTGCGCGCTGAGGTTCTGCTGCCCGGCGCGGGCGGCGGGCAGAGGTCCTGACCAGCCGCGCCAGGTCTCGCACTTTCCCGGGAAAGTGCGAGACCTGGCGCGGGGACGCGCTTTCCCGGGAAAACGCGGATGGTCAGCCGGACCGGCCGGAGATCACCGGCCTTCGCGGTAGAGCTGCGACAGGGCGGCGAACGGATCAGCTGCTCCGCCGTTGTCCACCGCGACGATTCTGCGGTTGAGGGCCAGCTCGGCGCCCGGCGCCAGCTCGGCTGGGAGTGCGCTCATCACCCAGTTTCCTGTCGCGAGGGCCACCAGACCGGACGGGTTCGCGTCGTAGATGAGGCCATAGGTCTGCGGATCGGTTCCGGTCATCCCGATCCACGGTTCGGTCGGTGTGTACTGCCGGGGGTTGCCGTACGACGTGGTGATCGTGCCGTGTCCGGCGATCCCGCTGCGTTGCCCGCCGCCGTCATGGTCGATGGCGTCACCGAGCCAGGCCGAGATCGTGTCGGTACCCGTGTTGCGGAAGACCGACTCGGCCATGACCCACGGCTTGTCCGGCTCGAGGGTGTAGGTCGTGGTCACGGTCAGTGCCGGAAAGTCGGTGGAGGACCCGCTCGCGCGAACCACAGCGCGCTGCGGGCCCTTCTCGACCACGCTGACACTGTCGTTGAGGACGGTGACCTGTTGCCAGGCCTCGGTGCCAGCGGGTTGCGCCGCCGAGGCGTAGGTCAGATTGATCCAGTCGAGCTGGTCGGCCTGCCCGCGGATCGCCATATCGAGGACCTTGCCGCGCGTGGTGCCCAGAAGTTGTCCGTCCTCGGTCACCGCCGCCACCGCCAGAGCCAGCGCCGCGTTCTCGATCACGATGTCCGAGGCGCTGGCCTGGGCCAGCGAGCCGGCGAGCCGCTTACCTGTTCCCGCCGCGGCGCCGGTGATCCGGGGTAGCGCGAACTCGATCCGCGACTGCTCTCCTGCCCGGGTCGTGACATTCCGCTTCGAGTTCTGGTAGCAACCCGCGGTCGCGATCACGTCGTACGTGCCTGGTTCTACGAGCAGCCGGTACTCGCCGTCCGCGTTGGTGGTGCGGCCGCTGACGACCCTGCCGTCCGTGGAACGCGCCTCAACCACGACGTTCGCCAGCGGCGCACCGTCTGTACCGTCGGTGACCCTGCCCGCGACCCCGTCACCCGCGTCGTCGATCCTGCGCGCTCCAGCGACTCCGTCGGCGACGGCGAACGACGCCAGGGTGAAGGCGGGCCCAGCAGGATCGCCCGGTGCGTTCACCACCCGGATGTCGGTACGCCACTCCTGGGGGGTCACCGTGCAGCGGGTGTAGCCGCGAAAATCCCCGTCGAAGAACTTCACGTGCGGGTTGACGTCGAGTGCCGCGGCCACACTGTCCCGCCAGCCGCACCCGGAACTGATCGATGTGCCGACGAACTCGGTGGCCAGGGTCTCCGACGCCGGGTTCGTGAAGTCGGCCTTGAGGTCGTTGACCCACGAAGAATGCCAGTCACCGGACACGACCACCACATTGGACGGACGTTTCGCGGAGATGAAATCGAACAGCCGGTCGCGGGCGGCGGCGTAGCCGTCCCACTGGTCGTGGTTGATGCTGACGCCGTCGCCGGTGTCGTAGTCGTAGAAGGCCATGATCGTCTGCTGGGCGACGACGTTCCACCGTGTCTTCGACCCGGCGAGCGTGTCGAACAGCCAGCGTTCCTGCTCCGGACCGGTCATCGTCTGAGCCGGGTCGAGCGCCCCCGGGTCGCGTGGCGCGATGAAGCGGCCCTCGGCCTGGTCGCTGCGGTACTGGCGAGTGTCCAGCACGGTGAGCGAGAGCAGGTCGCCGAAGGTCAGTGACCGGTGCAGTGCCATGTCCGCACTGGAGGGCCGGGCGCCGATGCGCAGCGGGAGATGCTCGTAGTAGGCCTGGAACGCGTTCGCCCGCAGTTCGAGGAAACTCGGGGTGGAGTCCTGGGGCACGTCGCCCGCCCAGTTGTTGTCCACCTCGTGGTCGTCGAAGGTCATGACGAACGGGAAGGCCTCGTGCGCGGCGCGAAGGTCCGGGGAGGACTTGTACCGGGCGTGCAGCACCCGGAAGTCGGCAAGCGAGCGGGTGCCGCCTCCCTCATAGATGTAGTCACCGACGTGGACGACGAAATCGAGGTCGTCGGCGGCCATGTGCCGATAGGCCGCGTACCTGCCACCGGTCCACGCCTGACACGACGCGAGGCCGAAGGTGATCTTGTCCACCCGAGCGCCCGCGGCGGGTGCGGTCCTGGTCCGCCCGACCGGGCTGACCGCGGAGCCGGCCTTGAAGCGGTAGAAGTACTCGCGGCCCGGCCGCAGCCCGGAGACCTCGGGATGCACGCTGTGCCCCAGTTCGGGGGTGGCTTCGACGGCCCCGCGCCGGACGATCCGATCGAACCGTTCGTCCTCGGCGACCTCGAACCGCACCGCGAACGGCTCGGCAGGCATACCTCCGCTGCCGTCGGCGGCCAGTGGGTCCGGTGCCAGCCGTGTCCACAGCACGACCCCGTCCGGAAGCGGGTCCCCGGAGGCCACGCCGAGTGTGAACAACTCACCGAGAGCCGGGGGCACCGCGCGGGCGCTGCCGCTGTGCATCGCACCGGTGCCCACCAGGAGCGCGGCCGCGCTCACTCCACCGAGTTCCAGAAAGCGTCTGCGACCGAACTGGCTACCGGTGTCTCCACTGACTGCGGGCATCGCATCCTCCACGACCGTAATGTCCAATGTCAGGAGGTGACCATGCCTTGGCGAGGCATCCGCAGGATGTCACTGGATCCACCAACGGGTGAACCCACTATCCGGTGTTCCGTTTCGGTGCCAGGGAGGCGACTGCGCGAGGCCGATCACGGAACCTCACCGATCTGTACGGTGGTTTCCCCCCGGCAGGTCGTCGACATGGCGGCCGAGCAGATCGCCCGCGTTCACGATGTGGTTGCGCATTGCCTCCCGGGCCGCCTCAGGGTCGCGGGCCTTCAGCGCCTCCAGGATCGGCCAGTGATCGTTCACAGAGGACTGTGCCCAGCCGCCGATCCGATGGTAGAAGCGGCTCGGTGCATAGCGGACTGACTGGGCGAGGAACCAGCTGAGCTTGGGGGAGTCTCCCGCGCGGTTGAGGGTGCGGTGGAAATGACGGTTCAGCCGCTCCACGTCCTCCACACGTTGTTCTTCCAGGGCCTGGGCGAGTTCGTGCTGGGTCTGATCGAGCTCCGCGAGTTCGTCGTCGGTCAGGTTCTTCGTCGCACGCGCGACGAGTTCGCCCTCGAGTTGGGCCTGCACCCAGAAGAGGTCCCGGACGTCCGCCGCGGTCAGTTCCGCGACCATGAATCCACGCCGTGGCTCCAGCCGGAGAACACCCTCGCCGTGCAGGGCCAGCAGTCCTTCGCGAACCGGGGTGACACTGATGCCGAGTTCGTCGGCGATCTTGTCGATGCGCACGAATTCCGAGGGGCGCAGCTGGCCCGACATGATCAACTCCCGCACGTACTTCGCGGCTTCGTCACTGAGACGGGTGCGAGACAAACGAGGCGAACTTCGCCCGTCGCGGTTGCCGGACGTCGTGCTCGAAGGCTGACTCATGCTGCTGAACCTTACTACTCACTGTGAACCCGACCGGCCCTTACGGCAGGGGTGCGGCGCCCGCCAGCGCCTGGGCTCGGTGGGTGACGACCTTCACGTATCGTACCCGCTCATGCATAATATATTTTGTTTACATGATGCATGGACGCGTACTCGAACGACGAGGTTGGAGTTCACATGCCGATGACCGCCGCCGAAGCCGTGCACTGGCAGGTCGGCAGCGACCAGGTCGCCACCATCCGGTTGGACCGTCCTGAGGTGCGCAACGCGCTGGACGAACAGGCCTGGCACGAGCTGCTCGATGCCGTGCGCGCGGTGGGCCGGGAAGACGTCAGGGCGGTGGTGCTCACCGGTGGAGACAGTTTCTTCTCCGCGGGCGGGGACGTGCGCTCGATGCCGGGCCCGGAATCTCACCTGATGGCACCGGCGCAGCGGCTCGCGGCCGGGCACGAGGTGATCCGCGGGCTCGTCGCCATGAACGCCCCGGTGATCGCCGCCGTCGAGCGGTACGCACTCGGCGCCGCCTGGGGCCTCGTACTCGCGTGCGATCTGGTGGTGGCTGGCAGGGCGGCGTTCTTTCAGTCGCCCTTCGCCCTGCGCGGCCTGGTGGCGGACGCCGGTATCGCCTGGCAGCTGCCGAAAGCACTCGGCCACCAGCGCGCCATGCGATACCTCCTGCTGGCCGAACGCCTGCCTGCGCCGGAGGCGCTGGAACTCGGCCTGGTCAGCCATCTCGTCCCCGACGGCGAGGCGACGAGCAGTGCGCTGGAGATCGCGGCCCGGCTCGCGCTCGGCCCTGGGGAGAGCAACGCCCTGACCAAATCGCTCGCCCACCGCGGGCAGGGCACCGAACTCACCGGCTTCCTGCGGGAAGAACTCGTGGCGGTCGCCCTGGCCGGACACGGCCGTGACGCCGCGGAAGGCCGCGCCGCCTTCGTCGAGAAGAGGAATCCCGATTTCACATGAGCGATACCCGGTTCGACACCCCGCTGGACGGCCTGCGCGTCGTGGAGAGCGCCACCTTTGTGGCAGGACCGTCCGGCGGTATGGCCCTGGCGCAACTCGGCGCCGAGGTGATCCGCGTCGACCTGCCCGGCGGTGGCAGTGACTACCAGCGCTGGCCGGTCGATCCCCGGGGGGCGAGCCTGTACTGGGCGAACCTCAACAAGGGCAAGCGCTCGGTCACCATCGACTTCCGGACTCCAGCAGGGCGCGAACTCCTGACGGAGCTGGTGACGGCCCCCGGCCCGGAGTCCGGGATCTTCCTCGACAACATGGTCGGGCGTGCCCGGCTGCACTACGAGGACCTGAGGTCGCGCCGGGCGGACATGATCCACGTCCACGTGCAGGGCCACGCCGACGGCAGCCCGGCCGTCGACTACACCGTCAACGCCGGTGTCGGCATACCCGACATGACCGGACCGGAGAACGCGGGCGCCCCGGTGAACCAGGTCCTGCCCGCATGGGATCTGCTCACCGGCATGACCGCGGCGACCGGTGTGCTGGCCGCCGTGCACCGGCGCGACGTCACCGGGGAGGGATCGCGCATCGACCTCGCCCTCGCCGACGTCGCGTTGTCCGCGGTGGGCAGCCTTGGCTGGCTCGCGGAGGCGGAACTCGCGGGCGCCGCCCGCCCCAGGCACGGCAATCACGTGTACGGCAGCTTCGGCGTCGATTTCTCCACATCGGACGGATGCAGGGTGATGGTCGTCGCCCTCACCGAGGGGCAGTGGCACGCACTGTGCCGGGTGACCGGCACCTCACGCGTGTTCGAGGCACTCGAGACGTCGTTGGACGTCGACCTGAACAACGAGGCGGACCGCTATCGGCTCAGGGAGACCATCGCGGCGATCCTTCGTCCCTGGTTCGCCGGACGCCCGTTGCATGAGGTCAGTCAGGAGCTCGACAGGGCACGGGTCCTGTGGGGGCCGTACCGGAGCATGCTCGACGCCGTGCACCTCGCCCGCGAGGACGGGGACTCGGTCGTCGCCGAAGTCGACCAGCCCGGAGTCGGTGCCATGCTGGCTTCGGCGAACCCGCTGCGGTGGGAAGAGTCCGTCGGCCGTCCCAGTCCCGCGCCGACGCTCGGAGCGGACACCGAGACGGTCCTGTCCGGGGTACTCGGCCTGTCACAGGTCGAGATCGGCCGCCTGCACGACGGAGGAGTCGTGCGGGCGAACTCGGGGAGGCAACACCCATGATCGGACTCGCCGAACAACTGGACCTGGCCAGGACAGCGCTGTTCGTCCCGGGTAACCGCCCGGAACGTTTCCCCAAGGCCTCGGCGTCGGGTGCCCACCTGGTCGTGCTCGACCTCGAGGACGCGGTGCCCGCCGCCGAGAAGCAGGCGGCCCGCGACCATGTCGCGCGCTGGCTCGCCGAGGGAAACACCTGTGCTGTCCGGGTCAACGCCGCCGGCACGCGCTGGTACGCCGAGGACGTCGCCGCCGTGTCCGCTCACGAGTGTGTTGTGCTGGTACCCAAGGCGGAGCACCCGGAGGCACTACGGGACCTCGCGGCCTCGCTCGCGACCTCCTCTCGTCTGCTGGCGCTGGTGGAGACGGCGCACGGTGTCCTGCGGGCCCCGGAGATCGCCGCGGTCGACGGGGTGGCGCGGCTGGTGTTCGGCAGCTTCGACCTCGCCGCGCAACTGGGCGTGTCTCCCGACGACCGGCTCGCCATGGCCCCTGCCCGCGGCGCGCTCGTGCTCGCCTCCGCGGCGGCAGGCATCGCACCACCGATGGACGGCGTGACCGCGGCGGTGGACGACCTGGCACGGGTTCGCGACGACGCCGAGCACGGCAGAAGACTCGGCTTCTCCGGAAAGTTGTGCATCCATCCACGACAGGTATCCACTGTGGACGAGGCGATGCGACCGGAGGACGCCGAGATCGCCTGGGCGACGAGCATTCTCGAATCGGCAGGCGATGACGGTGTGAGTGTCGTGAACGGGCAGATGATCGATCGACCGGTCGTGGAGCGGGCGCGACGAATCCTGAGAAGTGGAAGTGAGGTGACAATCCGGTGAGCGAACTCAACGAGGACGAACGCGAGATCGTCGCGATGGTGAGCGATTTCGTGGACCGGCGCGTGCGGCCGCGGGTACGGGAGTTCGAAGCGGTGGACGCCTACCCCGAGGAGTTCATCGAGGAGATGAAGAAACTCGGCTTCTTCGGCCTGCTGGTGCCCGCCGAGCACGGTGGTGTCGATGTGAGCACCGCCTGCTTCGCCAGGGTCACCGAGGAACTGGCACGCGGGTGGATGAGCCTCGCCGGCGCCATCGGCGGACACTCCGTGGTCACGTATCTGATCAAGACCTTCGGCACTCCTGAGCAACAGGACACCTACCTGCCGTCGATGGCGCGGGGCACGGTGCGGGCGACGATGGCGCTGACCGAACCAGGCGGCGGCAGTGACCTGCAGGCGATGCGCACGTTCACCGTCGCCGACGGCGACGACCTGGTGATCAACGGATCGAAGACCTGGATCTCGAACGCGCGTCACTCTGATCTGATCGCCCTGTTGTGCAGGACGGATCGCGACGCATCACCCGCACACCAGGGGATGAGCGTGCTGCTCGTCGAACCGGGGGACGGGCTGGAGGTGTCGAAGAACCTCCCCAAGCTCGGCTACCGTGGTGTCGAGGCCTGCGAGTTGGCCTTCACCGACATGCGGGTGCCCGCCACCTCCGTCCTCGGCGGGGCCGCCGGTGACGGTTGGGCCCAGATGATGCGAGGTCTGGAGGTCGGGCGTATCCAGGTGGCCGCGCGGGCGGTGGGTGTGGCCCAGGCCGCCTTCGCCGACGCGCTGCGGTACGCCCAGGAACGGGAGTCGTTCGGCAAACCGATCTGGAAGCACCAGTCGGTCGGCAACCTGCTCGCCGACATGGCGACGAAGGTGAAGGCATCCCGCCTGCTGACCCTCGACGCGGCGCGACGCGTGGACGAAGGTGTGCGCGCCGATCTCGAGGCGGGTATGGCCAAGTTGTTCTCCTCGGAGGCGGCCATGCAGGTGGCGCTCGATGCGATGCGTGTGCACGGTGGCCACGGTTTCTCGAAGGAGTTCGAGGTGGAACGGTACTTCCGCGATGCCCCGCTGATGATCCTCGGCGAAGGCACCAACGAGATCCAGCGGAACGTGATCGCCGCGCAGCTCATCGCCCGGGACAAGACCAACGGAGGTATCTGAGGACATGGCACTGCTGGACGGAAAGACGGTGGTCATCACCGGAGGCGCACAGGGGATCGGCTTCGCGATCGCGGAGGCGTCGGTCGCCGAGGGGGCCCGCGTGGTCATCGGTGACCTCGACCTGGACAACGCGCGCGACGCCGCCGGAAAACTCGGCGGTGACGAGGTCGCCACCGCGGTGCGCTGCGACGTCGTCAATGCCGGCGACGTGGACCGGATGCTGCGAAGTGCCGTGGACACCTTCGGATCGCTCGACGTCGTGGTGAACAACGCCGGAATCACCAGGGACGCGACCATGCGGAAGATGACCGAGGAGCAGTTCGACCAGGTCATCGGTGTGCATCTCAAAGGCTGCTGGAACGGCACCCGGTGTGCGGCGGCGATCATGCGCGAACAGAAGTCGGGCTCCATCGTCAACATCTCCTCACTGTCCGGAAAGGTCGGCATGGTCGGGCAGACCAACTACTCCGCGGCGAAGGCGGGAATCGTCGGACTGACCAAAGCGGCAGCCAAGGAGATGGCTCATCACGGTGTGCGGGTCAACGCCGTCCAACCCGGACTCATCCGGTCCGCGATGACCGAGGCCATGCCGCAGAAGGCGTGGGACCAGAAGATGAACGAGATCCCCATGCAGCGGGCGGGGGAGCCGGGGGAAGTAGCGTCGGTGGTGTTGTTCTACGCCTCGGAGTTGTCCTCGTACATGACGGGGACGGTCGCCGAGGTCACCGGCGGAAGGTTCATGTAGCTCCGATGATCTGGAAGCCGCACACCCTCGTCACCGAAGAGGTGGTCGAGCCCGGGCCTGTGGAGATGTTGTCTGCCCTCTTCGACGACGGCATCTCCGCGGTGCCACCCGGCGGCGACCTGCCACCGTTGTGGCACTGGGTCGCCCTGCCGCGCTGGCCTGCCTCCACCGAGACCGGGAGCGACGGGCACCCGCGCCGAGGCACTTTCCTGCCACCTGTGGCCCTGCCTCGGCGCATGTTCGCGGGCGGAACCGCACATCTGCACCGGCCCATCGCGGTCGGCGCCGTGGTTCGCCGCGAGGCGTGCGTGGCGTCGGTCAGCGAGAAAACCGGACGCTCGGGCTCGCTGGTGATCGTGGTGGTCGAGACGTCGTTCTCCGACTCCCGCGGCAGGCTCGTGCTCGAGGAGCGACAGGACATCATCTACCGGGAAGCGGCGCCGCCCGCCGCGGCGCGCGATCACGACGAGTCCCGGTTGTCCGCCGCAGGCTTCACACCCGCCGGTAGTCCGCTCGCCCAGGTGCGGGACTGGACGTGGAACTTCACCACCGATCCCACATTGCTCATGCGGTTCAGCGCGGCCACCGCGAACCTGCACCGGATCCACTACGACTGGCCGTACGCGACCACGATCGAGGGCTATCCGGGCCTCGTGGTGCACGGCCCGCTGATGACCCTCGCGCTCGCCGAGATGGTGCGCCTCGAACGTCCGGCGGACCGGGTCGAGCGGCTGAGCCACCGCAACCTGGCCCCCTTGTTCTGCGGGCAGCCCGCGCGGCTGCGCCGCACGGCAGAAAACGATGACGAATCCCTCGAACTCGGAGTGTTCGAGAGTTCCGTCGCGGACCCCGCTGCGGGTACTGCTCGCAGCAGCATGAACGTCTCCTTCGCCCGTAACGAGAAAGGCAGCAGCCATGCGTGACGCAGTGATCTGCGAACCCGTACGCACCCCCGTCGGCCGGTACGGCGGCATGTTCAAGAACGTCACCGCCGTCGAACTCGGCGTCACCGCGCTCAACGGACTGATCGAGCGAACGGGGATCGACCCGGATTCCATCGAGGACGTGATTCTCGGTCACTGCAACGGCAACAGCGAGGCTCCCGCCATCGGCAGGGTGGTGGCGCTGGACGCGGGCCTGCCTGTAACGGTGGGGGGCCAGCACCTCGACCGGCGGTGTGGTTCGGGCCTGCAGTCGGTGATCAACGCCGTCATGGCCGTGCAGACCGGGGCCAACGATGTCGTCGTCGCGGGCGGTACCGAGAGCATGAGCAACGCGGCCTTCTACTCCGTGGACATGCGCTGGGGCGGGGCCAGGACCGGCGTGCAGGTCCACGACGGCCTCGTCCGGGCCCGCAGCACGGCGGGCGGAAGGCTCCACCCGGTGCCGGGCGGGATGCTCGAGACCGCGGAGAATCTGCGCCGTGCCTACTCGATTCCTCGTGATGAGCAGGACCGGCTGGCGGTGACCTCGCACCAGCGCGCGGTCGCGGCCCAGCGGTCCGGAGTGTTCGCCGAGGAGATCATTCCGACCACGGTGAGCGGCCGGGGCGGCGACAGTGTCATCGACACCGACGAGCACCCGCGCGCGGACGCCTCGATGGAGACACTGGGCAAGCTCAAGCCGGTACTGGGCTCCCAGGACCCGGATGCCACGGTGACGGCGGGCAACGCCAGCGGACAGAACGACGCCGCCGCCCTGTGCATCGTCACCACCCCGGAACACGCCGAGCGCGCCGGCCTGCGCCCGCTGGCCCGGCTCGTGTCCTGGGGGGTGGCCGGAGTGCCGCCGAAGATCATGGGCATCGGCCCGGTCCCCGCCACGGAGAAGGCGCTGGGCAGGGCGGGCCTCACGATGGCCGATATGGACCTGATCGAGCTCAACGAGGCGTTCGCCGCACAGGCGCTCGCCGTGATGCGCGACTGGAAGTTCACCGAAGCCGACCTCGAGCGCACCAATGTGCACGGTTCCGGCATCTCACTCGGGCATCCCGTCGGCGCAACCGGCACCAGGATGCTCGGCACGCTCGCCCGTGAGCTGACCCGCCGCGAGGGCCGCTACGGACTCACCACCATGTGCATCGGCGGCGGCCAGGGCCTCGCCGCAGTCTGGGAGCGTGTCGCATGAGCCTGTGTGCGACCGAAGGACTGACCGAGATCCAGCAGGACATCCTCAAGACCGTCCGCGCGTTCGTCGACGAGAAGATCATTCCGGTGGCGACGGAACTCGAGCACGCGGACGAGTACCCGACCGAGATCGTCGAAGGAATGCGCGAACTCGGGCTGTTCGGCCTGACGATTCCCGAGGAGTACGGCGGGCTCGGCGAGTCGCTGCTGACCTACGCGCTCGTCGTCGAGGAGATCGCCCGAGGCTGGATGAGCGTCTCGGGCATCGTCAACACCCACTTCATCGTGGCGTACATGCTGATGCGTCACGGCACCGAGGCCCAGAAGGAGTATTACCTGCCGCGCATGGCGACCGGTGAGATCCGGGGCGCCTTCTCCATGTCCGAACCGGGCTGCGGCTCGGACGTGTCGGCGATCAGGACGAAGGCCACCCCGCGTGGCGACGGTTATGTGATCAACGGCCAGAAGATGTGGCTCACCAACGGCGCCTCCTCCACTTTGGTCGCCGCGCTGGTCAAGACCGAGACCGGGGACGACTCGGTGTATCGGAACATGACCACGTTCCTCGTGGAGAAACCGGCGGGCTTCGGTGAGGTGCGGCCGGGACTCACCGTGCCGGGCAAGATCGAGAAGATGGGCTACAAGGGCGTCGACACCACCGAGTTGGTCTTCGACGACTTCGAGATCGGCGCGGACCAGGTGCTCGGTGGCGAGCCCGGCCGCGGTTTCTACCAGATGATGGACGGGGTGGAGGTCGGTCGTGTCAACGTCGCAGCCCGCGGTTGTGGCGTCGCCTGGCGGGCGTTCGAGCTCGGGGTGCGGTACGCCCAGCAACGGGAGACGTTCGGCAAGCGGATCGCCGATCACCAGGCGGTGTTGTTCCGCATCGCCGAGATGGGCAGCAAGGTCGAGGCGGCGCACCAGATGATGGTGCGGGCCGCTCGTACCAAGGACTCCGGACTGCGCAACGATCTCGAGGCGGGGATGGCGAAGTACCTCGCGTCGGAGTACTGCGCTCAGGTCGTCGAGGACTCGTTCCGGATCCACGGTGGCTACGGGTACTCGAAGGAGTACGAGATCGAACGGCTCTACCGGGAAGCGCCGATGTTGCTCATCGGCGAGGGCACCGCCGACATCCAGCGCATGATCATCGGCAGGCGGCTGCTCGAGGAGCACCCGCTGCGCTGATCTGCCTGCCCGGGCCCGGCGTCGACATGGAGTACATGGAGTACGTCGACGCCGGGCCCGAGCCGGCTACTGCACGACGTGCCTGCGCCGCAGTTCATCGACCTCGTCGGCGGGCAGGCCGAGTTCGGCGAGCACCGACCCGGTGTGTTGTCCGAGCGCGGGTACCTCGTCCATCCGCAGCTCCACGTCCCGGTACGTCATCGGCGGCAGCACCGCCCTGATCGGCCCAGCCGAGGTCGACACCTCACGCCAGCGGTCGCGCGACGACAACTGGGGATGGTCGATCAGGCCGGCCATGTCGTTGAGCTGTGCCGCCGGGATCCCGGCCTCGGCCAGGCGCTGCCCGAGTTCCTCTGTGGACCAGGTGCTGGTGTGGTCGGCCACCGCCGAGTCGCATTCCGCGCGGTGCGCGACGCGCAGCACGTTGGTCTGGAACCGTGGATCGTCGGCGAGCTCGGGATGCTCGAAGACCTCCGTGACGAGCCTGCGCCAACCCCGATCGTTCTGCACCCCGATGAGTATCTGCCCGTCCTTGGTGGGGTACGCGTCGTACGGCGCGATCGAGGCGTGGCTCAGGCCCATTCGCGGAATCTGTTGCTCCGCATACATTCGCATGTACATGGGATGGCCGAGCCATTCCACTGTGGCGTCGAACATCGAGACGTCGATGGTCGCCCCGTGTCCGGTCCGCTCCCGGCGGAACAGCGCACCGAGGACCGAGTTGCACGCGTAGAGCCCGGCGGCGATGTCGGCGCTCGGGACACCGGTCTTCGTGGCCGTTTCCGGGGTTCCGGTGACGGAGATGAGCCCGGTCTCGGCCTGGATCAGCATGTCGTAGGCCTTGCGGTCGCGCATCGGGCCGTGGCTGCCGTATCCGGAGATGTTCACGACGACCAGTCCGGGGTGCTCGGCGCGTAACTCCGCGCTGTCGAGCCCGAGGCGCCCGGCCGCGCCAGGGGCGGCGTTCTGCACGAAGACGTCGGCCTTGCCGAGCAGCGACCGGACGAGGGCCAGTCCCTCCGCCGACTTGAGGTCGACGCAGACCGATTCCTTGGAGCGGTTGAGCCAGACGAAATGCGAGGCGAGGCCGTTGACGGCGCCGTCGTAGTCGCGGGCGAAGTCGCCCTCGCCGATGCGCTCGATCTTGATGACGCGGGCACCGAGATCGGCGAGGTGACGGGTGGCGAGCGGAGCGGCGACGGCCTGCTCCAGCGCCACCACGAGAACACCCTCGAGCGGTAGTTCGCCGGTGTCCTCCGCCTGCGCTCCCGCGTTCACCGAGCCGCCTTCCGTGCCGCCTTGACCAGTCCGTTGCCGATGATCAGCCGCTGGATCTCGCTGGTGCCCTCGTACAGGCGGAGCAGCCGCACCTCACGGTAGATCCGCTCGACCGGCACCTCGCGCATGTATCCGGTGCCGCCATGGATCTGCACGGCGAGGTCGGCGACCTTACCTGCCATCTCCGTGCAGTACAGCTTGGCGACCGAAGGAGCGATCCGGCGGTCCTCCCCTGAGTGGTATTGCCGTGCGGTGTCGCGCACCAGGGAACGTCCGGCCATCACCCCGGTCTGCTGGTCGGCGAGCATCGCCTGGACGAGCTGGAACTCCCCGATGGGGGTCCCGCCCTGCGTGGCGGCGGCCGCGTAGGCCACGGACTCGTCCAGAGCCCGTTGCGCCGCGCCGACCGCGAGTGCGGCGATGTGCACGCGCCCCCGCGCCAGCGAGCTCATCGCGGCTCGGTAACCCACCTGCTCGTCGCCGCCGACCAGCGCGGTGGCGGGCACCCGTACGTCGTCGAAGTGCACCGGGGCGGTCCAGGCACCCTCCTGTCCCATCTTGCGGTCCTTGATGCCGACTCCGACGCCGGGGGAGTCCGCCGGAACGAGGAACACGGCGATGCCCGCCCCGTTCTGCTCCGCCTGCCCGGTGCGCGCGAAGACGATGAAGAGATCGGCGATCGGGGCGTTGGTGATGAAGCGTTTTTCCCCGCTGATGACCCAGTCCTCGCCATCCCGGACGGCCTTGGTCCGCAGTCCGGAAGGATCGGATCCCGCGCCGGACTCGGTGAGGGCGAACGAGGCCACGACATCACCGGAGGCGAGCCGCTCGAGCCACTCGGCCTTCTGCTCGTCGGTGCCGAAGTTGACCAGCACCTGCCCGGCGATGCCGTTGTTGGTCCCGAACATCGAGCGCAGGGACAGCGATGTGTAGCCCAGCTCCATCGCCAGCTCGACATCCTGGGTGAGGTCGAGCCCGAGGCCACCCCACTCCTGGGGGATGGCGTAGCCGAACAGGCCCATCGCCGCGGCCGTGTTCCGGAGATCGTCCGGAATGGCGTCGAGGTCCATGATCTCCGTCTCGCGCGGCATCACCCGGTCCCGGACGAAGCTGCGGACCTGGATCCGGATGTCGTCGAAATCGGCAGCGGTCACCTGCGTAGCAACTGTCATATCTGGATTCTGTGGCCGTCGTTTGTGCGCGTCCAATACTTAATCAGCGGTGGATCATTACCCGTGAGAGATAAGTGTGTCTCGATCATGACTCGGACTGGAGGCAAAGCGGGGTAGTTGATCGCAGCGCGGTAATAATGAGGTGATGGAGCTACAGCAGCTGCGGGCGTTCCTCGCCGTCGCCGAGGAACTGCACTTCGGTCGTGCCGCCGAACGGTTGCACATCGCCCAACCGCCACTGAGCCGGATCATCCAGCAGCTCGAGCGTGACCTCGGCACCCGTCTGTTCGACCGGACGACACGTACGGTCCGGCTCACGTCGGCGGGGGAGGCCCTTGTCCTGCCCGCGCGCGACATCCTCGACGGCTGCCGGGTGGCCCGTGCGTCGGTGAAGGCGGCGGGGCTGGGGGAGACCGGGAGGGTGCGCGTCGGTTTCGCCGGGCCGTCCTCACACATGCTGATCGGCAGGCTCGCCAGGCTCGTCCGGCGCCAGCACCCGGGGATCGAGCTCAACCTGCGCAGCGTGACCTACGGGTACGAAGCCCTGGCGCAGGTGATCGAAGGCTCGATGGACCTGGCGATCGTGCGATGGAACAGCGCGCCGCCCGGTATCGCGTCCCGGATCGTCCAGGAAGAGCACTACGTCCTCGTCGTTCCCACGGCGCACCCGCTCGCGGACAGGGACATCGTGAGTGTCGCCGAACTCCGGGACGAACCCTTCATCGCCCTGCCCGCCGATCCCGGATCGAGCGTTCGCGACGCCTTCATCAGCAGCTGCTACCAGGCCGGGTTCGCCCCCGACATCGTGCAGGTCGCCCCCGACTCGTGGACGGTCATGGCGCTGGTCGCCGCCGGGGTGGGTGTCACGTTCTCGATCGACACCGCGGTGGAGAACGTTCCCGACGCCGGTCTGCGCATGGTGCGCCTTGTGGAGGGGGTGGAACCCAGTTACGCCCGGCTCGCCTGGCGGGACAACGACGAGAGTCCCGCACTGCGGGAGGTGCTGAAGGCATCGGAGACGGCGCTTCCCGTGCCGTTGGCGAATGAATCCGGCCCCGGCGATCCCGGCGAGCGGTAGCGCTCCTACTCGCCGACCTTGACGAGGGCCAGCTGGTTGATCGAGGCGAGATGCGCCCCGTCCCGGTCGAAGAACTCCCCGGATCCCAGCGCCCGTCCCTGCGCCACCGTGTTGCACCTCGCGTCGAGCTGGTGCCACTGCGAGAGGTCGGCCGAGCCGTGGAAGGTGAGGAAATGGCTCAGGCTCAGGATCCGGCTTCCCGGAGCGTGTCTGGCTGAGCGGCGAGCACGGAACACCGGTTCGAGAATGCTCATGTCCGAGACGTACGCCAGGATCGCGGCTTGCACGGCGGGATCCGCCGGCACACTGCCACGCGCTCGTACCCACACCGACTGGTGTTCCTGCTCGGGCAGCACCGCGGCCGTGTAGGCAGGTGATTGCACGTGGCGGAAGTGGACCGGCCTGCGCATGCGCCACCACACGGGTACCTCCGCGTCCCCGAACCGGTCCTCGAGATCCCGCAGGTCCTCCGGCGGCGGCGTTTCGAGGGGGCGAAGCGAGGAGTAGCTGACGAGATCCTCCCGGCGAGTGCCCCACCGGGATGTGGCCGTGAACCGCGCACTGCCGTCCGCCGCGTCCAGCGTCGTCCTGCGCACCGTCATGGACGGTCCGTCGGCGATTCGCTCCACCTTCCACACCAGGTCCTCATCGGTGGGAACCCCCTGCAGGAACTCCGCGTGCAGTGCCAGGGGACGGTGCTGCTCGGGTGCGCTCATCCCGGCGGCGACCAGTGCCTGGGCCAGCAGCAGACCACCGAAGACCCGGTCGGCGGGATGGAGCTGGGGCCGGCCCCGGAACTCGGCGGGTGCGTCGTCTTCGGTCGGGACACGCTGGAGGTCGAGCAGTTCGAGGAGGTGTCCCAGGGACAGCTCCGGACGCGTCCCCCACGTCGTCGTCGGCCCTGTTGCCGCCACTTCGCCCTCCAAAGTCGGTGCTGAATATTAAAAATATGACCGAAACCGACAGTAGCGCATGGCTTTGATGTCGAAACCGGAAAGATCCGGGCGATATTAAGTATTGGATATATTGCGTGCGCGGGGGCACAGTGACCCCAGACACGCCCGGCCGGTGTATACGACCAGAGCCAGGCGAAGCCCCTCAACGATGAGATGCCGAGGTAGCAGCATGGGGAAACGACGTGTCCTGGCGGCGATGATCGCGACCGCGGCGGTGGTCATCTCGTCGTGTGGCTCCGGTGGCGCCTCCGATGCCGGGATGGGCAGCCAGATGGTCTGGAGCACCTACGGCACCGGGACGAACACCTACGCCGACGTCGCGGCCGTGGCAGATGCGATCACCTCGAACGACGGCACCCGGATCCGGATCATCACCTCGGACACCGCCGTCGGCCGGTTGTCGCCGCTACGGCAGGGACAGGCCCAGATCGCCCGGACCGGGGACGAGTACATCTTCGCCTTCGAAGGTGACTACGACTTCGCCACCAAGGACTGGGGGCCGCAGGACATGCGCGTGGTGTGGACCCCGATCGCGCCGCACGGTCTGCTCGTACGGGACAACTCGGACATCAGGACGTTCGAGGACCTGCGCGGAAAGAACTTCCCGTACATCAGTGCGAACCCCTCGGTGAACAACAAGCTCACCGCCTTCCTCGCCTATGGCGGGCTCACCTGGGACGACGTGAACAAGGTCGAACTGAGCTACAGCGAGCAGGCCGACGCGGTCAAGGCAGGCAAGCTCGACGTCCTCTTCCAGCAGGTCTACGGCTCCTCGTTGTACGAGTTGGAGAGCGCGTTCCCGGTCCGCTGGCTGAGCATGGACGACAGCGCGCCGGACAAGGTGAAGGCGGTGGAGAAGATCGCTCCCTCCACCGAGATCGGTGAGTTCACCGGCGCGCCCGGCCAGCAGAACGGCGAGAGCGCCAAGGGCCTGATCTACACCGTGCCGATGGTGACCTACGCCGACACCGACCCCGCGCTGGTCTACGAGACGGTCAAGGCCATCCACGACAACCACGACGCCTACCGCGGCACCACCGCCACCACACCGGACTGGGCACTGGAGTCGGCACAGAAGGCGCCGAAGCAGGTGCCGTTCCACGACGGTCTGGTCAAGTTCCTGCAGGAGCAGAACGCCTGGTCGCCGGAGTCCAAGCAGCGCAACGACGAACTGGTCGAACGCGGTGCGGCGCTGCGCGACGGGTGGCAGACCTTCGTACAGCAGGCGGGCGACGGCGACCTGGGTTCGGCCTGGACCAAGTGGAAGAGCCAGCACCTACCCGCGAACTGACGCCGTACGGGACGCCGGGGCGGTAACAACTCTGCCCCGGCGCTTCCCAGCTCCCGACCGCTCCCGTGAGAGGAACACAGATGGCCACGCAGCGGTGCAACACCTTCTGGAGAACGGTGGTCGTTCTCTTCACAGTCGCGGGCCTGGCACTCACCATCAGCCACGTCTTCTTCTGGAACCCGTTCGGCGGTTCGCTGCTGCAGAACCAGTTCCTGTACCTCCTGCTGGCGATCTTCCTGCCGCTGGTCTTCGTGCTGTTCCCCGCGCACAAGTCCGCCCACAGTGCGGTTCCGTGGTACGACGTGATCTTGTTCGGGGCCACCTGTGCGATCAACGTGTACTTCGCGGTCAATGCGGAGAACATCGTGACCCTGGGCTGGGACTACAGCGCCCCACCGGTGGCGGTCGCGTTCAGCTTCGCGTTGTGGGCCCTCGTTCTCGAGGCACTGCGGCGTGCGGCGGGTAACGCGGTCACCGTCATCGCCCTGATCTTCTCCGTGTACCCCCTGTTCGCCGCGGAGGTGCCGATCGGCTTCCTGCAGGGCATCCAGTTCGACCTGAGCAGTGCGGCCAGGATGCATGTGCTCGGAGTCGACAGCATCCTGGGGCTTCCGTTGCAGACGGCGGGCACCATCCTGGTCGGGTTCCTCCTGTTCGGCGTGGTCCTGCAGCACACCGGTGGAGCGTCCTTCTTCTTCCAGCTCGCCCAGTCACTCTTCGGCCACGCACGAGGTGGTTCCGCGAAGGTCGCGGTGACCAGTTCGGCGTCGATGGGCATGATGAGCGGCAGCGCCGTGTCGAACGTGCTCACCACCGGGCCGATGACGATCCCGGCGATGAAGCGGTCCGGCTTCCCCGGCCGATACGCGGCCGGCATCGAGGCCACGGCCTCGTCGGGCGGTTCGATCACGCCGCCGATCATGGGCACCGCGGCGTTTCTCATGGTGTCCTTCGTCGGCGTGCCCTACAGCGAGGTCGCGTTCGCCGCGGCCATTCCCGCGCTGCTCTACTTCCTGGGGATCTACGCCCAGATCGACGCCTACTCCGGCAAGTCGCGCCTCGCCGGTCTGCCCAGGGCGGACCTCCCACGGCTGATTCCGGTGGTGGTCAAGGGCTGGCCGTATCTGGCAGCCCTCGGCGCGCTGGTGGCGATGCTGGTGGTCTACCACAACGAAAGGCAGGCGCCGTTCATCATCGTCGCCGGGCTGCTGGTGGTGGCCGTGGTGCAGCGCACCGACCGGCTCACGCCGCGGCGCGCGGTGGACCTGCTGTTCGCCGCGGGCAGGACCATCGCCGAGATCCTCGGGATCATCGCGGGCGTCGGCCTGATCGTCGGCGGGCTGTCGATGTCCGGCGTATCCCTCTCCCTCGCGCGGGAACTGGTGTCGCTCGTGGGCGACAACGTGTTCCTGATCCTCATCGCCGGAGCCGTGACCTCGTTCGTGCTCGGGATGGGCATGACCGTTTCGGCCGTGTACGTCTTCCTCGCCATCGTGATGGCACCCGCGCTGGTGGAGCTGGGTGTGGACCCGATCGCGGCGCATCTGTTCGTGATCTACTGGGCAACGGTCTCCTACATCACGCCGCCCGTCGCGCTGGCGTCCTTCGCGGCGGCGGGCATAGCGGGGACACGGCCGGTACCGACAAGCCTCACCGCCATGCGTCTCGGCATGGTGAAGTACCTCATCCCGTTCTGCTTCGCGCTCAATCCCGTGCTGGTCGGACGGGGTAGCGCCGGCGAGATCGCCTTCTCCGTGGTGATGGCGATCGGCGGGGTCGTGCTGATGGCGTGCAGCTTCGAGGGCTGGCTCATCGGCGTGGAGCGGAGAATGCCGGTCGTCGCCCGGATCGTCGGACTCCTTACCGGGCTGGCGATGCTCGCTCCGGAGACGACGAGCAGCCTGCTCGGGCTCGGCGTGGGAGTGGCACTCGTGGTGGCCCTCCGGCTGCGCGCGCCAGAACCAGAACCGAAACCTGAATCCGAACCAGAACCCGAACCGGCAGCCGAGGACGGCGACTCCGGAGCGGGGGACGCCGCCCAGGAACCCGCGACCGCCTCGTCCCAGGGGGAGACGCGATGAGGGACGGCAAGGTGCTGAGCATGGGGGAGGCGGTCGCCGAGTACGTGCACGACGGCGACACCGTCGCCCTGGAGGGATTCGGCCACCTCATCCCGTTCGCGGCCGGCCACGAGATCATCCGGCAGGGCAGGCGGGACCTGACACTGTGCCGGATGACGCCGGACCTCATCGCCGATCAGTTGATCGCCGCCGGTTGTGTCAGCAAGCTGGTCGCCTCCTTCTTCGCGAGCGGTTCGGCCGGCTCCCTCTACGAGATTCGCAGGCGGGTGGAGGCACATGATCCCGAGCCGCTGGAACTGGAGGAGTACAGCCACTACGGCATGTTCTGCCGCTATCAGGCGGGCGCATCCGGGCTGCCGTTCTTTCCGTTGCGGTCCTATGCGGGCAGTGACATTCCCGCGCTGAACCCGAAGATCCGGTTGGTCGAGAGCCCTTACGGCGAAGGTGGTGTGTATGTGGTGCCGCCACTGAAGCCCGACGTCACGATCGTCCAAGCCCAGCGCGCCGACCGGCTCGGCAACGTCCAGATCTGGGGGATTCTCGGTGCCCAGCAGGAGGCGGTGTTCGCCGCCAAGCACGCGATCGTGGTCGTGGAGGAAGTGGTCGACGAGACGACGATTCGCGACGATCCGAATCGGACGATCATTCCGTCGCATGCCGTCGACGCGGTGGTGTGCTGTCCCGGCGGCACGCACCCGTCGTACGCGCAGGGATACAACAACCGGGACGGCGCCTTCTATCGGGAGTGGACCGCGATCAGCAAGGACAGAACGGTTCTTCGGCAGTGGCTCGACGACTGGGTTTACGGGGTACCGGACCGGGAGGCCTATCTGGCCAAGCTCGGGCCACAGCGGCGGCGCACCGTCGCCGTCGCCGAGCGGCTCTCGGGACAGGTCGACTACGGGCGGAGGCTCGGATGACCGCGGCTGGTGAGCGCACGTCGACCGTCGCGGCGTCGAGTACCGAGTTCCTCGCCGCGGTCGCGGCACGGGAACTGGCGGGCAAACGGACCGTGTTCGCGGGGGTCGGCCTGCCCACCCTCGCCGTCGACCTCGCGAAGCGCACGGTCAACCCGAATCTCGAACTGATCTACGAGTCCGGGGTGTGCGGCGCGCATCCCGAGGCGATGGCCGAGGGGATCGCCGACTTCGTCCTCGTGTCCGGGGCGGAGTCGGTGGTGAGTATGCAGGCGCTGTTCGGGTACGTGCTGCAGGGGGGCAATGTGGACGTCGGGTTCCTCGGCGCCGCCCAGGTCGACCGCTACGGCAGTCTCAACACCTCCTTCATCGGCCCGTGGGACAAACCCACCGTCCGGCTCCCCGGCTCCGGTGGAGCCGCCGAGATCATGCCCAACGCCGGCGAGATCGTTGTCGTCCTGCGCCGCCACGACCACGGGGCGTTGCCCGCCGAACTCGACTTCTGCACATCACCGAGCCCGGTTCGCGCTAGGGAGGACAGCAGGGCGGCCATGCCTCCCGGCTTCGGCGTCGCCACCCTGATCACCCCGCTGGGCGTGCTTCGCAGGCCGGAGAGGTTCGGCGAGTTCCAGCTCAGCAGCCTGCACCCGGGAGTGAGCGTGCGGCGGGTCAGGGAGGCGACCGGCTGGGAGCTTGCGGTCGCCGACGACCTGACGGAGACCCCGCCACCGAGCGAGGAGGATGTCCGGCTGCTCAGGGAGGAGATCGACACCGTCCGCCTGTACCTGCGATGAGTCACGGCGACATCGCGGGCGGCCCCGGTCGCATCGCCTACCTCGCGCTGCTGGGCACGACGACGCTCGGCACGCTCTCGAGCACGATCATCAGTGCGCCGATCAACGACATCGCGAACGATCTCGGAGCCACGGCCAGCCAGATCGTGTTCGCCGTGAGTGCGTTCACCGTCGCGATGGTGGTGTTCGCGCCGCTGGCCGGATGGCTGTGCGAGCGGTACGGAGCCAAGCTCTTCCTGCTCGCCTCCCTGGGGCTCATGACGGTCGCCCAACTGGGCGCGGCGCTGAGCCCCGACCTCGGGGTGCTCGTGCTCATGCGGAGCCTGCAGGGGGTGGCGTGCTCGGCGATCCCGCCGGTCGTGCAGCACGCTCTCGGCACCTTCTGGGCCGCACGGCGAGGGCGGGTGATGGCGACCTGGGCTTCGGCGATAGGGGTCGGGCAGGCGATCGGCCCGCCACTCGGCGGCCTGGTCGCGGACGCGACGGGGTGGCGCTCGATCTTCGTGGTGCACGCGGTACTCACCGTCGCGTTGGCCCTCGTGCTGGCCAGATTCGTGCCACATATGCGGCCCCGGCGGCCACCCATGCACGTCGCCGGAATGGCGGCCCTGATCGGCGGGGTCGGCTCCCTCGTCGTCGCGTTCACCTGGGCGGGGCAGGGTGGCCCGCTCGTCCTCGAGATCGCACTGGTCCTTTTCGGACTGGGGCTGCTCGCCCTCTACCATCAGCTTTCCCGCCGCAGCAGGCAGGCTCTGGTCGATCCGAGGCTGCTGGTGGAGGCGCGGTACCTGCGCAGCACCGTGGCCGCGGCCACGGTGATGGCGTCACTGGGCGTCGTCATCGTGACGGTGCCGTTGTACCTGGGCCGTGATCTCGACCTGCGCCCCAGCGTGATCGGGGCGATCACCTTCGCACTGGCAGCCGCCATGGCGCTGTTCGCGCCGATCTCTTCGCGGATCGCGGAACGTCTCACCCCGAGGCGCGTGCTGCACATCGGCCTTGTCACGCTCGTGGTGGGCCCGCTCCTGCTCGCGTCGGCGAGCACGGTCAAGGGGATGGGCAGTCCTGGTTGGATTCTGGCGATCCTGCTGATCATCGGCTGCGGGATCGGCGCCGTCCAGAGCAGCGCGGCCTTCGGCGTCATGCGCTCACCCGCCGCCGAACGGGGCTCCGCACTCGGAATCCACAACATGATGCGGTTCGCAGGGCTCGCGCTGGGCTATGCCTGGGTCGCGGCGACGTATCCGCTCGGCAGCCTCTTCCTGGTCTACTCTGGACCGGCGATGCTCGCCGCCGCGGCCTTCCTGCTCACCTTCATCGGGCCACCGGCGGCGCCCATTCAGGAGCCGGCACCTGGAGATACCTCGCTCAGGTGAGGCCAGGAGGACGGTCGCACCGGTCCGGCCACCAGCGACCAGCAGCCTGCCCGGCCCGCGCCGGTCGCGGCCGTGGTGAGCAGCTGGTCCCAGTGGTGGACGGAACCGAACTCCGAGCGCCAGGCCAGGACCGGATTGGTGAACTCGTGCAGTTCGTGCTCGGCGGTTGTGCCTATCGCGCCGTGGATCTGGTGGGCATTCCGGACGACGACAGACGCGGCGTGGCCGGCACAGGACTTCGCGACGGCGACATGGAAACCGGCGTCGCCGTCCCAGCCGGGGGCGACCTCGCCGACCGCCGCGTCAACGGTCGCCCTCGCGAGGGCGGTCTCGGCGGCGATGTCGGCCACCAGTTGCTGGACCGCCTGGAACCTGGCCAGCGCACGACCGAACTGTTCCCGTTCGATCGTGTGCGCGACGCAGAGCTGGACGATCCGCTCCAGCGCCGCGCACATCTGCAGGGACCTGGCGAGCGCCCCGCGGAGGAAGAACTCGTGCACGGTCTCGTCGCCGACTGCGGGGCCATCCACAATGGCCGGATCGACGGTCACGTCGTCGCGGGGCTCGCCCGCGAGGTTGTGACCCGTACCGATGCCGATCTCGCTCGCTGGAAGGTCCGCGATCCTCCACCCGGCACCGGTGTCGCACAGGACGACGACGTGATCGGCCGCGCCTGCCCAGGGCACCGCTCGTGCGATCCCCTTCCCGTCGAGCACGCACGCGGTGCGGATCGCGTCGTCGGCGGGCAACCCCGCCTTCTCCAGGAGCCATCCCGCGAGCAGGTCGTGTTCGGCGAGGGGCAGCCGCACCGCATGACGTGCGGCCGCACTGAGCAGGGCGGCGGATTCATGCCAGCCCGCGCCGCTACCGCCGGCGAGTTCCGTGCCGGTGAGCCGGGTCAGGCCGAGCGATTCGAGGTTCTTCCACAGCTGAGTATCCAGCCGCACCGGCCGCCGCGGCCGGTCGCCTGCCGGGCGTTGCGCGGCGAACACCGAGTTCATCATGGACACGAGTTCGTGATCGACGACATCCTGTGTGCTCATCAGCGCATCCCAAGGCCACGGGCGATCACGCCGCGCAAGATCTCGTTGGTCCCGCCGCGGAGGGTGAATCCGGGCCGTTGCAGAATCCCGGCGGAAACGAGTTCGGTGAGTCTCGCCGTTTCCTTGACGCCGCCGCCACCACCGCCACTGCCACTGCCACCGTCGCCGGACAGCCGGTCGGCGAGATCGACGATGTCGCCCTCTGTCGTGGTGCCAAGGACTTTCACCATGGCTGCCGCGGTGTCCGCCGGTTCTCCCCGTTCCAGGGCGCCGGCCACGGCGGTCGACATGTGATGAAGTCCCACCGTGCGGGCCAGGTAGCGCCCGGCGTCGGGATGGTGTGGGAGGTTTCGGTGTCCCATGGTCTCGATGGTTTCGGCAAGGAGCGGGAACGTGGAGAGGCAGCGTTCCGGCCCGCTGCGTTCGTAACCCAGCTCCGAGGTCACCTGTTTCCACCCTTCGCCGATCCGCCCGAGGACCATGTCGTCAGGGACGAACACGTCGTCCAGGAAGACCTCGTTGAAATGCTGGTCGCCGTTCATGGAGGTGATCGGGCGGATCCGTACACCCGGGGAGCGGAGATCGACGATGTACTGGCTCAGACCGGCGTGCCGGTCGGCGGTGTCCTGGGGAGCCGACCGCGCGAGCGCGAAGAACGCGTGCGCTCGGTGTGCGCCCGAGGTCCACACCTTGGTCCCGGTGACCGTCCAGCCGCCGTCGACCCGAACCGCCTTGGTGCGCACACTCGCCAGATCGGAGCCGGAGTCCGGTTCGCTCATCCCGATACCGAAGAAGCACTCGCCCCGCGCGATGGCCGGGAGGAACCGATGCTTCTGCCGCTCGGTGCCGAACTTCAGCAGGGACGGTGCGATCTGCCGGTCGGCGATCCAGTGAGCCGCGACGGGCGCTCCCGCGGCGAGCAGTTCCTCGGTGACGACGAAGCGTTCCATGAACGTCCTGCCGTGTCCGCCGTACCGGGTCGGAATGGTCATCCCGACCCATCCTCGCTCGGCCAGTTCCCGGGAGAACGCCTCGTCCCACCTCGTCAGCCAGGTGTCCACGCCAGGGTTGAACGCGCCGGCGCGGATCTTCCGCTCGAGGAAGCCGCGTACCTCGAGCCGCAATGCCGCGACTTGCGGGGTTTCTCGCACCACTGGCGGGAACGGCCTGCTCTGCACGGTTCGTACTCCTTCGTCATTCACCGATGAATGTTCCCGGCCGCTTCTCCCGGAAGGCGGAGAGTGCTTCTCGGTGATCACCGGTGTGATGGGCCAGTGCCTGCATCGCGGCGGACAGTTCGAGGACACCGTCCAGGCTCTGGTGCTGCGCCTCCCGCAACAGTTTCTTGGCCATCCGCACGGCGTGCGGTGGGTTGACCGCGATCCGGTCCGCGAGCTCGCGTGTCTCCCGGAGCAGCGTCGACGATGGCACCACCCGGGAGACCAGGCCCCAGTCCAACGCCGTGCGGGCGTCGACGCGATCGCCGGTCAATGCCATCTCCGCCGCGCGAGCCGCGCCGATCGCGCGCGGCAGAAACCATGCGCCGCCGTCTCCGGGGATGATACCGAGCTTGACGAAGCTCTCGGCGAAGAAGGCGGACTCCGAGGCGATCCGCAGATCACACATGAGCGCGAGATCGCAGCCCGCGCCGATGGCGGGGCCGTTCACGGCCGCGATGAGCGGGACGTCGCAACGGTACAGGGCACGGGGAATGCGCTGGATTCCGTTTCGGTAGCCGTCACGCTGACGGTACGGGGTGCCGCCGAACAGTCCCTTCTGCTCGGCCATGTCCTTGATGTTGCCGCCTGCCGAGAAGGCCGAACCGGCGCCCGTGAGAATGACCGCACGGACGCCGTGGTCGGCGTTGACGGAATCCACTGCGGACACCAGCGCGTCGATGACGGCGTCTCCCGACACCGGATTGCGCTGCTCGGGCAGATTGATGGTCCACGTTTCGACATGGCCGTCCCGCTCGACCAGCACTGGTTCTTCCACGGCCTTCTCCCCGTTCAACGAGGGGCCATCCGGATGGCACCGTCGAGCCGGATGGTCTCGCCGTTGAGGTAGCCGTTCTCCAGGATGGCGCAGGCCAGTTGCCCGAACTCGTCGGTGTGACCGAGGCGTGCCGGGTTGGGTACGGTGGCTTCGAGCGATGCGCGCACGTCGTCGCGCAGCCGGGCCAGCAACGGGGTGTCCATGATCCCCGGCGCGATCGTGCACACCCGGATCGACCTGCTCGCCAGGTCGCGGGCCGCGGTCAGCGTCATGCCGACGATGCCCGCTTTCGACGCGGTGTAGGGAATCTGGCCGATCTGACCCTCATACGCCGCGACCGACGCGGTCATCACAATGGCGCCGCGTTCCTGATCGATCTCGTCGTGGCGAGCGATGCGAGCGGCGCCGAGGCGCAGCGCGTTGAACGAGCCGATCAGGTTGAGCCTGACCACCCATTCGAAGTCCTCGAGAGATCCCGGATTGCCTTCCCTGTCCAGCAATCTGATCTTGCGGCTGGCTCCGGCACAGTGGACGAGTCCGCGGAGGTCGCCGTGCTCGTCGGCCGCGTCGAGTGCCGCTCCGAACTGCTCCGCGTCGGTCACGTCGGCGGCGACGAACAGGGCGGACTCGCCGAGTTCCTTCGCGATCTCCGCACCCGGGGAGGTGGGCAGGTCGATGATGGTCACCTTGCCGCCCGCCTTGACCAGGCGCTGGGCCGTCGCCAGCCCGAGTCCTGACGCACCACCGGTGACGGCTGTGGACAATCCTTCCAAACGCATGTGTTGCCTTTCTCGGTAGTCGCGCTACAGGTCGAGGGACTTGGCGACGATGGTCTTCAACACCTCGGTGGTGCCGCCGAAGATGCGAGTGACCCTGGCGTCGGCGTAGAGGCGGGCGATCGGATACTCGCGCATGTATCCGTAGCCGCCGTGCAACTGCAGGCAGCGGTCGATCACCCGGTCCTGGACCTCGGTGCAGAAGACCTTCACCTTGGCGGCGTCGGCGGAGGACAGTTCCCCTGCTTCGTGTTCGGCCAGGGCCCGGTCCAGGAAGGACCGGCCCGCTTCGATGTCGATGGCACAGGCAGCCAGTTCGAACTTCGTGTTCTGAAAGGCGGATACGGTGGTGCCGAACACCTTCCGTTCCCGCACGTACTCCAATGTCGTTGTCAGTGCCGCCTCGGCGGCCGCCTGCGCTCCGACCGCGATTCCCAGACGCTCCTGGGGGAGATTGCTCGTCAGGTAACTGAAGGCCTTGCCTTCCTCGCCGAGCAGGTTGGCAACCGGGACCCGGACGTCCTCGAAGAAGAGTTCGGCGGTGTCCTGGGTCTTCAGCCCGATCTTGTCGAGATTGCGGCCACGGGTGAAGCCCACCATGTCGCGTTCGACAACGAGCAGTGACAGCCCGTCCCTGCGGTTCTCGCCCCTGCCGGTGCGGGCGACCACCACGACGAGGTCGGCGTTGATGCCTCCGCTGATGAAGGTCTTCGCCCCGTTCAGGACGAAGTGTTCACCCTGCCTCGTGGCGCTGGTCGTCATCCCCGCGAGGTCGGACCCGGTGCCGGGCTCGGTCATCGCGATGGACGTCATCAGCTCGCCGCAGGCAAGACCGGGGAACCAGCGCCGCTTCTGCTCCTCCGAGCAGTATGCGAGAAAGTACGGCAGCACCACGTTCATGTGCACGCTGAGGCCGCCGAGGTTGACGTACGCCCGCGCCGTTTCCTCGGCCCAGACCGCGGAGTACAGGAAACTGTCGGAGCCCGCGCCGCCGTACTCCTCCGGCACCTGGATCCCCAGCACACCAAGGTCACCGATCTGGTTGAAGACCTCGCGCGGCACCAGGCCCGCCGTCTCCCAGTCCGGAAAATGCGGGACGACCTCCTTGGCGAGGAACTCTCTCGCCATCTCACGGAAACTGTCGTGATCCTCGGTGTAGATCGTGCTCTTCATCTGCTTGTCCTTTGTGGATAGTTGTCAGAGTTGTCTGAGAACTCGGGTCCGCTATCGAGTCGCCAGGGCTCTGACTTTTCGGGGCCTGTCCAGTTCTGCTGCGTGACGCCCTGCCGCCTCGATATCGGGACTTCGTCGGCCGAGTTCCACGGATCACCTTGACCTCGCAATCCGTAGTTGTCGGACGCCCTGGTCAGAGCAGTTCGAGAATGGTGGCGTTGGCCATGCCGCCCGCCTCGCACATGGTCTGCAGTCCGTATCGGATGCCGTTGTCCTTCATGTGGTGCACGAGGCGAGTCATCAGCACGGCGCCGGAACCGCCGAGCGGGTGCCCGACCGCGATGGCTCCACCCAACGGGTTGAGCAGTTCATCCGGAGCACCGGTTTCCGCCTGCCAGGCGAGCGGAACGGGCGCGAAGGCCTCGTTCACCTCGAAGGCGCCGATGTCCTCGATCCGCAGGCCGGACTTCGCCAGCACCTTCGCCGTGGCCGCGATCGGGGCCGTCAGCATGATGACCGGGTCGTCGCCCGCGATCGCGACGGTGTGCACGCGGGCGATCGGGCGCAGTCCGCGCGAGGCGGCGGTCTCGCCTGAGGTGATCAACAGGGCGCCCGCGCCATCGGAGATCTGGGACGAGTTCCCGGCCGTGATCACGCCGTCGTCGCGGAACGCGGTCTTCAGTCCGGCGAGTGTCTCCGCCGAGGAGCCGCGGCGGATCCCTTCGTCGGCCCGCAGGCCGTCGGGGATGGGAGCGAGTTGTCCGTCGAGCGCGCCCGAATCCACGGCCGCGGCCGCCCTCGCGTGGGACCGGGCGGAGTACTCGTCCAGCTGTTGCCTCGCGAGGCTCCACTTGTCGGCTATCATCTCGGCCCCGATGCCCTGGTTGAATCCGGGCACGTCGTAACGGCCGAGGACGGAGTCGGGATACGGCGTGCCGCTTTGTGCCGCCGACCCCATCGGTACCCGGCTCATCGACTCGACACCGCCCGCGATCACGAAGTCGTAGTGCCCGGCGATGACGCCCGCGGCTGCGAAGTGGACGGCCTGCTGACTCGATCCGCAGCGCCGGTCGACCGAGGTGCTGGGTACCGACTCCGGCCATCCCGCGGCGAGCACGGCGACCCGGCCGATGTTGCCGGACTGATCACCCACCTGACCCACGCAACCCCACACGACATCGTCGACCTCCTCGGGACGCAGGCCGGTGCGGTCGACGAGTGTGGTGAGCACGTGTGCCGACAGGTCCGCGGGATGGATCCCGGACAGTGCTCCGTTGCGTTTGCCTACCGGTGTGCGCACGGCGTCGACAACGACCGCGTCCCTCATGGCTTCTCCTCGTTGTGTCGTGGTTTCAGGTGAGCGCGCTCTTGATGAGCTTGCCGGTCGGTGTACGGGGAAGTTCGGGGACGAACTCGACATTGCGAGGGCATTTGTAGTGCGCGATCCGTTCGCGGCAGTAGGCGATGATGTCCGCTGCCAGTTCCTGGTCCCCGGCGACGCCGGGCACCGTCTGCGCGATCGCTGTGACGGTCTCGCCCATTTCCTCGTCGGGCGTACCGATCACGGCGACGTCGAGGATCCCCGGGTGCAGGCTCAGGCAGTTCTCGATCTCCTGCGGGTAGATGTTGACCCCGCCCGAGATGATCACGAATTGGCTCCGGTCGGTGAGGAAGAGGTATCCGTCCTCGTCGAGGTATCCGATGTCTCCTGTGGTGGACCAGTTGCCGTGCCGCGGATGCCGCGCGGCGGCCGTCTTCTCCGGATCGTTGTGGTACTCGAAGGCCCAGTCGTCGCGCTCGAAGTAGATGGTGCCGATGTCGTTCGGCCCGAGTTCGGCACCGTCTGGGCCGCAGATGTGGACGATGCCGGTCGAGTTCGGGCCGCTCTGCCCCACGCTTCCCGGCTTCCGGAGCCACTCGGCCGGAGTGATCTGGGTCGATCCCGCCGACTCCGTGGACGAGTAGTACTCGAAGATGATCTCGCCCCACCAGTCGATCATGGCCTGCTTGACCGGAATGGGACACGAGGCCGCCGCGTGGATCGCGGCCTTCATCGAGGAGGTGTCGTAGGCCCCGCGCACCTCCTCGGACAGCTTGAGCAGGCGCACGAAATGGGTCGGAACCCACTGGCTGTGGGTGATCCGGTACTTCTCGATCAGCGCGAGCGATGTTTCGGCCTCGAACTTCCGCATCAGCACCACGGTGCCGCCGAGGGCCTGTGTGGCGGCACTGAAACGCAGTGGCGCGGCGTGGTAGATCGGTGCGGGGGAGAGGTAGACGGTGTTCTCGTCGCCCGCGTAGTTGCGCCGCAGGAGTTCCACGCGCGGGTCGCCAGGTGGTTGGTCGACCTGAGTCGCCGGGAGTGGGGTCTTGATGCCCTTTGGTCGTCCGGTGGTGCCCGAGGAGTACAGCATGTCGCTGCCCCTCGGCTGGTCCACCGGAGGCAGGTCGCTGACCGGTGCCATCGACCGCTCGTAGTCGGAGTAGCCGTGGACCGGCCCGCCGAAGGCCAGCCTCGCCTCGACCGAGGAAGTAGCGTCCACAATGGCCTCGGCGAGTTCGGCGAGCGCTCCGGACACCACGAGAACCTTCGCCCCGCAGTCGTTCACGATGTACGCGGCCTCTGCCGGCGCCAGGTGGCAGTTCACCATCGTGACGTACAGGCCGGAACGTATCGCGGCCCAGTAGAGCTCGAACACGGTGAGGTCGTTGTCGGACAGCACCGCGATGTGGTCGCCCCGGCGTAGCCCGTGTTCGGACATCCACCTCGCGAACCGGGCGGATCGTGATTCCAGTTCGCCGAAGCTGATCATCTCGCCGGTTTCCGCCACGATCGCCGCGGGTTTGTCCGGCGTCCGCAGTGCGTGCAGTCCTGGATACATGCCATTCCCTCGTCGCTCGACAACCGAACCGGTGAAGGGATCCGCTCAGTTCGAACTTCCCGCCGCCACCGGTGCGCCCAGCAGGCGAGCCTTGTCGCGCTCGGGGTTGACGGTCAGCAATGCGATGCCCGCACCGACCACCGCGATGATTCCGAAGACCTGGAACGCGGACGCGTATCCCTCCGCGGCGGACGGGGCGCCGTCGACGATGACTCCGGCCAGGTACGGGCCGAGGAGCCCGCCGATCGACATCAGTGCCAGGAAGACTCCCAGGGTTCCCGCCAGTTGCTGGGCGGGCACGATTTCGGAGATCGCCGAGTTGAACAGCGGGAAGATGCTCGCCCCCAACGCGTATCCGACGGACACGACCGCGACCGCGAGCCACGGGACGTCGATGAACGGCAGGGCGGTGAGTGCCAGTCCGCAGAGCAGCAGGCCGCTGGCCGGGAGCAGGCCGCGCAGCACCCTGGAGGTCGATCCTCGGGAGATCAACCGGTCGCTGACCGTGGTGAGCACGAACAGCATCACCAGGCTCGCGATGCTGGGGAAGCCGAACATGGTTCCCGCTTCGACACGGGAGTAACCGAGCCCGACCTCGAAGTAGGAGGGCAGCCAGGTCAGCACGGCGGCCACCAACGCGTACATGGCGAAGACCGCGGCCGCACCACCGAGGAACGTCGGGGTGAGGAAGATGCGGACCCACGGCACGCTGGGCACGGTGGGCTTGGCTTCGGCCGGCTTGTCCGATTCCGCCCGCGCGGTCGTCCGCTTGCCGTACGGGCCCTCACGCCATGTCGGCACCCAGATCGCGCACCATGCCAGCCCGACCGCGGCGAGCACCACGAACGCCGCACGCCAGCCCCAGGCCGCGACCACGAACGCGAGCGCGGGGGCGACCAGGATCTTCGCGATCGAGGCTCCCGCGGTGATACAGGCCGAGGGCACCCCGCGCTTCTCCGGTGGATGCCACGAATACACCCCGGTGTGAACGATCGCGCTCGACGGGCCCTCGACGAGTCCGAGCAGCATCCGGCTGGCCAGCAGTACGGCGAACGTCGCGGCGAACACCACCGGCAGCATCGCCACGGCCCAGCCGATCGACAGCAGTACGAGCGACCACTTGAGTGGCAGCCACCTGTCCAGGAGGCCGGCGAAGAACCCGCCGATGGTGAACGTCAGGAAGAACGCACTTCCGACGAAGCCGATCTGCGAAGCGGACAAGCCGAGTTCCTCGCTTAGCGGTTGGGCCACGAGTCCCAGTACCGCCTTGTCGCCCCAGTTGATCACATAGAGCAGTACGAGGAGCCCGGTGAATCCCCATGCCTTTCCCCGGGAGTCCTTCCCCGCTCGTGGTCCTGACAGCGGGGGAGCTATCACACTGCTTGGTGGCATTTCTTGGATCCCTTCGAGGCGGTCGCACGATCTGTCTTGCGGTGACCCCACGGGGTGTCCGTGCGGTGTGGAATCGGTGAGCGGCGATACCCGCTGTGTCGCGTCCCCACAGTGAAGGAGACCTGGATCACCGCCGTCAAAGACCGGAGCCGGAACGAACCATGAGGCATTTCCTATGGCCCCAGGTGAGAGCTCCGCGATCCGCGCCGATCAAGCTCCCCGGCGCTAGAGTCGGCCCGATGCACCTGCACCAGATCGAGTACTTCCTCGCCGTGGTCGACAACAACGGGATCAACGCGGCGGCGACCGCTCTCGGGCTCGCCCAGCCCACGGTCTCGCAGGCCATTCGCGGCCTCGAACGGGAACTCGGTGTGGAGCTGTTCCACCGGATCGGCCGAGGGATGGTGCTCACCTCGGCAGGGCACAGCCTGGTGGGTCCAGCTCGGCGGGTCCTGCGCGGTGTGGTCGCAGCCGAGGGGTCGGTACTCGATGTCGCGGGGCGGCCGCGCGGACGTCTCGACATCGTCGCCATGGCGGCACTATCGGTGGATCCGGTCGCACGTCTGGTCGGCGCCTTCCGCCAGGAGTTTCCCGCGGTCTCCATCAGGATCGCGGACCTGCGTGACGAATGGGCGGGCACCGCACTGATCAGGGACGGCCACTGCGAGATCCTGGTGTGCCACCTGCCTCGCCCGGACAGCGAGGACCTGGCCGTCTGCGAACTCGGGGTGCAGGACTGGTGGCTGGTCTTCCCGCCAGGCGCGGACGTACCGCCGGACGATCCGCTGCCGCTGTCGGCGCTGCCCGACGACCCGCATGTGGTCGTGCCGCGAGGAGGGTCGCAGGCGGGGGAGATCGAACAGGCGGTCGCCACGGCCGGGCGGGTGATCAGGCCTTCCGTCGTCGTGGAGCATCGGGAGGCACGGTTGCCGCTCGTCCTCGCAGGCGTCGGCGCCACGTTCCTCGAACGGACGATGGCGGAGGCATCCGTGGCGCGTGGGGCGGTGGCGCGGGCCACCGAGCCACGGATCAGCCGGGCGTACGGCCTGATCTACGACCCGTCGGTGTTGTCGCCTGCCGGTCAGGCGTTTGTGGAGCTCGCGCGGTCGAGTGCTCCTCACGGATGACAGCGGCGACCCGCAGCAACGCCGTGGCGGCGGGGGACAACGCCCCCGGCCGGAACACGAATCCGATCGCGCGCCGGGTCGGTGGCAGGGTCGAGCGCACCACGACACCGGTCAGCTCGCTTTCGGCGATACGCCGGGGCAGGAAGGTCGCACCCGCGCCGTGCATGACCAGCTCCCAGATCGCCTGTCGGTGGGCGCATTCCACCGCCACGTAGTCGATGGCCTGGTCCAGCGTGTCGTTGATGAACGCCCGGCCGCTCGCGTCGGAGAACTCCATGACAAGGGGAATGGTCGCGATCGCGGCGAGCGGGACCGGGTCGGGAAGTTCGGCCGCCAGGGACGGCGGCAGGACGAGGGCGATCTCCTGCTCCCACAGTTCCTGTGTCCGCAGGCTGTCGCTCCTGATCGGCAGGTCGGTGAGCCCGAGCTCGGCCTGACCCTGCCGGACCTGGCTGATCACACCTGCCGAGCTACCGGGATCCAGGACGTTGACCAGGACGCCGGGATGTTGCTTCTGGAGCCTGCTCGTCAGTTCCGGCAGCGGATCCACCGACAACGTGGACACAGCGGTGATCGTCAGCCGCCCGGTGACGAGATCGCGGACGGAGTGCACTTTCGCCTTCGCCCCCTCGACGTCGGCCAGGATTCGGCGGGCCGCGACGGCGAACGACTGCCCGTCCGCCGTCAGGGCCAGCTGCCGCCCGGACCGATCGAACAGTTCGACGCCGAGTTGGCGTTCGAGTGTGCGAATCGCCTGCGAGAGCGAGGGCTGCGCCACATAGAGGGCCTGCGCCGCCTTGGTGATGCCCCCGTGGTCGATGACGGCCACGAAGTACTCGACGAGTCGGAGGTCCACGAGCCGCGACGATACGCCACATCAAGGCCGATACCACCTCGCCGGTACGCGTGTGACCAGCGGTCATAGGCGTAGCCGAACGATCCGTACACACCTTGATCTTTGTGCGACCGGACCGAGCGGTGGTGAACTCGATCGCACCCGGCACCCGGGTCGAGAAGGGCGGGGCAACGTTGGAGATCACCGGAGTCAGGCAGCGAGACGCATGGCAGCGAAACGTCTTGCCGCCGGTTGAACAGGTGCGCCCCGGGTTCTGGTCCATCCCGGTGCCGATCCCGGGCAATCCACTGCGTTACGTCCTGGCCTACGCCTTCGCCTGCCGCGAGGGAGTGACCGTCGTCGACCCCGGATGGGAGTCCGAGGAGTCGTGGGACGCGCTGGTGGCGGGCCTCGCCAAGGCGGGGTTCCGGCCCGCCGATGTCCGCGCCATTCTCCTCACGCATATGCATCCGGACCACTTCGGACTGGCCGTGCGGCTGCGCGCGGAGTCGGGTGCGTGGATCGGGATGCACCGCGACGACGCGGCGCTCGTCGAGGCGGCGACGACGAGGGAAGCGGAGTCGAAGCTGGAGGAGGGCCTGGCCCAGCTGGCCTGGGCGGGCGCTCCCCGGTCGGTCGCGGCTCCCGCGACGATGTTGCCTGCCCACCGCTTCCCCGACCAGGTGGGGCCGGAGGTTCTGCTCGAGGACGGCGATCGTATCGATCTGCCGGGATGGGACCTGCGCGCCGTCTGGACGCCCGGACACACCCCGGGGCACCTGTGCTTCCACGAGCGCAACGAGGGCATCCTGGTGACAGGGGACCATGTGCTGCCCAGGATCACCCCCAACATCTCCGTGGTGCCGGGGCAACTACCGGAACCGCTGGGGACCTACCTCGGCTCCCTGCGCTCGATCGCCGAGGTGGAACACGTCGAGGTCTGCCCTGCCCACGAGTACCGGTTCCGGGGGCTTCGCGAGCGGGTCGGGGTGTTGCTGTCCCACCACGGCGACCGGCTCACCGAGATCGAGAAGGCGGTGAGTGAACATCCGGGCGGCACCTGCTGGGGGGTGACGGAGCGGCTCGCCTGGTCCCGGCCGTTCGACACCATGACCGGATTCCTGGTGCGCCTCGCGGTGCGGGAGACGCTGGCCCATCTCCTCCTGCTCGCCGCCCAGGGCAGGCTGCGGTTCTCCGACGAACCGACCGCTCGCTGGTACCCCGTCCAGGAAGGATCCCGATGAGCGATTCCGTGCTGAGCACGCGCGAGGGCGCCGTGCTGACGATCACCCTCAACCGCCCACATCGGAAGAACGCGATGAACGAGGACGCGTGGCTCCGTCTGCACGACGTCCTGCGAGAAGCGGGCAACGACGACGGCATCCGGGTGGTGGTGCTCACCGGTGCGGGTGGCGACTTCTGCGCGGGCGCGGACCTCAGCGGCGAGCGCGCGCCCCGGCACCCGCTGCACCGGATGCGCGGGATCGGCGACATCGCCATGACCCTGCACGACCTGCCGATGCCGGTGATAGCCAAGGTGGAAGGCGTCGCCGTCGGTGCGGGATGGAACCTGGCCCTCGGCTGCGACCTCGTCGCGGCGTCGACCACCGCTCGCTTCTCGCAGATCTTCTCCCGCAGGGGACTGTCCCTGGACTTCGGAGGTTCCTGGCTGCTGCCCCGGATCGTCGGTCTGCAGCAGGCCAAGCGCATCGCGCTGCTGGCCGACTTCCTCGACGCGGAGGAGGCGCTACGGCTCGGCCTCGTCACCTGGGTGCGGGAGCCGGGCGAGATCGACGGTTTCGTCGAGGAGGTCGTGCGGCGGCTGGCGCAGGGTCCGCCGATAGCGCTGGCCCAGTCGAAGGCGCTGCTCAACTCCGCGGTGGATCAGACCCTGCCCGAGGCACTGGAGAACGAATCGCGCGCTCAGGTGATCAACTTCGGCACCGACGCCCCCGCCGCGAGGGCGGCGTTCTTGGACAAGACCGAACCCGTATTCGAGGGGACATGGCAACTGTGACCGAATCCGGCATACGAACGCGATTCACCGAGGAGTTCGGGGTGCAGCACCCCATCGTGCAGGGTGGGATGCAGTGGGTCGGCCGCGCCGAACTCGTCGCCGCTGTGGCCGAGGCGGGCGCGCTGGGATTCATCACGGCGCTGACCCAGCCGACACCGGAGGCGCTGGTCAAGGAGATCGCGCGCTGCCGCGACCTGACCGACAAGCCGTTCGGGGTCAACCTGACCATTCTTCCCGCGATCGAGCCGCCACCGTATGCCGAGTACCGGCAGGCGATCATCGAGTCCGGTATCAACATCGTGGAAACGGCGGGTGGTAACCCGTCCGAGCAGGTGGCGGCGTTCAAACCCGCCGGGGTCAAGATCCTGCACAAATGCACCAGCGTCCGGCACGCGCTCAAGGCCCAGCGCCTTGGCGTCGACGGCATCAGCATCGACGGCCTGGAATGCGCGGGCCATCCGGGGGAGGACGACATCCCCGGGCTCGTGCTCATCCCCAGAGCGGCGGGGCAGATCACCATTCCGATGATCGCCTCGGGCGGGTTCGCCGACGCGCGCGGCCTGGTCGCGGCGCTGGCGCTGGGCGCGGACGGCATCAACATGGGTACCCGCTTCATGTGCACGGCCGAGTCGCCGATCCATCACGCCGTCAAGGAACGGATCGTCGAGGCGGACGAGCGCGAAACGGAACTGATCTTCCGTCCGCTGCGCAACACGGCGCGGGTGGCGAGCAACCGCGTCAGCCGCGAAGTGGTGGCCAAACTCGATGCGGGCGCCCGGTTCGAGGACGTGCGCGAGCTCGTCGCCGGTGCTCGCGGTCGCCAGGTCTACGAACTCGGTGACCCCGAGTTCGGCATCTGGAGCGTGGGGCTCGTGCAAGGGCTCATCGACGACATCCCGACGGTCGACGAGCTCGTCCGGCGGATCGTCGCGGAGGCGACCGAACTCATCGAGGAGCGCCTCGGTTCTCTCCTGCAGCCAACGATTGAATAAGACACAGGGACACGATGACAACGCACATCCATGAATCCCGTACCGCCGAAGAGGTGCTGCTCAGCTATCGGCCCGGCGTCGCGGTGATCACGATCAACCGGCCGCACGCGAAGAACGCCGTCACCCGCGCTGTGGCCGAGGGCGTCGCGTCCGCGCTCGACGAACTCGACCGTCGCGACGACCTGTCCGTTGGCATCATCACCGGAGCGGGCGGCAGCTTCTGCGCCGGAATGGACCTGAAAGGGTTCCTGCGCGGCGAGCGGCCCAGCATCGAGGGCAGGGGGTTCGCCGGCCTGACCGAGGCGCCGCCGAAGAAGCCGTTGATCGCCGCGGTCGAGGGTTACGCGCTGGCAGGCGGCTGCGAGATCGTCCTCGCCTGCGACCTGGTGGTCGCGGCGAGCGGCGCGAAGTTCGGAATTCCGGAGGTGAAGCGCGGACTGGTCGCCGCAGCCGGCGGGCTCATGCGCCTGCCGCACCGGATACCCCCGCAGATCGCCATGGAACTGGCGTTGACCGGCGACATGCTCACGGCGCAGCGCGCCTACGAGGTCGGCCTCGTCAACCAGCTCGCCGCCGAGGGCGGCGCTCTCGACGGCGCACTGGCCCTCGCCGCCACGATCGCCGCGAACGGCCCGCTCGCGACCCTCGCCAGCAAGCGGGTGATCCGGGAGCACGAGCAGTGGCCGGAGTCCGAACGATTCGCCCGGCAGCGCGAGATCATCGACCCGGTCTTCGCCTCCGAGGACGCCGTCGAAGGCGCGCGGGCCTTCGCCGAGAAGCGGCGGCCGAACTGGCGGGGACGGTGAGCAGGCACGCGGCGGCGCCCGACGGCCCGGATCCGGCGGACGCGCCGGGACCACTCGCGGGGATCAGGGTGGTCGAGCTCGGCGGTATCGGCCCGGTGCCCTTCTGCGCGATGCTGCTCGCCGACCTCGGCGCCGACGTCGTCCGGATCCACCGCCCTTCCGACATCGGCACTGATCCCAACCCGGTGCTCGACCGGGGCAGACGCTCGCTCGCCGTCGACCTGAAGAACCCGGCGGGCGCCGAGATCGTGCGCTCGTTGATCGACGAAGCCGACGTGGTCATCGAGGGGTTCCGCCCCGGGGTGGCCGAACGTCTCGGGTTCGATCCCGCGGTGTTGCGGACGTCCAATCCCCGGCTCGTGTTCGGCCGGATGACCGGCTTCGGACAGGACGGCCCCCTGGCGGTACAAGCAGGCCACGACATCAACTACATCGCCCTGTCGGGGGCGCTGGGGTCGATCGGCCGAGCCGGTCAGCCACCGACGCCGCCGTTGAACCTGGTCGGCGACTTCGGCGGTGGCGGGATGCTGCTCGCGTTCGGTGTGGTGTCCGCGGTGCTCAACGCGCGAACCACAGGCCGGGGCCAGGTGGTGGACACGTCGATGGTCGAGGGGTCCGGGCTGCTCATGGCGATGATGTACGGCAGGCTGGCCCAGGGCGCGTGGAGCCTGGAACGCGGCCGGAACCTGTTCGACGGCGGGGCACCCTTCTACGACGTCTACGAGTGCGCGGACGGAGCGCACATCGCGGTGGGCGCCATCGAGGCTCCGTTCTTCGCGAACCTGGTCGATGTCCTCGGGGTCGCGCAGTCCGTCGACGTCACCGCGCAGCATGACCCGCGAACCTGGCCTGCCATGCGGGAAACCTTCGCCGCCGCGTTCGGTTCGGCGGCGCGGGACGAGTGGGTCGCCCACTTCGAGGGCACGGACGCCTGCGTCACCCCGGTGTTGACCATGGGCGAGGTGAACACGCATCCGCACAACACGGTGCGGGAGAGCTTCTTCGTCGGTGACGAAGGGGCCGTACACCCCGCGACGGCGCCCCGTTTCCACGGCACACCGAATCCGATACCGGCACGGGCACCCGCTCCGGGGCAGGACACGCGGTCGATCCTGGCCGGACTCGGGCACAGCCCGCACGACGTCGACACGCTGATCTCGAACGGAGTGGTGCAATGAGCAGGTACTGGCCGGAAGGGATCCCGGAGTCCCTCGACTATCCCGACGTGACCGTGGGGCAGTTGAGCGCGGCGACCGCGAGGATGTACGGAGACCGGGTGGCGGTCGTCGACGGCGACGAGCGGCTGACCTTCGTACAGTTGCACGAGCGCGCGTCCGCCTTCGCCAACGCACTGCGCGAAGACGGCCTCCGCGAAGGTGATGTGGCACTGCTGCACCTGTCCAACAGTGTGCACTTCCTCGTCGGTTACTTCGGTGCGCTGCTCGCCGGTGCCACGGTGTCGCTGGCCAACCCGCTGCAACCGGTTCCCGGGCTGCGCGCGCAACTCGCGGACACCTCGGCCAGGGTCGCCGTGACGCATCCGGCGCATGCGGCGACGTTGCTGCAGGCCCGAGCGGGCACCACGCTGCGGACCATCGTGGTCGTGCCGCCGAGCGCGTGCGCGCCCTCGGACGAGCGGGTGGACGGGGGAGACGGGGTGGTCCAGTTGACCGACTTCACCGCCAAGCACTCCACGGTCCCACCCGCGATCGACCTGTCCGGCGAGGACGTGGCGCACCTCGCGTACACGGGGGGCACGACCGGGATCTCCAAGGGTGTTCGCGTTCTGCACCGCAATGTCGTGGACAACGCCGTCCAGATGACGGCATGGCGTGCCGCGCACCGGGTCACCGTCGTCGACGGCGTGGTGGAGTTGCATCCGATCGAGGACGTGCGTGACGCCGGGGTCGAGCCCGGGAAAGCCGTGACGATCGTCGTGTCACCACTGTTTCACGCGCACGCGCTGATCAACCTCAACTTCCTCCTGCTCTGCGGGGCCACGAGCGTCCTCACCGGCCGATTCTCCGCACCGGCGATGCTCGAGTCCATCGACCGCAACAACGCCACCTACATCACCGGCAGTCCGACGATGTGGCACGCCCTGCTCGACAGCCCGCGGTTGCACGAGTGGGACCTGTCATCGGTCAGGGTGATCTCGTCCGGGGCCGCGCCGATCGACCGCGCCACGCTCGAGGCGCTGGAAACAGCGTTCCCGGCGGCGGTGATCCTGGAGGGGTACGGGCTCACCGAGGGCACCTGCGTGGTCACCGCCTCGCCGGTGGTGCGCGGCGCGAAACGCAAACTGGGCAGCGTCGGACTGCCCTTGTGCGACACGACCGTGGAGATCCGCGCCCTGGACGGCGACGCCGCGGTACTCGATCCGGACGAGGTCGGCGAACTGTGGGTGCGTGGTCCACAGGTCACGGCGGGCTACCTCAACCGGCCGGAGGCGACCGCCGAGCAGTTCGTCGACGGCTGGCTGCGCACCGGCGACATCGGGCACGTCGATGCCGAAGGCTTCGTGTTCATCTCGGACCGGGCCAAGGACATGCTGATCTACAAGGGATACAACGTGTATCCGCGTGAGCTCGAGGACGTTCTCACGACGCACCCCGACGTCGATCTCGCAGCCGTGGTCGGCCGCACCGACCCGCGAAGTGGTCAGGAACCGGTGGCGTTCGTCGTACCCCGGCGCGAGGCGGTACTCGATCCGGATCAGGTGATGGCGTTCGTCGCCGACCAGGTCGTGCCCTACAAGAAGATCCGGGAGGTCCGCGTGCTGGACGCGCTGCCCACCTCCGCTGCGGGCAAGATCCTGAAGACCGAACTCCGCGCGCTGATCCAGCAGGATGGGAGTGCGCCGCGTTAGTGAACAACCGGCCCACGGGTCAGAAGGTGCGTGCCAGCAGCATGGTGCCCATGGTGAGCATGGTGGCCGCGACCAGGGCATCCAGTATCCGCCAGGCGGCAGGGCGGGACAGGACACCGCTGAGCGGCCGGGCGGCGTAGCCGAGGCTGGTGAACCAGGCCAGGCTCGCCAGCATCGCGCCGAGGCCGAAGACCCAGCGCAACGAGCCGCGGTCGGCGGCGACCGAGCCGAGCAGCAACACGGTGTCCAGATAGACGTGCGGATTGAGCCAGGTCATGGCCAGGCAGGTGAGCACCGCGGCGCGGACGGAGCCCGCGGAAGCGCCGTGGGTCGACAATGCTTGGGCCGCGGCGGGTCGTAGCGCGCGGCGGGTGGCCAGAACGCCGTAGCAGATGAGGAAGAGGCCGCCGGCCAGTCCGATCGCGGTCAGGGCGGGCGGCCACGCGACGACCACGGCGCCGAGTCCGGCCACGCCCAGTGCGATGAGGACCGCGTCGGATACCGCGCAGAGGCTGACCACCGCGAGCACGGCCTGTCCACGCACTCCCTGACGGAGGACGAACGCGTTCTGAGCGCCGATGGCGACGATGAGGGAGAGTCCGGTGCCGAATCCGGCGAGAGCCGCCGGGAGAGTGCCGCTGTTCACGTCATCCGACGTTATGGTCCGGTAGGTGTTCAGTACAGCTAAGGTTTCTTAGCTATCATTAGCGATCGTGATGGCCGAGCTGCCCTTCGACCAGGTCCGTACCCTGCTCGCCGTCGTCGACGAGGGCACTTTCGATGGGGCCGCACTGGCGTTGCACGTGACACCGTCCGCGGTCAGCCAGCGGATCAAGACGCTGGAGCAGCGCACCGGGCGGGTGCTGTTGATGCGCACGAAACCGGTCCGGCCGACGGAGTCCGGGCAAGTACTGGTGCGGTTCGCACGACAGTTGACCGCCCTGCGGAGGGACGCGCAGCTGGAGCTGGGCATCGCCGACGAGGCCGGACCGGCCCGGTTGCCCATCGCGGTGAACGCGGACTCGCTGGCCACCTGGTTCCTGCCTGCCCTGACGCGGGTGCCGCAGAGCCCGCCCGTCTGCTTCGAACTGCGCCGTGAGGACGAGGCGCACACCGCGGCATTGCTGCGCGAGGGGCAGGTGATGGCGGCGGTGACCTCGTCGGCTCAGCCGGTGGCCGGCTGCTCTGCGCGATCGCTGGGACTGGCGCGCTACCTGCCGTTGGCGAGCCCGCTCTTCGTGGCGCGCCACCTGTCCAGCGGGCCGCTGCAGCGGTGCCTGCCCGAAGCACCGGTGATCGTGTTCGACCGCCGTGACGAGCTGCAGGATCGATTCGTCCGATCGCTCACGCGCGGGGAGTCCGATGCCGGCAGGTCGCGGCATTCCGTGCCGACCTCGGAAGGCTTCCGCGACGCGGTCGCCGCCGGACTCGGCTGGGGCCTGGTCCCCGAGTCGCAGGCGGAGCCGCTGTTGCGTTCGGGCGCACTGGTGACCCTGGCGCCGGGACAGTTGGTGGACGTGCCGTTGTACTGGCAGCAATGGAAGCTGGACGTACCGGCACTCGCACTCGTAGCGGAAACGATCATCGCCGCGGCGGCCGAGTCCCTGCACCCGGGACCATCCCGCCCGAGCGATGAGTTTCCGTTGATCCACGCGTCTACCTCCTGACGGCAGGTACAGCTGACACAGGAGGAATGATGAGCAAGGTTCGCGCCGATATCTCGGTTTCCGTCGATGGCTATGTGGCCGGGCCCGATCAGAGCATCGACAACCCGCTCGGCGAGGGCGGCGAGGGACTGCACGATTGGGTGGTCGCGCTGGAGGCCTGGCGCGAGGCGCACGGCAAGAAGGGCGGCGAGGTCAACGCCAGCACTCAGGTCATGGCGCAACGACAGGCCGGGGTCGGTGCCGGGATCATGGGCCGCAACATGTTCTTCGGCGGCGGCCGCACCGGCCCGTGGGATGAGGCATGGACCGGCTGGTGGGGGGAGGACCCGCCGTTCCACGTCCCGACGTTCGTGCTCACCCACCACCCGCGCGAGCCGCTGTCCCTTTCGGACACCACCTTCGTCTTCGTGACCGGCGGGATCACCTCGGCCCTCGAGCAGGCTCGCGAGGCGGCCGGGGACGGCGACGTCCTCGTCCACGGCGGGGCCAGGACGATCGATCAGTTCCTGGCCGCCGGACTGCTCGACGAGCTGGAGCTGCACGTGGTGCCGGTAATCCTCGGCGGCGGCGCGCGCCTGCTGGACAGCCTGTCGCCGCAGATCAACCTGGAGCAGGTGCGGACGATCGAGGCACCAGGCGTGACACACGTGAAGTACCGCGTGGTGCGATGACACCCCATGCCAGCACCCTCGCGCCTCGCCCTGCCCGACGGTGCAGTTGCCTCGTCACGAGAAACCGCGCGCCTGCTGTGTCTCGGCGAGAACCGCGCTGCGTTTGAGCGCTTCGACGAGCAGTGTGACCTCGATTCCGCTCGCGTGGGCCAACCAGGGGGAGCGGGTGGTGAATTCGTGCAGGGCTGCCTTGTTCGGCAAGGTGACATCCACCAGAAGTTGATATGGCCCGGTGATCGCAGCCGCGTATCGCACGAAATGTGACTCGAGGATGCGCTCACCGATGAGGTCCACGGCATCCGGTGCGGCTTTGATCCACAGTAATGACTCGACCGGCAGGCCCAGCGTCGCGGGCTCGACAACGGCGCGGAAGAAAAGCCTGGCCTCGGCGCGAAGTGCTTCGATCCGGCGCCGGACGGTCGCCTCGGAAACACCGGCCAGCCGCGCCAGTTCCTCATGCGTCTGGCGGCCGTCCTCGGCGAGTGCGCGCAGGATCGTCCGGTCCTCACGGGACGTGCGCGGCGCTTCGCCGCCGATGTCGGTCGGGGGCAACGGCCGGTCTGCCGCCAACGATGCGACCTCGTCACGTTCCAGGATCCCCGGCTGCCATTCGTGCACCGTCCGGTAGTAGCGAAGGATCGGATAACTCAGGATCCGCACGAGTCCCGGAGTGCCCGGCAACTCGTCCAGGAGGAGTGACGGGAGCCGGTCGGGAGGACACCACACTTCGGCAACACAGTCCACCGGGCCGGTCATCACATAGGTGAGCGTGGTGTCATTCCGGCGCGCGAGCGAGGCGGCGGCGACGCGAATGGTGCCGGGAGAGCACTGCATCGACACGATCGCCGGTTCGCTGTACGCCACCCGATCCCGGGGAGCGAGACCGGTCACCACGACGACCCGTTCGTCGATGAGCCGGCTGCCGCGTCGCGCGACCGTACGTTCAGGTTCGCCCAGTACCGCTGCGATCTTGCGCCACGAGGCACGGCCGTCGATCTGCAGCGCCGCCACGATCCGGAGGTCGAGTCGATCTGGCTGGGCCTTGGGTACAGCCAGATGGGGCGTCGCCATATGCCATATTTTTGGCTGAATTCGTCAGATTTGCAAGGGCCATTGCCCGTAATCGACCGGCCGTTCACCCTGATCGCATGCGACAAGTGACTCAGGACACAAATGCGAACGGTGTGCGGGCCGAGCTCTGTTTCGCGACGGCGAGGGAGCTGGCCGAGCGGGTTCGCCGGCGCGAGGTATCGGTCCGCGAGGTCGTGCGTGCGCATCTGGAGCAGATCGAACGGGTCGATCCACAGGTCAACGCCGTGGTCACCGTGACCCCGGAGCGGGCGCTCGCAGCCGCCGCGGCCGCCGACGAGCTGCTCGTCGCCGGTCACGAACCGGGCCCGCTTTTCGGGCTTCCCATCGCCCACAAGGACACTCATCTGACAGCGGGTATCCGGACGACATTCGGGTCGCAGAGTATGCGCGACTTCGTGCCGGACAACGACGAGCTCATCGTCGAACGCATCCGCGCGGCGGGTGCGATCACGATCGGAAAGACGAACGTTCCGGAGTTCGGTGCGGGTTCGCACACGTTCAACACGATCTTCGGCGCCACACGCAACCCGTACGACCTCGCCAGGAGCGCGGGCGGCAGTAGCGGTGGTGCCGCCGCGGCGCTGGCGACCGGCATGCATGCCATCGCCGACGGCAGTGACATGGGGGGCTCGCTGCGAAACCCCGCCGCCTTCTGCAACGTCGTCGGACTGCGTCCCTCGCCCGGCCGGGTTCCCTCCCACCCGGCCGGCGCCGCGTGGGCGACGATGGCCGTGCAGGGACCCATGGCGCGTACGGTGTCCGACACGGCGCTGCTGCTGTCGGTCATCGGTGGCCCCGACCCGCGAAGCCCGATCTCGCTTCCCGAACCGGCAGAGGTGTTCGCGCGACCGCTCGAGCGAGATCTCCGCGGATTGCGTGTGGCCTGGTCGCCCGATCTGGGTGGTTCGGTCCCGGTGGATCCGGTCGTGACCGCGACGCTGCTGCCACAGGTCGCGATGTTCGAGAGCCTCGGCTGCGTGGTCGAGGAAGCGTGTCCTGACTTCACCGGAGCCGATGAGGTGTTCCGGACGCTACGGGCCTGGCAGTTCGAACTCATGCTGGGCACCCTCGCCGACACCGAAGGCAACTCGCTCAAGCCGAGTCTGATGTGGAACATCGAACAGGGCCGCCGGTTGAGGGGACCGGACATCGCGGCGGCCGAGGTCGCCCGAACCGCGCTCTACCATCGGTTCCGAGAGTTCTTCCAGCGTTACGACATTCTGTTGCTCCCCGTCAGCCAGGTTCCGCCGTTCGATGTGGACCTCGAGTATCCGGGCGAGATAGCAGGTGTCCCGCAAGACACCTACCTGGACTGGATGCGGTCGGCCTACTACGTGTCGGTCAGTGGTCACCCGGCCCTGTCCGTACCGGGTGGGTTCACCGCCGACGGTCTTCCCGTGGGCCTGCAGATCGTCGGCCCGCACCACGGAGACCTGGATGTTCTGCGGGTGGGTTACGCGTTCGAGCAGGCAACCCGCTTCGGGCAGCGGAGACCGGACATTCTCACCACTGGAGTCGCTCATGTCTGACAGGGCTTATGAGAACGGCGTATCGCGTGGTCATGGTGAGTCGTGGAACTCGCCCGACGCTGTGGCGGACCCGAGTTCTCGGACAAGCACTGGAACACGCCATTGCGAGCCGGTCGCCGTCGGCACACCCGACCCGGGGGTGCCCGCGCGGATCGCCGCGGAGCGCGCCGAGGACGCGGTCCGCGCGACGGGGCACGGCGCCTGGGTCGATTTCTTCCGGGACCTCCATGCGAATCCGGAGCTGTCGATGCGGGAACACCGCACCGCCGGCAGGCTCGCCGAGTCGCTCCAGTCGTCCGGGCTCGATGTCAGCGAAGGCGTCGGCGAGACCGGCGTGGTGGGGATTCTGCGCAATGGCGACGGCCCGGTCGTGATGCTCCGCGGTGACATGGACGCACTCCCGATCCGGGAGGAGACCGACCTTGCCTACCGCAGCGAGGCGAGTGGAACTCTGCCGTCCGGCGGCCAGGTCCCGGTCATGCACGCGTGCGGGCACGACATGCACGTGACCTGCCTCGCCGCCACCGCGGACGCGCTCGCCGAGGCCAGGGACGGCTGGAGCGGCACGCTTCTGGTCGTGGGACAACCGGGCGAGGAAACCTTCCAGGGCGCCAAGGCCATGCTCGGCGACGGCCTCTTCACTCGCTTCCCGAAGCCGGACGTGGCCCTCGGTCAGCACGTGATGCCGGCGCCGGTCGGACACGTGCTGCATCGAGCGGCGACGATCATGGCGGCCACCGCGAGTATCGATGTCACCATCCACGGCCGGGGTGGGCATGGTTCCCAACCATCGTCCTGTGTGGACCCCGTGACCACCGCCGCGTACTTCGTCACCCGCGTTCAGGCCGTTGTCTCCAGGGAGACTCCCTCGTTCGACCCCGTCGTGGTGACCACTGGAATGTTCCACGCGGGGACCAAGGCGAACATCATCCCCGACGAAGCGGTTGTCACGCTGAATGTCCGCGCCATGACCGATGCCTCCCTGGACAGGGCGCTGACCGCCATCCGCCGGATCGCCGACGCCGAGTGCGCGGCGGCGGGAAGCCCGCGCCCCCCGACCGTCGCGGTCTTCGCGAATGGCCCCGCCACCGTCAACGACGGTTCTCTGGTGGAAGGTCTTTCGGCGGCGCACACCTCGCTGGCGGGAACCACGGTCACACAGTTGCCCACGCCGCTGATGGGAAGCGAGGACTTCTCCGAGTACGGACTTCCTGGGACGAGATACGACGGGGACCCGGTCCCGTACGCCCTCTGGATGTGGGGTGGTGCGGACGGTGACCGCTATCCCGCGTTCCGGCTACAGGACCTCCAGTCCGGCACCAGTGAGATCCCCGGTAACCACACGACCCGATTCGAGTTGGCGGCCGAGCCGGCCATTGCCGTCGGCAACCGGCTGCTGACGTCCGCGGCACTGTCCTATCTCTCATAGCGCCGCCCCCACCGCGCCTGAAAACCGAGGAGACCTCAATGGACTACCTTGCTGTGGCCAACTCGCCCTTCCTGTGGGCCTGCGCCATCTCCATCTTCCTGGTCATCGTCCTGCAGAGCGTCATCTACATCCGGGCGGGGTTCAAGGAAGCCCCGTTGATCGACATGCCCCGCAGCGAGGTCCATGCTTCTGTCCGGGCCGGTGCGATCAGCGCGATCGGGCCGTCGATCGCCATCGTCGTCGTCGCCGTCGGCCTGCTCAGCCTCTTCGGTGGCCCCGCGGTACTGATGCGCATCGGCCTCATCGGTTCCGCCGGCTACGAACTCATCGCCGCCAACGCCGGCTCCGAGGCGCTCGGGCTGGAACTGGGTGGCGAGGGATTCGACGGGGCCGCGTTCGCCACGGTCTTCACGGTCATGTCGCTCGGCGGGGCCATGTGGATGATCAGCGCCCTGTCGCTCGGCCCGGTGATCAAACGAGTAGAACGGACTGTGCGCAAGCGCAACGCGACCCTGCTGAAAATCGTTCCCGCCGCGGCACTCATGGCCGCGTTCGGCTATCTCGTGTCCCAGGAGCCGGTCAAAAGCCCGGTGCACCTGTACGTCGTCGTGACCGCGACCCTGACCGCGGTGATCCTCCAGATCGCGGCGAAGGCCTCCGGCCGCTCGTGGATCAGGGAGTGGTGCCTGGCGATCTCGATGGCGGTCGGCCTGCTGACCGCCGGAGTCGCCGCTTGATCACTGGCGAACACCTTCCCTACTGATGTCTGGAGCGCTCCATGACTCGACCAGCAGCCAACCTCGTCACGTCAGCGGTGACGCCCCCGTCCGAGACCGGCGAGTTCGACCGGACCACCTCGAAATGGGGCCGCTACACCCTGCTGGCCGGCCTTGTCGCATCCCTCGCCGGGCCGGCATACTTGTTGTTCGTCGCCGGTTTCTGGCCGGGTATCGGGCCCATCCTCACCGCACTGGCCGCGGTCGCGGCGATCTTCGCGGTCTACTGGGTACTCGAACCGGTCACGTACTTCCCGATGCTGGGTAGCGCCGGGCTTTATCAGGCCTTCCTGATCGGAAACATCTCCAACAAGCTGCTGCCCGCCGCGGTGAGTGCGCAGGCCGCGATCGGCGCCAAACCCGGCACCCGGCGGGCCGAGATCGCCGCGTCGGCCGCGATCTGTGGTGCTGCCCTGGTGCACGTGGTCAGTCTTGTCCTGCTGGTCGGTATCGGCGGAACCTGGTTGCTGTCGGCCCTTCCGGAGTCGTTCGTCAGCACCTTCGACTACATCCTCCCCGCGGTCCTGGGACCGGTCGTCGTGCAACTGTTCTGGGGTGTGGAGGACAAGCGCTCCGCCCTGACCGCGCTCGGAGTCGCTGTCGTGATGGCGCTCGTCGTCGTCACCCAGGTGCCGGCCCTGGCGCCCTTCGGGCTGATGCTCACCGTGCTGCTCGGTGTCGCACTGGCGGTCGCGACCCGGTCACGCCGGTCCGCACCCGTCGAGTCCCCGTGATGCGAACCGGCGATGCGTGGAGGACGCTGGATGTCGAACCGTGGCAACGGCGGATCAGCTACGAGGAGGCATTCAGCAATGGCAGGCGAGACACCTGTTCGTCCAGATGATGAGCTGCTCACCCCGGACAATGCCGCGCTTGTCCTGATCGACTACCAGCCGGAGCAGGTCACCTCCGTATCGTCAATCGGGCACGACGAACTCATGCTCAATATCGGGGCCGTGGCGAAAGCTGCGGGACTGTACGACCTGCCGACCGTGCTTTCCACTGTCGGCGTGGAACTCGGCGTGAACACGGGCACCATTGACGAGCTCCGCGAGGCGCTGCCGCCGACCGAGGAGATCGACCGGACGACACTGAACTCGTGGGAGGACCCCGACTTTCGTGCCGCTGTCGAAGCCACCGGTCGCAAGAAGATCATCATGACCGGGCTCTGGACGGAGGTCTGTGTCGCGTTCCCCACGCTCGACATGCTTCGCGAGGGATACGAGATCTACCCGGTCGCCGACGCCATCGGTGGTGTCAGCCGGGAGGCGCACGAGCGGGCGATGCAGCGAATGATGTACGCGGGTGCGCAGCCGATCACCGCGATCTCACTCGTCGCCGAACTCCAGCGTGACTGGGGGCGTCCCGGTGCCGACAAACTCCGCGGTGTCCTGCGCTGGTACTTCCCGAAGTACAACGAACTCCGCGCGTAGCCGTGCACTCAGCCCATCAGCAGCAGCGGATCGCAGAAGGCGAGACCGGTGGCGGCGAGCACCCCCGCGAGGAGGGGGCCAACCGCCAGCAGGGTCACCATGGCGGTGAGGAGCATGCGCGCATGCCGTCGTTGGGTACGGGTGGCCGGTTCGACGAGGCGTTCGGCGCGCTGCACGACGCCGACGCCGGTGGCGCCGAGCGCGCCGGTGGGCAGTGAGACCACGCCGGAGAGGGTGAGCAGAGCGCCGAGCACCGTGTGGGCACCGTGCTCGCGCGCGGCGTGGTCGTCGGCGCACATTTCCAGCAGGCTGGCGATCTCGGTCGCACCGTGTGCGAACAGGGACACCTTGGGCAGTGCCGTGGCCAGGCCACGGGTGGTGGCGAGTAGGAGATGGTGGCGACCGGCGAGGTGGGCGCGTTCGTGGGCCAGGACGGCATGGAGGTGGGCCGCGTCGAGCGCGTCAAGCGCGCCGCGGGTGACGACGATGGTGTTCGGCCTGCCCGCTACGCAGTAGGCGACGCGTTCGGGGGCCTCGAGGACCACAGCCTCCGAGCCGGGCAGCCGGCGTCCGGCCACCCGAGCCATACGAGCGTGGTCGTGGGTGCAGGTCCGGGCGCCGAGCAGGGACCGGCCGAGACGCGCGGTCAGCACCGCCGCCGCGGCCAATGCCAGCGCGGCGAGCGTGATCAGTCCGATCTGGACGGCGATGCCCGCGCTGCCTGCGGCCACGACCCGCAGCACCGCGAGGCAACTGGTCAAGATCTGGCCGGGGCGGTCCCAGTCGCGGGCCAGTTCGGCAGTCAGAAAGACCGCCGCCGCGGCCCACGAGACCGGCACGCTGACGATCGCGACCAGCCATGCCGTGACGCCGAGCCGGGGCGCTGTGCCGGTGCGCGTCCACCGCGTCAGCAGGCGTGGACCGAGCACGGCCACGATCAGGCTGTATAGCAGCAAACAGGCCGCGATGCTCACTCGGTCTCCTTGCTCGCCCATCGCTGGAACACACCGCGCAACCGGTTGGACTCGTCGTCGCTCATCTGCTCCAGGAATCGGGTGAGGACGACTCCGGGATCACCGCCGGTGTCCAGCGCGTCACGCATCAAGCGGGCGCTGTACTCCTCCCTGGTCAGCGTGGGCCAGTACAGGAATGCCTTGCCCTGTCGTTCGCGCGCGAGCCAGCCCTTGCGGTGCAGGTTGTCCATGGTGGACATGACGGTGGTGTAGGCGATCTCCCGGGTCGTCTTCAGGGTTTCGAAGACGTCGCGCACCGTGATCCGGTCCTCGTTGTCCCACACGCGGTCCATCACGACCGTCTCGAGTTCCCCGAACCCGCGCATCCGTCCTCCCGTGTCATCTCGGCTGTACCCAGCCTACGTGGGCGAATCGGCCCGCCGATTCCGCTGGTCGCGGATATGGGCCGCCGCGGCCGTCCGTGCTCAGAGTGGAACGGTGAACGCCGCGATCGGACCGCGGAGCCAGGCGATCAGCGCGCCCCACAGTCCGGTAACCAGTGCGACGCCGATGACGAGCAGGAACACGCCCCCGACCTGCTGGACCCGCCGGATGTTTCGCCGCACCCAGCTGGTGGCGCGGACCGCCCACTGAGCGCCGAGCGCGAGCAGCACGAACGGCAGGCCGAGCCCGAGGCAGTAGGCGATGATGAGGAACGCGCCCCGGCCCGTGGTCGGGCCGACCTGCGTTCCACTGGCCAGCGCGATCACCCCGGCCAGCGTGGGGCCCAGACATGGTGTCCACCCCAGCCCGTACACCGCGCCCAGCACCGGAGCCCCCCACAGCCCGTCCCGGGGTTTGTGCCGCAGCTTCATCCCCCGCTGCAGCGGCGGAAACGCGCCGAGGAACACCAAGCCCATCGCGATCGTCACCACACCCCCGATGCGCTGCAGCAGCACCTCGTTGGCCAGCAGGGCGTCGGACAGGCCGAGTACCGCCATCGTCGCGGTGATGAACACCGCGCTGAACCCGGCCACGAACAGCAGGGCCGCGCCCGCGACCCGCCACCGCCCGGCAGCCGGGCGTGCTCCCGTGTCCGTGATCGAAGGTGGCTCGGCTCCCACGAGCCCGGCGAGGTAGCCGAGGTAACCAGGCACCAGCGGAAGACAACAGGGGGAGGCGAAGGACACCGTTCCCGCGGCGAGGGCCAGTAACGCGGCCAGCAGTAGCGGCCCGGAGACGGCCAGTTCGGTCAGGTCCATGCGGACGCTCTCGCGACGACGTGCTGCACCTGCCGCATGATCCGTCCTCCGTTACGTCTACGTATCTACGGCGTAGAATAGTAGAAGCGAATCGGGTCACTCCGGCAGGCTCACGTCGGTGAGTGCGCGGCGAAGCTGTGCCAGGCACCAGCGGGGGTGGGTGAGCGGGAGATCGTGACCACCGCTGGTGTGGGTGGTCGCCGTGACGGACGCACTGGCCGCCGCCAGTGCGGCAGCATGCCCGTGTACCGGTACGGAATCGGTACCACCCTCGGCCAGTAGCAGTGGCACGCCGGCGCGGGCCAGTCGATCAAGCGCGCCGCGCCAGCCGTCGGCAAGGATGACGTCGGTGAGGCTGCCGCGATAGGACGCCCAGGTATGCCGGACGACGGCGCGGGCAATGGGTACCGGCAGTTCCGGATGCAGCGCGGCGGTGACCCAGGATGCGAATCGCCGGTAGCGGCACATCCATTCGCAGAGTACGGCCGGGACGGGTCCATCTCCGGTGACGAGCGCGGCCATCATGCCGAGTCCGCGCAACTGCGCCCTCGCCTGCCGCGGGTCGAGGTACAAGGGGGCGGCGAACGCAACCACCGCCCGGGTCATTGGCAGGCGGGCGGCCCAGCGCACACCCAGCACCGCACCCATCGAGTGCCCGGCGATCACCAGCGGCCGATCGCCGAGTCCGAGCGAGGCGAGCATCGCGTCCAGGGCGGCCACGTGCGCGGCGGTCCCGTACTCGGCCGGATCACCGCCCGGCGGGCGCATCGAGGCACCGAAGCCCAGAAGATCGGGCACCACGAGAGTGCCGTTGCGGCCCAGTTCGTCGAACGTGGCGCCGAAGTACTCACCCGACGCGGCCAGGCCATGCAAGAGCACGACGACCGGGTCGCCGGTACCCAGCACGCGAACAGCCAGCGGGCCGGCGCGCACCCGCTCCCCGGTACCCGGCCGCCAGCGCCGCACCCCGGGTGCGCTCAGGTGTCGAATGGCCCAGACCCCGGTCACGGTGAGGGCGGGCAGGGTGGCGGACATCTATCTACTATCGTGGTCAGTAGATCTGTTGTGCAACGGCTGGTAAGTGGCCGCCTCATTGTCGTTGTTCGGATACTTGGTCGCTGACGTGTGAGGTGGACAGGAATGCCTGAGTTCCCGGTGTCGCGCCGGAGTGTGCTGCTCGGTGCGGCCGGATTGGCGGGGGCAGCGGCGACCGGCGGGACCTGGTGGGCACTGCGCCAGGGGGAAGGCGATGGGCGGGTGCTGGCGTCCTCGGATGCCGTCACGGGCGCCGAGCAGGCCCGGCGCGCGGGCGGCACGGGGCGCGTGAGCACCGCGTCGTTGACGGCCGAACCGGCGGAGGTCGATCTGGGTGGGCGCGTGGTGCGCACCTGGGCCTACAACGGCCAGCTGCCGGGGCCGGTGCTTCGCTGCACGGCAGGCGATGAGCTGGCCGTCGAGGTGAACAACCGGCTGCCGGAGCCGACCACCGTGCACTGGCACGGGTTGCGGCTGCGCAACGACATGGACGGAGTGCCGCAGCTGACCCAGGAGCCTGTCGCTCCGGGGGAGCGGATGCGGTACGAGTTCGTGGCCCCGGATCCGGGCACGTACTGGTTGCATCCGCACGTGGGTCTGCAGCGTGAGCGCGGGCTGTACAGCCCGTTGATCATCGACGATCCGCGCGAGCCCGGGGATTACGACGTCGAGTTCGTCGTGGTGCTCGACGACTGGATCGATGACGCCGCGGCTACTCCGGATCAGGTGCTGGCCGAGCTGATGGGTGGCGACGGGATGAACAGCCGTTATCGCACACCGGTGCGGGCCGGGATGATTCCCGACGAATCGCGGTCCTGGCAGTACCACGTGCCGGCGGGGCTGGCGAACCCGCCGAAGGGGATCACGCCGGAGTCACCGGCGTCGCGAATGGCGAGCAGTGTCGAGTTCCCGTTCTATCTGCTGAACGGTCGGCTACCGACCGCACCGCAGACCTTTCATGCCAAACCAGGGCAGCGGGCACGCATCCGGTTGATCAACGCCGGCGGCGCCTCGGTCTTCCGGGTCGCACTCGGCGGTCACCGGCTCACGGTCACGCATACCGACGGGTTTCCTGTCGAGCCGGTCACTGTCGACACGTTGCAGATCGCCTCGGGTGAGCGCTACGACCTGGTGGTCACCCTGGCCGATGGCGCATTCCCGTTCGTGGCGGTGGCCGAGGGCAAGGGCGCTCAGGCGCTGGGCATCGTGCGCACGGCCAGCGGCTCGGCTCCACCACCCACGGCCGCTCCAGCAGAGCTGTCCGGCACACTTCTGGCCCTGTCCGATCTGCGGGCGGCACCGTCGGTCCACCTCGGCGAGGGCCCACCGGATCGGACTCACACGCTCTATCTCACCGGCGACATGAACCGGTTCGCCTGGCGTATCAATGCCGAGACCTACCAACACCAGCGCCCCTTCGACGGAATCACACCGATGCCGGTTCGTCAGGGGCAGCGGGTCCGGTTGGAGATGATCAACCAGACACCGATGTACCACCCCATGCACCTGCATGGGCACACCTTCGTTGTCCGCGCGATCGGCGACACGGGGCGCCGTGACACCACGAAGCTGCCGCAGGGGACCCGTAAGGACACCGTGATGGTGGGCCCGGGGGAGCGTCTGGTGGCCGATCTCGTCGCGGACAATCCCGGTCAGTGGCTGGTGCACTGTCACAACGCTTATCACATGGCCAGCGGCATGGCGGCGCTCATGTCCTACCGCTCGGACGACGGCTGATCCGCCCTCGACCGGCCTCACGGTGAACCTACGTAGTTGTTCAGTAGAATTGATGTCGAGATTGTCTCCGGCCCTGGGAATCTGATGCCGAATTTCAAGAATCCGTTGACACGCAGTTCAGTCGTGTCGAGCAACACCGTGCTGACGGTGGCCGTCATGCTTGTGGCGGCCGTCGTGATCGGCGGGGTACTGCTGTTCAATCGCACGGACGCGAGTGACAACGCCTCGCAGGGGGGTGCCTCGCAGGGCGCGGATCCGGTTGCCGCCGACGTACTGCGCAAGCCTGACAGCCACACGCTGCTGGAGGCTCCGGATGACAAGGTCACCGTGGTGGAATTCCTCGACTACCAGTGCCCCGCCTGTGCCGGCTACTACATGAACATCACCAAGAAGCTGGAGAAGGATTACGCGGGGCAGATCACCTTTGTCACGCGGAACTTCCCGCTGGAGATGCACCCGCTGGCGGTACCGGCCGCGCGGGCGGCCGAAGCCGCGGCCTTGCAGGGCAAGTACTCCGAGATGTACCACGCGCTGTACGACAACTACCAGTCCTGGGCACGCTCCGCGGGCGGCGAGGCGAGCGGGGACCCAGAGCAGGCCCAGGCACGCTTCGACGAGTTCGCCCGCCAGATCGGGCTGGACCTGGACCGGTTCCACCGGGACATGAACTCCGAAGAGGTCACTCAGCGCATCGAACGCGACAAGGCCGACGGGGAGACCGCGGGCGTCTCTGGCACTCCGACCATATTCATCAACGGTATGAAGTTCACCCCTGAAGGCGACACCTTCGCCGCCGTGGACGCCCAGTTGCGAGCGCGGCTGGACGAGGCGCTCGCGGCGTGAGTACCACCGGTTCCGTGCGCACCAGTTCCGACCGCGAGCCGTCGGTTTCGGCTGCACCACGGGGACTGGCCTGGCTGTACGTGATCGGCGGCGGGGCCGGATTCGTAGCGGCTTTTGTCCTCATGCTGGAGAAGCTCGCCAAACTCGGCAATCCGGCCTACGTGCCGACCTGCACCCTCAACCCCGTCGTCTCGTGTGGGTCTGTCATGGACAGTCCGCAGGCGAGCGCGTTCGGTTTCCCCAACCCACTGATCGGCATCGGCGCCTTCGCCGTGGTCGTCACCGTGGGCGTGGTGCTGCTGTCGGGATTCCGGGCACCGCGCTGGTTCTGGCTCGGTATGCAGGCCGGAACCACCTTCGGCGTGCTGTTCGTGCACTGGCTGATCTACTCCAGCCTCTACGACATCGGAGCACTGTGTCCGTACTGCATGGTCGTGTGGGCGGTGACGATTCCGATCTTCTGGTACACCACGTTGCACAACCTCACCAGCGGCCACTTTTCATCCAGCGGTAAGCCCGTTGCCCTCGGATTGGCGCACTACCATTCCCTGGCCCTCGTGCTCTGGTACCTCGCCATCGTCGCCTTGGTACTCGAAGCCTTCTGGTACTACTGGAGCACCTTGCTCTGAGGCAGCTGACCGCTGACGAGAAACGGGCTCGGACCTCACGAGGTTCGGAGAACTAAAGCTGGTGGGGTTACCGTGGGCGCATGGCACCCGTGAACGTGCACGGCCTGACCCGGTTCCGCACCAGTGACCTGCCGGACGGGCACAAGCTCGCCGGATGGGAAGCCCACAACGCCCGTTCGTTGGTGGGACTGCGCGCCCGGCCGCTCGGTGACGGACCGTTCGAGGGGACCGAGGTCAATCTCCGGCTGCCCCAGCTGCAACTGGCCAAGGTCAGTGGGTCGCCGCATGTCGTCGACCGGGACATCCGGCAGATCGCCACCCACCCTGCCGATGGCGTGGCCGTCTACTTCGCCCTGGCCGGCGAGGGGTGCTTCTACCATCGCAACGGTTGCGAGATGCTCTCGCCGGGCCAGGGTCTCGTCTGCGACGCGGACCAGCCGTTCCAGCGAGGCTTCACCCGTGGTCTCACGGAGCTGGTGCTGAAGGCGCCGAGGGCGGCGCTGCGCGAAACCGTTGGCCGATCCGGGCTGGCGCGGCCACACGTGTTCACCTTCGGCGGCGGTGACCACGGTCAGGGTGCCGCCCACGCCCACGCGCTCGCCGCCACTGTGGCCGACGCCCTGGCGGGCGCCCGGACGGACTGGGACGCGCTGCAATCCACGGTGCTGGAGCTGCTGGCGGCGCTACTCGGCGCAGGCGCCTCGGCTGGTAGCAACCTCGCGGCCGCCCATGCCTATATCGCCGCGCATCTGCACGAGCCCGAACTGTCCGCGGGCCGGATCGCCGTTGCCATCGGGTACTCCGAGCGGCAGCTCTCTCGCCTGTTCGCCGAATCGGGGCAGAGCGTGCCGCAGACCGTCCTTGCCGCGCGGCTCGATGCCGTGCGGCGCGCGTTCGCCGACCCGGCCCACGCACGCACGCCGCTGGCCGAGCTCGCCGCCCAGCACGGATTCGCGTCGCAGGCTCACTTCTCGCGCGCCTACCGGGCGCGGTTCGGCACCACACCGCGCAGTGACCGCGGGGAGTTGCTCGCGCCGCCCTGAGTTTTGCCTATTTCCGCCGTGCCGCGACCGTACGGCCCGCGTGTCGCCCCCGCCCTGCGACGGTGTCCCATGCACCGGCAACGGGCCGGGCAGTGAACACGAAGGCAGCAGGCATGGTGACTTTCCACGACGGTCTCGCCGACACCGCCCCGCCGACGACCACCGTGGTCGAGACGGACGTGCTGATCGTCGGGTCCGGCCCGGCAGGTGCCTCCGCGGCGCTCTTTCTGTCCACACTGGGCGTTTCCAACATCATGATCACCAAGTACCGCTGGACCGCGAACACGCCCCGCGCGCACATCACCAACCAACGGACGATGGAGATCTTCCGGGACCTTGGCATCGAAGAAGAGGTGCTCGCCGACGCCACTCCACACCACATGATCGGCGACACTGTCTTCTGCACCGCCATCGCCGGTGAGGAAATCGGGCGGATCCTCACTTGGGGAAACCATCCGGCCCGCCACGCCGACTACGAGCTGGCCTCGCCGTCGCTCAACTGCGATATCCCGCAGACCTACTTGGAGCCGATCTTCGTTCGCAACGCGACCATGCGTGGCACACAGACCCAGTTCAGCACCGAGTACCTCGGGCACAAGCAGGACGATGAAGGCGTGGACGTACGCGTGCTGAACCGGCTCACCGGCAGCGAGTACACGATCCGCGCGAAGTATCTGATCGGCGCGGACGGAGCCCGGTCCAGAGTGGCAGCCGACCTGGGCTTGCCTTATGAGGGCCAAATGGACATCGCCGGTTCGATGAACATCACGTTCAAGGCCGAGCTGGGCCAACTCTGCGGGCATCGCCCTTCGGTGCTGTACTGGGTGATCCAGCCCGGTGCGAACGTCGGCGGTATCGGTGCGGGCCTCGTGCGCATGGTCCGGCCGTGGAACGAGTGGCTCATAGTCTGGGGCTTCGACCTCGAGCAGGGCGTACCCGAGGTGACCGAGGACGACGCGTTGCGCATCGTGCGCAACCTCGTCGGCGATCCCGGCCTCGATGTCGAGATCACCGGCATCTCCCTGTGGGGCAACAACGAGCAGTACGCCACGAGCCTCCACCGGAGCAGGGTGTTCTGCGCGGGCGACGCCGTGCACAAGCATCCACCGAGCAACGGGCTCGGTTCCAACACCTCCATCCAGGACTCCTACAACCTTGCCTGGAAGGTCGCTGTCGTCCTCAATGGACACGCTGGCCCTGGGCTGCTCGACACCTACACCACCGAACGCGCTCCGGTGGCACGGCAGATCGTGCTGCGCGCGAACAAGTCCGCCCGTGAATTCGGCGGGCTGTTCGAGGCACTCGGCCTCGACATGGCCGAGACCGCGGATCAGTTGGCAGCGCGGATCGAGGAGCGCAAGGACAACAGTCCGGCGGGCGCCGCCAAACGCGCCGCCGTGCGCGAGGCGATGGAGCTGAAGAACTACGAGTTCAACGCACACGGTGTCGAGATGGGCCAGCGCTACGAGTCCACCGCCGTGGTGTCCGACGGAACGGCACGCCCCGAGCCCACGCGCGACCCAGAGTTGTACTACGAGCAGTCGACGTATCCGGGGGTGCGGTTGCCGCACGCCTGGGTCGGCGACAACGAGCGCAAGTACTCGACCCACGATCTGGCTCCATACGGACGATTCACCGTCATCACCGGAATCACGGGGGAGGCATGGGTCGCAGCCGCGAAGAATGCCGCCGACCGGTTAGGCGTGCCGGTGGAGACCGTGGTGATCGGCCCGGGGCGCGCGGTGACCGATCTCTACTTCGACTGGGCTGGATTGTGTGGCGTTGCCAAGGATGGCTCCGTGCTGGTGCGCCCGGACAAGCATGTCGGCTGGCGCTGCCACAACCTGTCCGCAGACCCCGAAGCCGAACTCATGACCGCGTTGACCCGCATACTCGACCGAGGAGAGGCAACATGACCTGGCAGTTCGAGCATGTGACGCTCGGTCAGCGGGTGCTGTTCGGCACCGGCGGGGCCGCGCGGAACCTGGCGGCGGAGGTCGCGCGGCTCGGTGCGAATCGTGTCCTGCTGGTCGCCTCCGAACACGAGGACCAACTCGCGCAGGAGGTGACGTCGCGGATCGATGTGGCCGCGCGATGCGCGGACGTGGCACCGCATGTACCGGTCGCCAATGCCGAACGAGCCCGCGCGCAGGCCGCCGAAGCCGGAGCCGACCTCCTGGTCAGCGTCGGCGGCGGGTCCACGACGGGCCTGGCCAAAGCGGTCGCGTTGACCACCGGGCTGCCGATCGTCGCGGTGCCCACCACGTACGCGGGCTCCGAGGCGACCAACGTGTGGGGGATGACCGAGTCTGCCCGCAAGACCACTGGCACCGACGACCGCGTCCTACCCGTGACCGTTGTCTACGATGCCGCGCTCACCCTGTCCCTGCCGGCCGAACTGTCGGTGACCTCGGGGTGCAACGCCCTCGCGCACTGTGTCGATTCGATGTGGGGGCCACAAACCGACCCGATCGACGCGGCACTCGCCGGCGAGGGCATCCGCGCCTTGGCCAACGGACTGCCGCTGGTCAGGAAGGACCCGGAAGGCCTCGTGGGGCGGGAACGCATGCTCTACGGCGCATACCTCGCGGCCGTCGCGTTCGCTTCCGCGGGCTCCGGCCTGCACCACAAGATCTGCCACGTCCTCGGCGGCGCCTACGACCTGCCACACGCGCGAACACACACCGCGGTCCTGCCATATGTGCTGGCGTTCAATGCCCCGGCGGCAAGGGAGGCGGCCGCCAGGATCGCCGACGCGCTCGGGACCACCGACGCGGTCGCGGGGCTGATCTCGCTCTACGCGGAACTCGACGCGCCGCGCGCGCTGCGGGACGCCGGCCTTGCCGAGGCCGACATCGCGGAGGCGGCACGACTCATCCTGCCCGCTGTCCCGGCCGCCAACCCACGCCCGGTCAGCGAGGGCGAGATGACCGCGCTGCTCACCGCTGCCTGGGCCGGTCAAGACCCGGCGATCCTGACCTGAAAGACATCCCAGGAGCTGAAATGTCAAGCCGCAACGTTCTCGGCGTGATGCGACCAGGCGGTCGTCTCGTCGTAGAGGGTGCCGGTTTTGAGGCAGCCGTGCAGGATGCCCACCAGCCGGTTCG